>JADGCS010000132.1 GCA_015228875.1 Deltaproteobacteria bacterium | reverse complement strand
GTTACAACGCCGACCTTGCAAACGGGTTTGGCAATCTTGTGTCACGGACGCTTGGCATGATCTGGCGCTATCAGGAGGGGAAGATCAAACCCCTCGATCCCTCACACACCGCAGAGAGGCAACTGCTGCATGATGCCGAAAATGTTTTTAAAGAAGTCACAGAACATCTTGACCCGGTTAAAAGTGGTGACGTTGCTTTTCATCTGGCCCTCGAAAAAATCTGGGCCTACATCACCGCTATTGACCAGTACATCGATACCAGCGCGCCATGGACACTTGCAAAGGAACAAAAACACGCGGCCCTTTCGGCGGTGCTGACCACCATCACAGAGGCGATCAGGCTGATTGCGGTGCTTGCGTATCCATTTATTCCAAAGGCTGTACAAAAAACATGGGCCGCTTTTGGTTTTGATGCGGTGTTGGATATTTCGGCTGTCAGGGCCGATGTGTTTCAAAAGGTCCCGTTCATTGTGGCGGAGTATCAGCTTAAAGAGCAGAAGGTGATGCTGTTTCCAAGAATTCAGCCACCGTCAGTCGTAAGCCCCCAACCCCAGGCCCCTAGCCCGCAACCATCAACCGACGGCCGTCAGGTGTCTGCGGTTGGAGCGGAGTTGATCGATATTGCAGATTTTTCAAAGGTGGATTTGCGTGTGGCAAAAGTCCTTTCCGCAGAAAAGGTTTTAGATGCAGATAAACTGCTTGTCCTGCAAATCGATGTGGGAGGCACACAGAGACAGATTGTGGCTGGTGTGGCCGAGCATTATTCGCCGGAAGAAATAACAGGCAAATCCATTGTCATTGTGGCCAACTTAAAACCTGCAAAGATTCGCGGCATAGAGAGCCACGGGATGCTGCTTGCGGCAAAGAAGGGAAAAAAACTCTGTCTTGTGACACCACAGTCAGAGATAGAATCCAACGCAAAGGTGGGGTGAAGTATATGAAATACATTCTTTCGATTGATCAGGGCACCACAGGCACAACGGTGATGCTTCTTGATAAAGCCCTCAGGGTCAAGTCAAAGGTCAACAACGAGTTTAAACAATATTACCCGGAACCCGGATGGGTGGAACACGACCCCGAAGAAATCTGGGCCGGCACATTAAAAACAATCGATCAGGCGCTTAAAAAATCCCGTGTTGAGGGCAGTGATATCGCGGGCATCGGGATTACCAATCAACGGGAAACAACCGTCTTGTGGGACAAAGAGAGCGGCAGGCCTGTTCACAGGGCCATTGTGTGGCAGGACAGGCGTACCGCTGCTTTTTGCGAATCCTTGCGCGAAAAAGGTTTGCTCCCTGTTGTTAAAGAAAAAACAGGGCTTGTGCTTGACCCGTATTTCTCGGCAACAAAAATAAGATGGATCCTGTCCCACATCAAACAGGCGGAACAACTCGCTTTAAAAGGGCGGCTTGCCTTTGGCACGATTGACTCGTACCTTGTTTATAAACTCACGGGGGGGACAGTCCATGTGACTGACGTGACCAATGCCTCGCGGACACTGCTCATGAGTCTCAAGGCACTCGCATGGGACGATGAACTTTTAAAAATATTCGACATTCCCAAAGACATTCTTCCAGAGATCAGGTCCTGTGCGGAGGTTTACGGTGTGACGCGCGGGTGCGGTGTTTTGCCCGATGGCATCCCTGTAGCCGGGATGGCCGGGGATCAGCAGGCGGCTCTTTTTGGTCAGGCATGTTTTAAGGCCGGTGAGGCAAAGTGCACGTACGGTACGGGCTCTTTTCTCTTGATGAATATCGGGGAGAGACCCGTCTTGTCGGAGTCCGGATTATTGACCACCGTTGCCTGGAAACTCGGGGATACCGTCAACTACGCACTTGAGGGCTCTGTGTTTGTTGCGGGGGCTGTGGTGCAGTGGTTGAGGGACGAACTTAAAATCATCAGCCAGGCCTCCGAGATCGAAAAACTTGCAAAGACGGTTACGGACAACGGCGGTGTTCATTTTGTGCCGGCCCTTGCGGGGCTTGGAGCGCCGTACTGGGACCCGCACGCGCGCGGGATGATCACGGGGCTCACGCGTGGGAGCAACAGGGGACACATAGCGAGGGCGGCCCTGGAGGGGATTGCGTTTTCACAGTACGATGTCTTAAGCGCGATGCAAAGAGACAGCGGGCACAAACTTAAGACACTCAAGGTTGATGGCGGCGCGTGTGCCAACAATCTGCTGATGCAGTTTCAGTCTGATATTCTGGGCTGCGAGATCATACGCCCCATGATCATTGAGACCACAGCGATGGGTGCTGCCTTTCTTGCGGGGCTTGGCTCTGGTCTGTGGCAGGATCAAAACGAGATCAGCAAAGGCCTTAAGGTGGACAAAAAATTTGGTCCAAAGATGAGTGACGCGTCAAGAAAATCACAGACAGACCACTGGCAGCGGGCCGTGGCGAGGGTGAGGGCGTAATTTTCAACACAAAAACGGCACGCGGGATGCGAGGTACAGGGGGTAATGGTGGATCTTGTTTTTGTGATCGATAAAAATAATTTAAAATAGCGACCTCCGTCATGCGAGTTCATGTCCTGATTATTCAGGAGGGCAGATGTTTTTATACGAGATGTACAAAACCGGTCTGACGACATTTTGGTATTGGTATGTAGGAAAGCTAACCGCGATTTGGCCTAATATAAAAATTAACGGGCATACATTTAGAGTGTATCCCGGAGTTTATAAGCCGCTTGAAAATGAGCACACAGCCGTGCAGTTCTGCAAAAAAGAGGATCGAGTTTTAGATTTAGGTTGTGGTTCTGGAATTACAACTGCATTTGCTGCAAAAGTAGCAAAAGAAGTTGTCGCAGTTGATATCAGTGAAAGAGCCATAAAAAATGCACGCGAAAACTGCGCAGTGCTCAATTGTAAAAATGTAGAATTCAAAAAAAGCGATATGTTCTCAAATGTTGATGGGAAATTTAATGTTATATTATCCAACCCTCCCTATTTATCTACAGATCTTAAAGGGGATGACAGGCAATTTGTGACGTCAGTAAAATATCTACCAACTCTATTCTCTAAAGTGAGTGAACATTTAGAAGACAACGGCACATTGTTAGTGCAGTTTCCTGGTTGGTTTAAATCGAAGTTGGTGAAATTAGCCAACTCTCATGGCCTTGAAGTGGTTTCTATCAAGCCCATGCCTGCAAAATCTCTCTACCTTTCCTTATTAAGTCTCGCCTACATGCAAGTTGGATTTCGTTCTACCTTATTCGTAATGAAAAAAAAGAAAAGTGCAGTGGGCAATGACTCTAAAAAAGTAGATTAAGGTTCTTAGTTTGATTTTCAAACGATAATTGAACAAAAGGTGCCAATGAAAAAAAGTGAAAGTGTGCTTTTTAAGAAAGGGGTCAAAAGAAAGGGGTCAAACCCTTACCTTTACTTTTGAAAGAAAAAGGTAAAGGTAAAGGTAAAGGTAAAGGTAAAGGTTTGACCCTTTTGCTCCATGATTGCCCTTGCTCCCATCACAGTATCATCAGTGGAAAAAAACATGGGTATAGAACCAGGATGCTCTACAGGCGCCACTTGAAAAAATCGGGGACATGTTGATACCCTTTTAATGCAAGTGCGATTTCGGGCGCTGTTTCTTTGACGAGACGGCACACATTGCCGATGTCGTCTTTGTGGATCTTTGCCTGCGAGACAATCTTGATGCAAATGGCAGGGCGGGTTTTTTGTTTGCAGCCGACCAAAAGATCATCGCAGATATTTAAATTGGGATTGATAAGCGTCACGTTGTGATCGAAATCCGCAAGGATCTTTTGAAAGAGGGGGACCGCAAAACCATAGTGGGTACAGCAGAGACACAGTGCTGTCCGGGTGCCTTTGGCAATCTTGCCAAGCGCGGACATGATGTGCGTGCTGATTTTTTTTTCGATGTGAGGGTCGACAATGTTGCGGACAATCAGGTTGTGCAGATCGGGGCAGGGCTCGGTGATCATCCTTTTGGGCGGGATGTGATTTTGTGCAAGGGGCATGGTGTACAGACCGGACGCGATTGTTGTGGGTGTCCCCAGAATCACCAGACGGGACCGCGCATGTTTGTGCAGAAAATCAAGCATGAGTTTAAGGGCGGTTTCGGCAATGGTTTTTACGGGGGCAGTGTTTGTGTTTTTAAAATCTGTATGCGGGTAAAGTGCCGAAAGCGTGTTACTTGCGATGAGGGTGAGGGCCGGATCAAATTTTTTTTGCGCGCTTGTTAAGGCGGCATTAAACGCAAATATTTTTTGACGCTCGTCTTTCATGTCATTGTAGCCCATCGCGTAGTCGGGCATGGCATTAAAGTAGACTACGCGCACCTTGGAACCTTGGAAGGTTTTTTCTACGCGTTTCGGCATCAATTTTTGCATGGTGTCCGCCCGCGTGGTGTCTGGCGCATAGCGCCAAACATGAAACCCTTCATGTTTGATCGCAATGCACTCCGCTTTATGCGGGTTATGAAAAGGGACACCGGTTTTAAGTCGGTGTAAGAGATGCGCAAGAATGGAGACGCCCCCCAGACCAGAATCAGTGACCATGATGACGGGTGTTTTTGGTTTTTTTTGTGTCAAGTTAGTAGCTTGTGTATTCTTCGCCCCCTCCGTTTTTTAAGGATCCACAGCACCATAAGGCCCGCAGCAATGGCGGAGAGGGGGACAGCGCCTGTTGTGACCCATTTGATCCGCGATTTTTTTTCGGGGTCAAGTTCTTTTAAGGGACGCGCAGTTTTACCGCGGGAACGGACATCGATGAGTAGATCACCCCACGATGAGTATTCGATCATGTTTGAGAGAAAGATGATGTTGCCCTGAGACTGCTGCAGGAAACCATCCCGCAGCATGTGATGATTTGCTGTTACAAAAATGAGTCCCTGCTTGTTGTCTCTTTTTAAGACGGCTGTCAGCGGGTATTTTTTAAAGACCGGCAACTCTGTCATGTCGTCGACGTACTGGGGATCGATGCCCGTCATGCCCTCCTGTTGCAAAAAAGATTTTTCGGATGATGTGACAAGCACGGAGGGCTTCCAGGGATTGTTTTTGTCGCCCATGATGTCGAGCACGTTGGTCCAGGGGAACAAGACTTCTTCAAGACCTGCGGTGATGATGTGCGTGTCTGAGAGGTCTTTTTTGAGGGCCTTGATCCAGAAGGGGTAGGCCATATAGACCTGCATGAGACCCGCCTGAAATCCCGCCTGCGCGTTCTGCTGAATATCAAGCAGCAGCAGATGAGAGACACCCAAACCCTTTGCACCCAGCCAGTCCTCGACGCCGCTGAAGATTTCGAAGGCAGTCATGTCCTCGTCCTGCACGTCTATAGTACCGCTAAAGACGAGGAGGGCCGCCCCTTTTTCTATGAGAGTGTCCCATTGATTTGTGATTTCTTTTGTGACCTCGACAGGGTCGATGACAAGCAGGATATTGAGATTTAATTGATCCAGATTTTTGGTGGATGCGTCGATGGGGACGAGTTCACCAAGCTGCTTTACAATTTTATCGATCAGGAGATATTTGGATTGATTGGCGCCGATAAAGACCCCGATGCGCGGCCTTTGTTTTTGGGTGAGGTTTAAGATGCTCAAGCCGATGAGATATTCCATATTCTGCACCTCGGTCACCGCGGGGATCACCTGGCGTTTGTCCTGATAGTACAGCACCATGCCCATGTAGACCTTGCGTACCTCCTGCTTGTCTTTTTCGACGACATTGAGTTGCAGCGGTGCGATGCCCAGGGCCTCAATCTCACGAGACCTGTCTTCATTAAGATCGGGGTCGATGTGTTCGATTACAAAAGAGGTTTGGGAGTGGGCTTTAAATTCACTGATGATATCATCCACGCGGTCCCTGATTGGCAGCAGCGGCGCGGGGAGATTTTTTGAGTAATACATTTTGACTGTCACACGATCATCAAGACGGTCCAGTATTTTTAACGATGCGGGTGAAAGTGTGTATTCTTTTTCGTCTGTCAAATCCCAGCGGGTGTGATACTTTGCTGACAGGATATTAACGGCAATCACAATGCCAAAAATAAGAATGACGATGACGCTATTGCGTGTGATGTTCTGGTAAAAATAACTCATGCAACCTTTCTAAGCGAGAGGGTGACGGCGTTTAAATACAGAAACAGAAAAATCGCACTCATAAAAAACAGGATATCCCTCGTGTCCACAACGCCGCGTGAGAGGGCCGCAAAGTGCTGATTAAAACTCATGAACTGCAGGACAGGGATCAGGGCCTGCGGCACATAAGAGGTGACCAGTGGCTCTGCGATGACATAAAACAAAAACAAAACAAGGACTGTGATAATAAAGGCCACAATCTGGTTTTTGGTGATACTTGAAATAAAAAGCCCCAGTGCCAGATAACTTAAGGCGAGAAAAAATGTGCCGAGGTAGGCACCCATGACAACCCCGCTGTCAAGATCGCCAAGCCCCTCCATGATAAAGACCAGGGGGAGAGTTAAGAGGAGAACAAGGGTCAAAAAAATAACAGTCGCAAGATATTTGCCGATGATGATCTCTCCTGTGCGGGCGGGAAGTGTGAGGAGCAGTTCGATCGTCCCTGATTTTTTTTCCTCGGCCCACATGCCCATTGTGATGGAGGGGAGCAGGATGATAAACAGAAGCGGGAGCCAGCCAAAAAAACCTCGCAGGCTTGTCTCGCCGACGAGAAAGACCCCCGAAAAAAACAGCCAGAAAGAGAGACATAAAAAAACACTGATAAAAACATACGCAATGGGCGAGGCAAAATAATCACGCAGTTCCTTAAACGCGAGTGTGATGGCGGTTTTCATATGTATTTGATCCCCGTGACAATAACTGTTGAGTTTCCCTTTGGCCTGTTGACAATCACCTCATCGCCGACTTTTTTTCCGATCAAAGATTTTGCAAGAGGGGATTGCCAGCTGATTTTGCCCTCACTCACATTGAATTCGTCGGCACCCACGATCTGATAGGTGGCGGCTTTTCCCTCTTCATCTTCAATGGTGACCGTGGCCCCAAAACTGATCTTGTCTGACTTTACCGTTGCGGGATCGACCACATCGATGTTGTCAAGTCGCTTCTGTAAAAAACGGATACGACTGTCAATTTCCCTCAGCCGTCTCTTGCCGTAGATGTAGTCCGCATTTTCTGACCTGTCTCCCAGTGCGGCCGCCCAGCTTACTGTTTTAACAATTTGCGGGCGTTCGATATGCAGAAGGTGCTGGAGTTCATCCTGAATTTTTTTTAACCCCAAAGGGGTCATGTAATTGATACTCACTTTTTTTTGCTGAAAGAGCAGGCATTGTCATCGCGATGCGAAGAGTGGCGATCCACCTGACACCATGGGGGTCAAAGGGATTGCCGCGGAGCTTTTGCTCCTCGCAATGACGCAGATTGCCTTTGTGATCGGCAATGATGTATGTTGCTCAGTATGGTCACTTGTTTCCACAGCATTTTTTATATTTTTTTCCGCTCCCGCAGGTGCAGGGATCATTGCGTCCGGGAGCGGGGTCTTTGACGATGGGCTTGTTTTTTTTGACATCGTAAAAAAACCAGGTGTCATCCTTTTTTTTAAATATGGATGTTTCGTTGTGATGATGAGTCCCGTCCTTTTGCGTGTATTTGGCGCAGAACTCGATGAAGGTCGTGTCTTTTTCGGTTGATTCATCGATGTTGATGATTTCGAGGCTGAGCCAACTTGAATTGCGGGACCACTCGATGATGCTCTGCATGTCGAGATCTTTGGCAGTGTCGGGGTGATGCGTGGTTTTGATGTAATCTGTCTCCCCCGCAACAAAAGCTGTATAACGGCTGCGCAGCAGTTTTTCGGCCGACAGCGGTTTTTCGAGACCCAGAATATGGGGCTGGCAGCAGTTTTCGTAATTAATTCCGGTCCCGCAGGGACAGGGTGCGAGTATTTCGGCTTTTTGCATTATGCCCTCTCTATGTATTCACCGGTTTCGGTGTTGACAACGATCGATTCGCCCTCTTGTATAAAAAGAGGGACCTTGACGACAAGCCCTGATTCTGATTTTGCGGGTTTTGTCTTACCCTGAACCCCTTTTTGAGAGGGGTCTGTCTCGGCAACTTTAATCGTGACTCGTGGTGGCAGTTCGAGGCCGATGGGAGCGTCATCGTAAATGGCGACATCGTAGATATTGTCGGGGATGATGTAGTGGATGGCGTCGTCGATGAGTTCCCGGCCGAGCTCGTACTGTTCGTAATTTTCCTGATCCATAAAGAAGTAGGTGTCATTTTCGCTGTACAGGTACTGCATTTTCTGGGTCTTAATTTCTGCGGTCTCGATATCTTCGGATGATCTGAATCGTTTGTTTGTTTTAACATGGGACTTTACACCGCGCAGGTCCGCCTGCACAACGGCATTGCCCTTGCCGGGTGTGATGTGGGTGAGTTTAAGGACCTTGAAGAGTTCGCCGTCCAGAACAATAATGTTGCCTTTTTTTATTTTTGTTGCGACCGTCATATTTTTATCTCCACTGTTTTTTTACCTCGATGTCCAGGAATTTCAAAGTCAACAGAGCGCGGGTGCATACCTCGCATGACGATGAAACTAGAACCGCGTCATTGACGCTATTTCATGTCAATATCAATGGGCTCTTCTCGTATCAAGTCCTGACAGAAGTCGGTGAGGTGTTCTATAGTAGGACTGACAAAACCGGAAAATCTGTCAGAGAGGTACTTGTGAGTGAGATGAGAGGCCAGGATAAGAATATTGGCACAGTTTAATTTTGAACCTGTTTTGACCAGATGGCCGATCTCCATGAGCACCGAGAAGTGGTTGACAAAACGGAGCGCGTGCGTCTGGGCCCAGTGCGGGTCGTACAGGTTTTTTGTGGTAAAGACCTTGTTGCCGACATCAAAGTTATGGATAAAAACTTTTTTACTGGAGACAAGAATGTCATCCGGCCAGCTTGAGATCAGCCCCTCGATTTCCTGATTGAGCCTGCCTATCAGATCAAACTTGTGCATCTCTCTCATGATCTGCATGCAGAGGGCATCGTGTGTCTCCTGTATGGTTTCGAGTGCCAGTGAATCGCCAAGCAGTCGCGACAATATTGAGAAGTCCTTGCAGATACTGTTGGCACCAAACACAAGCATGGCTGTTTTAATCGAGTCGGTGAGTTTAAGTGTAGACCTGTACTTGAGGATGTTGATCAGAAAACGCCGCCACATGTATACCCCTTCGTCCCTAGGCATCCAGCCATACTCGTCAATGTGGTCCAGGAGATAGCAGAACATGTTCTGCTGCGAGGCCAGCTGGGAGAGAATGTCGATCATTCTTTCTGCGATCAGGGGGAATTTGATGATGTTCTTTTTAAAGACAATCCTCTGCTGGGCGTAGTTACGGGCCTCGATAAAGGCGCGTCGGTAAAAACCGATGGCATGGGCCGTCCAGTGAATGCGTGTGCAATTGATGACGTAATCAATAAGGTTTGCATAACCCTCGGAGGGGTAGCCGACAAGGTATCCCTTTGAACCCTCGAGGTTGATCTCTGCGGTGGGGAGACTCTGGTTTCCCAGTTTGTTTTTTAGTCTCTTGATTGTAAAAGAGTTGGTGACATAATCCTGCCCCTTTGTGGCGCTGGGGATCATGTGTGGAACAAGAAAAAGGGAGAGCCCTTTTGTCCCGGGGTCTGCACCCTCGATGCGGGCTGCCACAAGAAAAAGTTCTTCCGGCGAGGAACAAAACCATTTTTCGGCAAAAATCTGGTATTCTTCGTGGTTTTTTGTCTTGGCAACGCCGTCAATGGCGCCGTAATCAGAACCTGACGACGGTTCGATAATAAAATGAGAGGCCGAGAGCGGGAGTTCGGAGGATTTAAGCTGATCCAGATATTTATTTTTTAAATACTCTGACCCCTTGGCCCTCAGCAGGCACAGGACACTGTCTGTGTAGGCAAGCGGACAGCAGACGCTTGATTCACCGATTTGAGACAAGAGGTAGACTTTGGTAAATTTTTCGAACTCGCTATTGCTGTCAAAAATTCCCGATTCGACAACGCGATGACGCAGAAGCCTTGTCTCCAGAGGGATGTGGATGCGTTCCTGCTTGTTTCCGAGGCAGTCATAACTCTCGAGGCGTGGCAGGTTGTTTTTTTGAGCGGCCTCATTGGCGAGCGCGTTCCAGTAAGGCATGTTTTTTTCCATGGCCAAAAGTGCTGTCTCGATCTGTTTTTTCTTGTCACCTGTGACATGACAGGACATGATCATGTGTAAAGTTTTATCGTCCGAATAAAGGGATTCGTTGACCCTGTTTGAAAAATCTTTAAGTTTGCTCACGATACCTCCTGGTTTTGACAGATGAGCAGCTCCGAGGCTCACAACAAAAAAA
>JADGCS010000131.1 GCA_015228875.1 Deltaproteobacteria bacterium | reverse complement strand
CCTCGACGGAGTTGTTGATAATATTAGACAGCACCCGTTTAAACGCGTGTGCTTTAAGTTTACAAAACAACCCGTAAGAGGTGTGATCGAGCAGGGCCTCGATATTCAGTTGATCTGTATTGCGGTATTGCAGTCTTTTTTCGGACACCAGAGATTCGATAAGTGCACTGAGCAAATAAACCTTGTAATTTTCGTCCTCTGGATTTTTATTTTTTTCACTCTTCTTTTTGCTTGAAAGATCGTAGACGATGTCGTTGATTCTTTGAACAGAGCCGCGCAGCAGAATCCGCTGCCCCTCGGGAAGCTGCTGCGCAGTATTGCCAATCATCTCCAGGGCCGCCAGGGGAGACCTCACATCGTGGGCAACTTGGGTGGCGATTTTGCCAATGGCAGCACTTGCAGACAAGCTGCCGATCTCGATTAAATGTTTCTCGATCTCCTCGGCCAAAACTAGGACGTGCTGTCCGAGACGTTGAGCATCCCCCTCGTCCATACTTAGAATTTTTTGTCTCAGATTGACCAGATCAACACTGTCATTCTTGTAACTCTTTGCCAGATGATCAATCTCACTAGTAATTTCTTCAAGTGGCTTGAACATGATGTTGAGGAGCAAAATGACAAGGGCTATTTCGATAAACAGCATCCCAATTCCAAAGTAAATAATGCGATTAATACGTTTAAAAACAGCATCCACTTCACTATTTACGGAGGGCTTAATATATGCATGCCCCCACTGCGTGCCAAAGCGGTCATAGATTGGATGATAGATATAACCTTTGGGCCATTCCTGCTTTTCTATGGCTTGTTCGTTAGGAACAATTCCTTTTTCCCACAGGGGATACCTGAGCAGTACTTTCTGATTGTCATCCAGTATCACCACACCTGAAAACATATTGTCATTGATTAACCCATAGGTAATATTACGAACACCAAGAATGTCGCCCGTACGTATCCCATCAACTATCAGCTGTGTGTACTGCTGCATTAAATTGCGCGTGCTATTGGCCGTTATCTTGGCAACATCCGAATTGACTCTATTGTAATAAAATAAAATAACCGACAGCCAAATCAATGTACTCAACACGGGAATCGCAATGATGATTCGAGACTTGAGATTAATTTTTGATAAGTTAAATTTAAATTTTTTCATGGGTCTAACCACACTTTTGCAAGGTCAATATTATACTCATTTTCTAGACTGCCCTCCGTAATATTTACTTTTTTATCATAAACCAAAACAGTTTTAAGTTCGCAGAGCGGATACACGTAGGCATGATCAATAATTCTTTCGTTTATTGTGACATACAGAGCAGCCCTATCGGATGGTCTGGCGATTAATCGCGATTCTCCTATCATCAGATCGAGCGCTTTGTCATTAATGTGGGTCAGGTTCTCCTTGTTTGTGCTTACGAAGTACCTGAAAATAGAATACGCATCGGCATAATCAAGGGGTATAGACCCCATATAAACCTTAATCTGGCCTTTAAAAAACAAGTCGCCTAGATCTTTGTATGTCGTCTCCACCATTCGCCAAGGTACGCCCAATCTCTTAAAATTATTGTTGGCTTTTTCTGCAATACATTTGCGCAATGTGTAACCAACATAATAAATGTCTATGGGAGTCAGTGTCTCATTTTTTTGTTTCTTATCGTCCAAAATTTTTCTGGCTCTGTTTAAGTTGTAAAATCCACTTAGATCTTTCTTAATAAAACCATCCGCAACACTAGGGATAACAGAATCCGAATAGCTGCTCTCAAAACCACAGTCTTTAATGGTCTGTTTCTTGTCGATTAACGAAAACAACAACTCGCGATTTGTTTTGTTATTAAAAGGTGTCTCACTGTTGTTTGGGTACAAAAAAAGCATCGATGCTCTCTTTGAAATAACCTGTTGTGAATCTCGTTCCTGTTGTTCCAGGTACTGCTCAGTATCATAAAAAACAAGATTATGAACATCACCTTTCTCAAAAGACGCAATAGCTACATCATCTGACATGGGTAAAAACTCGACCATGTCTAGATAGGGCCGTCCATTGTAATAATCCCAGTTGGCCGGCAGCTCTAATTTTTGATCTGTTTTGCGGAACTTAAACGGACCTGTACCAATGGGCTGATTAAAAAAATCTTTTTCACTTAAACCATTTAATTTTTCGGGCAGGATCACGATTCTTGAAGAAGCCAGTAAAAGCGCAAATGAAGGAACACTCTTTGTAAATTCAAATCGCACAACATCATTATTAACCGCATATACACCACTGATCTGATTTTTTTTTCCTTCCCAGAATTCCTTGACACCTCTAATGAAATCAAAATCCTCGATATCCAGTCCTCCATTGCCCAAAATATAATTTATAGAAAAGAGAACATCTTTGACAGTCATTTTCTTGCCATCGTGAAAACTAACATTTTTTCTCAATGTGCAATTGAAGACCGTGGAATCTTTTTCAAGGGTCCAATTGTGGCAAAGGGCTGGTATGGGTTCTGCTGAGCGTGCAACCCGAACCAATGGATCAAAAATCGAAAACATGACCAGTTTGTCCTGATCCCATACCATTTCACGAGGATTAAGAGTTGAGTTTTCTTGCCTGACAGGAATTTTGTAAACACCACCGTACTTTGGTGTGGGTGTTTCAGTAACCTGGTTTGTGGGTAAGAATAAAGAATAAAACACCAAACCAACTCCGACGATGAGGAGCATGGCAGTTATTGTTATTGTTCTCTTATTCATGAGCGCTCCGTTTAATCACTCCAGCCAGACTTTTGCTAAATTCAAGTAATAGCCATCTTCCAGACTACCTTCATAAATATTCACTCTCTTATCATAAACCAAAACGTTATTGACTTCACAAAGAGGTATGACATACGCGTTATCAATTATTCTTTCATTTATTCTTTCATAGATTTTTGATTTACTGTATAAATCTTCAATCGTCCTAGAAGTCATAATCATTTGGTCTAGCCTTTCGTCCTTTATCCTGGTCAAATTTTCCTTGTTGTTGCTAAGAAAATATCTGAGAATGCTATAGGCATCAGCGTTCTTCAAAGCTATGCCATCCATGTATGCCGTAATCTTACCATCGTAAAATAATTCGATCAGGTCGTGAGAGTCGATTTCAACCATACTCCATGGCACCCCTTCATTCTTAAAAATATTATTCACCACCTTTGCAATACACGATTGAATGTTATTGCCCACATATAAAATCTCAACGGGCTCAATTGTTTCGTTCTTTTCTTTCAATTCCCTTACTATTTTCCTTGCGTTTTCAATGCTGTATATTCTGCTTAAATCTTTCTTTATATGACCAGCAACATCGCTCGGAATGACGGAATCTGTGTTAATATTACCTGAATGACATGCTTGTATTGTTGAACCCTTATCAACCAGTGAATAAAGCAGCTCACGATATCTTTTATTCTTAAATGGCTTAAGACTATTGTTCGGATAAATGTACAGAGTTGTCTTCGTCTTAGTCGGTACAAACAAAGCATCTTCATTATTAATAAGATGTTCTATATTATCATAATTGATTAGCGTATTGACGATACCCAAGTTAAAAGACTCAATGGCTTCCTGGCTTGTCATTGGTATAATATCAACACCGTCGAGATATGGCCGTCCTAGGTAATAATCTCTATTGGCAACGAATCTCACCTTTTCCGTTCGATAGCTAAACTCAAATGGCCCAGAGCCGATAGGTTTACTAAAAAAATCTGCTTCTGTCTGATGATTGAGGTTTTCTGGCAACACCACTATTCTTTGATTAGCCAATAATGGCACGAAAGAGGGCACACTTCGTGTGAATTCAAAACGAATTTTGTTTTCTGGCATAGCATAGATACCCTTGATCTTATCGCTCTTGCCGTCCCAATAATCCTGTATTCCTTCAATAAAACTGTAATCTTCAATATCCAGACCGCCCTTGGACAAAATATAGTTTAAGGAAAAAATAACATCTTTTATCCCCAACTCTTTCCCATCATGAAAAAAAATACCCTTTCTTATTTTACAGTCAAAGTATTTTGCGTCCTTGCCATATGACCAGTTTTCACACACCGCTGGTCTAGGACTTAAATTGGAGGCACCTCTGATCAGAGGTTCGTACAATAAATACAAAACCATCTTGTCATGCATCCAGACGACATTTCTAGGATTATAATCCTTGCTTATGGTTTCGACTGGAACCTTATAAATACCGCCAAATTTGATGTCCTTTGTGTTTTCAGTGGTCGTTTGAACCGGCAAAACTGCATAGACCACCATGCCCATACCCATGACAACCAAAATTAAAAACACAAGTACTGATCTCTTGCTCATATTTTACACCCAAATAACAGTTGAAATAACCAATATAATTTTGTCTCTAATCATCTAGCAAGAAACTGTCTTTCTCTTCCAGAACAAGTTGCCCATATTTCAGTTCATAATATTTTTTCCTTGCCCAATTGTATTGAACTAAAAATTTGCCAAGTAGTTTGTTAAGCCGAGGTTTCATAAGGTTGAAATAGTTGCATGCGTTATACGATTGACAACCTCTTATGAGTTTTGGTTCTTCGGATGAAAAACCGTAGTATATTGCCTTATGCTTCTCTTTAATCTTTTCACCAATCAGGTTGTAAAAGATCATCTGAAAATAGTTTTGGTTTATTCCTTTCATTGTGTATTCATTTGCATAATATTTAGGGTAAGCAATCCCACCTTTATTAAAACTCATTAAGAAACTGACAATTTCATCACCCTTTTTTGCGTAATACACATCCGCACCGCCGTTGAAACCCAGAAAAAGTTGCTCCAAAATTTTCAGCTGTTTATTACACTCCGCATTATTCCCGTGTCTTTGCATGTGCTGCGTTAACAACTCAGCAAATCTATACTTATACTCAGAAAATTCAAAAACATCCTTACATTTTTTTATCACAATATCATTCCGTAGAAACTTTCTTATCTCTCCCCTAACCATGTTACAACGTTTGTGTCCAATGCTTGATAGATATTCATCAAATGAATTAAAATTTGTCTTGAGTATAAAAAATGGCTGCCCATATGCCGTAACAAATTTCTCACTCATTAACTTTTCAACCAAGTATTTATTTGTATGAGACACCCATGCAAATAACATGGTTTTAATATTGTTATTTGACACAAATCTATAGGCTTCTTCAAACAACTTATCTACCACCTCGTTCTTCGATTCTACAGAGGCGGCAACCAAGATATCATTTATATATGCATAGGGTGATACGAATACTAAACTTGGAAAAAAAAATTTATTAAGCAACGGCACAATCCATCCGTGATATTTTTTTATTAATTTAACAACGTGATGGCAGTCTTTCACTTCCGCAGCTTGCGATAGAAAACGACTACTAAATATTACATCTCTCGGATTGTGAAAAATATATGCACACGGATCTTTCACAACAAAGCCAGGTAATATCCCTACTAATTTGTTGTTATGATATGCAGTTATATATACAGGTTCATTAGATGTTTGATCTTCAAACGTCTTAAACCACGCGTGATTATAAAAAACAGGGGCATGTTCTGCCAAGCTATCCCACAAAGAAGAAGATATGTCCTCTACGTGTGTATAAATTCTTGTTGTTATATTCATTAAGACACCATCTGTAAAATCTGGCGCGACCTGTTCACTAGCTCTTCTCCAAAACACACCCAATGGATATCAATTTACGCTGATTATTACCTTCAACGCTGTAATAAACCATGGCATCGTCCAACAACCCCTTTAAATAATCCTTCATGCAGCCCTGGCTTGTGTAAAAACCAAAACCTTCTATGAAAGCTTCGAGGTGAAGTACCTTATAATTTTCATTGATGAGTTTTATTATTTTTTTTGGGTTACTGAGTGAGCACCAACGTAATACCAATCTTGTGCCCTTTGGAAATGATTGAGTGAGTACTGGTACTATGCATGCCGTACCATTTTTACCACCGTTGACTGGTGCAAATAAATTTTTGTCTACATTATCATGCACCGGTAGATACGGGGGGTTAGAAACAACAACATCACCTTCTCTTATGGTTAATCCCTTGAGGTATAACAACATATCGTTGTGCACAAATTCGCAATGACTGCTTAAATCACACGCTTTTGTATTTTTGTAACTTGTCTCGATAGCGTCTTTGTCAGAATCCACGCAGACAACCCTTAGTTTTCTTGGTTTATCCAACTCCAAATTGATCTTGATAGTTGGTAAACTACTGCCTGCGCCTAAATCTATTAATTTTCTAATCCTGTTGTCGGTATCCTGTTTTACAAAATTTGCCAAAAGATTTGCATACAATAAAGTATCATCCAAAGCGATAAATCTTGAACTTTGAAGTTTGTTTGCGTGTGCAGGAATAATATCTCTTATGGTTACCCGATCATTTTTAAAAACAACCGGCTGACAATGGTTTGCCTTAAAAAAATCGTACAGAGCTTGTTTTGCACTCTCTTTGGTCATTAACACTCCCAATAACTTATAAAACAATCATCCCAGTTTTCAGTTCCATATCATCCATATCACTCTCATCATCAGTATCATTTGCAACATGAGTTACACTCGCAATCCCCATGCCACAATCCCCATAAATATTTTCACAACAATCACAGCCCCCTAAAAAAATCCACCCCAAACAACTGTCCAAGATTCTATAATATTGGCTGACAACTGTCCTAAAAATGAGACTCATTAGACAGTGCGGCCAGCGGCTCTTTTGTGTACCGCTTTAGTGCCCTGCGTTTATTTTGTCGTATAAACCGTGTTTGGGGTTGCTAAGAAAATTGACCATGCTGGCAAGGTACGTGACACCCTTTTGGGGCAAGGTACGTGACACCTTTTGAGGCAAGGTACGTGACACCTTTTGGGGCAAGGTACGTGGTACCCTTTTGCAAGGTACGTGGTACCCTTTTCGTGTCAAATATCTCACGATGCCCTTTTTCCCGCGTTTATAAACGGGGGGCCTTTGCCTACGATGCCCTTGATCCACGGCATGGGGCCAAAGGAGTCTTTGTTTGCGCCTGTGGCAAGATAGATTGTCTTAAACCCTTTTTCGTAAATGGTCTTCGCGATCACCTCGCCCCTTAAACCATTGCCCAGATCCGAATCGATGTAGATAACCGACTCCCTGTTAAAACTATCGATCTCCTTAAAAAACAAATCAGGGTGCTGAAACGTGCGCAGGCTCGTGCCTGTCATCTCCGCCATCAGGGTCCACATCCTGATGTTTAATTCTTCGTCGTCAATCAAAATAACAAACGCATTAACAACCCCATCAACAACCCCGCTGTTCGTGTTTGGGTGCTGCAGAGCAGAGGCGTCTTGTTCCTTGGTTGGGTGCTTGCTTGTTTGGGCGGGTTGTTCGCTACCCCCCCTAAGGGCTGTTATAGGCACCAGCCTCGCCAGATTTTTGGGGATGAGTTTTACACCGATCCTCTCACACTCCCTGCGAACCTCTTTTTCTTCGTAGTGACTGGTAATCAATACCGCGTGCGCGGCAACACCGAGTTTTTCTATCACGTAAAGACCGTTCTTTTTGTCATCCAAAAGTTCGTAGTCGCAAAGATACAGCACGTGCCTGTCTTTAAGAATATCTTTATTTGCCTTATGCCACGCAAAAATATCCTGCGTGGTTCTAAAATGCATCAGTCTTTCTGCAGCGATATTATTTTCTGCAAACCGCGTGTTCCACACCTGATGGATTGAGTCATCGTCATCCAAAATAACAATCAGTGTCTCATTACTCACCATAAGCCCCGGCAAAAACCAGTTGGGTGCCGGGTGTGTGGGTAAGGTAATGGTCACGGTGGTCCCTTGACCAACCTCGGACTCAAGGCGCAAATCGCCATAAAATGTTTTAATCGTCTCGCGGGCGTGATACAGGCCAAGCCCCGATCCGCTGGTGGCGTGATCTTCTTTGCCAACACTCACCCCCTTTTGCATCAACCTTGGCAGAACATCTGCGGGGATCCCTCTGCCATTGTCGGAGATTTTTATCTCGATCATCTCGTGAGGGAGTTTGGTCATGGTCACACACACATGCCCCGCCCCATCCATGGCCTCGACGGAGTTGTTGATAATATTAGACAGCACCCGTTTAAACGCGTGTGCTTTAAGTTTACAAAACAACCCGTAAGAGGTGTGATCGAGCAGGGCCTCGATATTCAGTTGATCTGTATTGCGGTACTGCAATCTTTTTTCGGACACCAAAGACTCGATAAGCGCACTGAGCAAATAAACCTTATAATTTTCGTCCTCGGGATTTTTATTTTTTTCTTCACTCTTCTTTTTGCTTGAAAGGTCGTAGACGATGTCGTTGATTCTTTGAACAGAGCTTCGCAACAGAATCCGCTGCCCCTCGGGAAGCTGCTGCGCAGTATTGCCAATCATCTCCAGAGCCGCCAAGGGAGACCGCACATCGTGGGCGACTTGGGTGGCGATCTTGCCAATGGCAACAATTGATGCCTCACTTTCCATTTTAATCCGATATGCCTCAATCTCATCAATGAGATTACCGTACTCACTAAAGAGATAGCCAAATTCGTCGCTTCTGTTCAATTCACGAGCCACGGCCACGGTGCTAGCAAGCGACTTTTTGTGTTTTTTAATATTATCAATTAATATTTTAATTGGGTTTGTTATTTCTTGGACAATTATGCCGGAAACAACAAAGGACATCATAATATTAATGCATATTAGCATCATCAAAGGGTTGTACTCACCATAAACAACTTTGTTGTAACGAAAGAACTCATATACCCCAAGTAATACGCAAGGGATGACGGTGCTTGCCACAATGAAGAGAAAGAATTTAAGAAATATAGATATTCTTTTATTGCCTTGTCTCATATGCATTATTTATCTTCGCACACATCTAATAATCCGCTAAAATGCAACGCGGGAGCTGCAAATTTCAACAACAGAAAACTGAAAATGATTGAGCATGGGATATTACCAATCCACCACGTCTGCATTGTATCTATGCAGATTGTCAAAGATGATATTGCATGAAAAATATAGAGCAAGACGCAACCAAGAACACCGCCAAGAACATGTGGCAATGTGGCGCAAAGGAAACAGAAAATTACAATATCTCTTCTTTTCTTTAGATCCATTGAGAGATTGAACTTCCTGAAGATTAAATAAGGCAGCGCACTTTGCACAAGATTAGACGGCAACAAACCAAAAACATGCTGCAACGTCCCATCAGTGAGCGCGTTGGATATGGTTGGAAATAATGTTCCTGCCGCAATACCCCACCAACCAAAAAAAATTCCAGAGACTGTCTGGAGGGCTGCCGCAGGCCAAAAGTTTGTAATGTTATTGTTAATGGGAAATGACAATGTCCCCAGCGTTCCAAGAATTATTCCAAGAACAAGAACAACGAAAAAAACAAACAGGTTTCGCTTAATGCCTACCATCCTATTTTCTCCTCAGCACAATGCAATCATTGTCTAACCGCAGTCTCCCGTTAACCAGTCTCGGCAGTATGTGGTTTCTCGTGAGGGTGTATCCTTCTTGACCAACTTCATCGATATTTTTCTGCACCATGAGAGATAGAATGTTTTTTGTTTTTTCATCAAGTTCATCAAATCTGTCTGGCAGTTCTATATCATCAAGACTTAAGGTGCTTGGCCAAGACTCCACATTCATTTCAAATTGACTTCGCTTATTTAAACCAGCCAAAGTGCTTATAATGTCGGCTCCCGTTATTGCCGGTTGCTCAACAAAAAGATCCTTGAGAACTGACATCACTGAATGTCGAGCACCAATAACAACAACCAGATATCCTCCCGGTTTCATAGAGCCTACAAGATCTCTGAGTGCTGTCAGCGGGACCAAGTGGAGGCTGTGAGAAGCAAAAACCATGTCGTATCTGGATTTGTTTGGTAATGCAAAGTGATCTTCTGCCTTCTGATTATAATAGCAAACATCAACTGACTGGCTTTCGGCATTTTCTGAGCGTATTCTATTTGAGGCAGATTCAATATATTGTTTTAACGGTTCAACAACGTCATAAGTCACTCTAGATCTGATTTTGGCGGCAATTGTTCTTATCATTTTTGATGTGATGGTGCCATCTCCACAGCCCAAATCAGCAACCTTGGGATTTTCAATACCATTTAAATGTGCGTTGATGCCATAAGCATCTGTTTCAAATAAGTGGTCAATTAAAGTTTCAATGACAAGATAGTCGGTGCATCGTCTTTTAAATTCAACCAAACCGTCATGATAACGCGTATTCATGGTAATTGCAGTCCTTGAGTTTCCATTACCTGAACCATTGCCTGCGTTACCACCTGTGGGATGTGCCGGTATTGAACCGTTATTAATTGAACTTGGCCCTTGACTGCCGTCACCTACGGCAAACAATGGATGTCTGCCACTCATTCTGCAACTGCTATGAGATCTTTTATATGGTGTCCTTCCGGTGACCCTGCGTGAATCCCCAACCCCAGTCTGCTATATCTCCAGTTAAACCATTAACCGGAGGTATTTATGAATACAGCAAAAAGGCCTGTTTCAATCGACCAGATCGAAGAGCAT
>JADGCS010000130.1 GCA_015228875.1 Deltaproteobacteria bacterium | reverse complement strand
GTGGTTTGAAGCCTCCTCCTGCAAGACGGCTTCGAGGGGCCAAACCCTCATCTCTTGTGTAGTTACACACAAATTTGAATTACATTATTATGGTTTCATGCAATCCTCCTTTGTGCTCGTGGCGCACGATCATCCGCATATCGCACCAGTTGGGCTTTACGCCGAAGTTGCTTGCGGATTTTCTTCTCAAACCAAAGGTCCAGCACATAGTGAAGATAGATGTTGGCCAGTAGTGGCGAAATCGATCCGCCTTGTGGCGTTCCTGTTCCCGTCGCTGGTTGCCATTGTCCCTTCTCCATGACACCTGCCTTTAGCCAAGCCTTGATCAGCTTGAGTACTCGCTTGTCACCGATTCGAAGCTCGAGGAATTCCATGAGCCAGCCGTGGCTCAGGCTTCCGAAAAAGTCCCGAATGTCGACCTCAAGGACGTGGTTCATATTCCATCTACTGAGCGATGCCTGAATCGTGGCCAGGGCGTGATGACATCCCAAACCCGGTCGGAATCCGAACGATGATGGCAGAAAATCCTGCTCATAGATCTCGTTCAAAATTCGCGACATCGATCCCTGTATTGCTCGATCGACAACCTGTGGCACACCGATTGGTCTTTGTTTCCCATCCGCTTTGGGGATGTAAACTCGCCTGACAGGAGGCGCCTCATAGTTGCCTTGATGGATCTGTTGCATGATTGGCGGTAATAGCCAAGAGAGGTGCTTCTGGGCTTGCTCCCGTGTCATTTTATCTGTCCCCGACGAACTATTGCGGGGTATCTTGAGTAGACACTCCTCCACAAGTTTCGGGGTCAGATGATGCATCAGATTATTAAACCGCTCTTTGGGGTTGCTCCGGGCCTTGACTGCTATTTGTGCTCGTCGAATTGCCGGATCAACGCTCGTGCCGTTACTGTGTGCGGTCGAGCTGCCCACCACCGTGTGTGGTTCCGTCTTTTCCATTTGCACATCTCCTTTCCGCTACACCCTTCCCTCCACGGTCATTACCCGCTTCATTGGTACTATGGCGTAGTCTGAATTCCTCCGTCCTTCATCCGTCTGCACCTTGCAGTGCAAACTTCCGGATTCCTTTCCGGCAGAACGGAGGACCTCCCAAGTTCACGAAAGTGCCCTTGCAAACATGCCGTAGGTCGTCGTCCCCGGCGGATGAGTGAGATCTCGCTTAGCGATCCTCTCTTGCTGCCTTCCTGAACGCTTAAATCCAGTCAGCCTCCGCAATTCATGGACTTTCGGGGTTCGCCCTGTTCATCCTTCATCGGATTTCGGCCTGTCTGCCCGTCGTCCCCCAGCTCTGCCGGTAGGTTGCCCATCCCGTCATGGGGGTGACTTCACCTCTGCTTGCTGTAGCTTTGAGGCGGTGCTCTTTGCATCTCACTTGCTCCTTTCGTGCTTCTTGGCGCACTAAGCGCTCCATAAAACCACCCTCGACCGCATAGAATTTTTTGAGGGGGGGGGGGGGCTGTGCGCTAATCTCAATACAAAACTTTGGGATCGATTTTGTGAGGAAGCAGCGCTTCGAGTTGCTCTGCTGTTTTGCATGTCGGCAGGTGTGTTAGCAGATATTTCATGTAGGCAAAAGGTTCGTGACCGTTGCCACGGGCGCTCTGTAAAATGCTGTAGATCATGGCACTCGCCTTTGCGCCCTCTACAGTGTCGCTAAACAGCCAGTTCTTGCGGCCTATCGCAAACGGACGAATGCGGTTCTCGGTAAAATTATTGTCAATATCAAGTCGGCCATCAAGAAGATAGTTCAGCACATAGGCCCACTGGTTTGTGGCATAGGTGATGGCCTTGCCCATCAGACCCGATGGTGGGTATTTGTTTTGATTGTTATCGAGCCACGTTTTGATCTTGTCCAGAATGGGCTTTGATTGTTCGATCCTTGTTTGTTTGCGCTCCTCAATGCCCTTGTCTTTGATTTCTGTTTCAATCTTGTAAAGACCCATGATTTTTTTAAGCACATACTGCGCGCCAGCACTCTTTTTTTGGCTCGACTTGTACACGTCCATAAATTTTCTGCGCACATGCGCCATGCAACCCACGCGAATCACATTTTGGCCGTCACAGATGGCGTCATACGCCGCATAACCATCAACCTGGAGATAACCCTTAAGACCTTTAAGCAGCATCTTAGGGACATCGCCAGATCGTGTCGGATCATAATCAAACAAAATAATCGGCCCTATCCCTGGGCCATGTCGGGTCCTAACCCACATGTAACTTTTGCTCTGCGGTGTTTTGTCTTTTTCTTTGAGCACCTGTGTGTGAGTCTCGTCGCAACACACATAATCTGATGCAAGCAGGTCTTCTTCCATCAGATGATACAAGGGGAGCAGGGGTTCTGTGAGTTCGATCATCCACCGAGCCATCGTGTTGCGTGGAATCTCGATTGCGTAGCGTTTAAACTGATGCTCAACCCTGTAAAATGGCAATGCATCGACGTATTTGCTCGTTGTGATATAAGCGAGCAAGCTCGGTGTGGCGTAGCTCTTTGGAAGGATGGTCTCGGGAAGTGGTGCCGCCACTATGTGACTCTCATTGTTCTTTTGACAGCAGGGGCAAATGTATTTTTTGTGGATGGTGCGGATGACCTTGAACTGTGCAGGAATGATATCCAGTTTTTCTGAAATATCACTGCCTATCTCGACGAGAGCTGTCCCGTCTTTTAAACAAAACTTCTGCTCATCGGGCAAATCAATAATAACCTCTTCACGGGGCAGATTGTCAGGCAGTGGTTTGCGTTTGCCGCGATTGCGCGTGTGTGCAGGAACTTCGATCTTGAAGTCCTCAGATTCCTCCAACTCAAATTTTTCAGAACTGCTTAAAACCTCAGCCTCGTTAAAAAGCTCCGCCTGATCAGACGGGAGTTCCTCACTGCTTGAGGCAAACCGTTTCATCCGCGCCAGTCTTAAGGCCTCTCGCAATATCTCGTTCTCGGTATCCAGCGCCTTGATCTGCTTTGCCTGCTGATCTATTTTTTTTAAGAGTGGTTTGTTTGGATTTTTTATTTGTGACTTGTATTCCTGTATCTGCAATCTCTGTTGCGCTATGATCGCTTTGAGTTCTTCGGGACTTTCATCCTTTGCTGTGTGTTTCTCTTTAACCATGCCCCCTTATACCACAAGTTTTTAAAACGCATTTCTTGCCCCGTTGTTGTGTTTTAAACACCAAAAAAAATGCACTGCGGAAACTGCATCACCCTTGCAAAAAAACAGCCCCCAACGACAACCTCGTCGCTTTAAACACATGCCTCGACATGAAACACACATAGGCTCTGCTCCAGCCGTTTTTAACAGAAAAACGTGTCAAGCTTTTTTTAAAAAAAATAAAAGTTTTTTAACCAATGCCTGCGTAGGTCAGGTGTGCGTGTGGTCTCTGAAACACATCAAAGCCCTGCAACAACTGAATAAGATCACCTGATGTGCTCAACAAAACAGATTGATCATGATCGCGAGGCCACTGGAATCTCTCCTTCTCAAGCCGTTTGTACCACAGGGCAAACCCTGTCCGGTCCCAGTACAGTAACTTGAGTTTTCGGCCGCAACGACTGAGAAAAACAAAAAGGGATTCCTTCTCAAATGACATCTCCATCTCATCCAGCACAATCATGGCAAGCCCGTTGATTGATTTGCGCATGTCCACGGGATCACGATGCAGGTATATCCTGCCAAATGAATCAAGCCCCTTCATAAACACCATCCTTCAACAAACCATGAACACCGCAAAGTCTTTGTATGAACGCCATCACCGCTTCCGACTTGAGCGAAGAACCAATCTCAATGACCACCCCGTTGGGTAAAACAATACGCGGTCTCTCCGCAAATCTGTCCGCCGATACAGAAAGGGCCATAAACTTTTTTTTGGATTGTGAAAAAATTTCTTTTTGAGACACAGGGCGTCTCAGTTTTCTCTTCCAGTAACCAAGGCTACTGTCGGGAATACCACGATCCCTGCAATAGGAACTTGCTGATTGCCCGCTTTGAATCTGTTCCGCAATAATACGTTGCCAGCGTCCTGCTTTACTCTCTCTGAATTTGATCATCTGAGACATAAAATATCCCTCCTTCTGGGAGACTTTATATCTTGAATTGACCCGTGTTGTAAGATGGGATTGTGGAGCGGTTACCTTAAAACAATAGCTGTAATGGAGTAATAATTTTACTTGTTGATATGAATTGGTTATGGTATATACGGAATATGGCCAGCCTCCAGAAGTATACCTCCAAAAATAAAACCTACTGGCGCTTGGTGGAATCAAAAAGAATCAACGGCAAACCCAAGCTCTTCGTCATTGCGCATTTGGGCACGGCTGACAAACTCTATCAACGATTGACACAGGCTCACGACAAACCCCTTAAATCCAGAGTGTTTTCTTTTGGTGGGGTTGCAGCTCTTCTCCAGATGGCTCAAGAATTAAATCTGGTCGAGATCATTGACAGGCATGCCTCAAAAAGGGTTCAGGGATTTTCTGTGGGAACCTATCTGTTGCTGGCCGCGA
Source organism: Deltaproteobacteria bacterium (assembly GCA_015228875.1). Classification (GTDB taxonomy): domain Bacteria; phylum UBA10199; class UBA10199; order UBA10199; family JADGCS01; genus JADGCS01. The sequence continues at coordinate 6,072 of JADGCS010000130.1, read as the reverse complement.
TCAATCGCTGTCTTGCGCCCTGCAGTAAAAATCAAATCACCTCCTGGTATCAAAAGACTTCTTTGCCACGCCTGCTAAAAATTCCCCCTGGTGCTTTGAGTTCGCAACGTTTCTGGGATCACATGGAGTATGTCGATCATGATGCAATTTTGCGCATTGAAGAAGATTTGGTTCGTCGTCTGGTAGAACACTTTCAAATGGATCTCTCGACGCTCGCTTTTGATTGCACAAACTTTGATACCTTTATCGATACTGCTACTCCGTCGGAGTTGGCACAACGGGGCCACGCCAAATCCAAACGAACAGATCTTCGCGTAGTGGGTTTGGCACTGTTGGTCACGCAAGAATTTCATATTCCGTTATTTTCAGAGGTCTATCCGGGCAACAGGCATGATGCCAAAAGCTTTGCTTCGGCACTGGGGGTTTTGGCAAAACGCATGGCACTCTTTGAACGACACTGTCATTCAATTACGCTGGTCTTTGATAAAGGAAACAACTCAGCAACCAATCAGGAAATTTTAGATCAAACCTCATACCATTTTGTGGGATCCCTGACCCCAACACAATATCCTGAACTTTTAAAAGTTTCCTTAAAACAATTTTCGGATTTGGAACCGCGTTTTGAGGGGACAAAAGTTTTTAGAACTCGATGTGAGGTCTTTGGTGCCCTCCGCACGATTCTGATCACATGGTCACCAACATTATTTACAAAACAAGTCCGTGGAATTGAGCAGGAACTCACAAAACGGCGTCGCAAGCTTTGTGACCTGACAGTCAAACTCCGCCGTAGCCAGCAACCGGGTGCTCGGGGCAAGGGTTATACTGAGGCCTCACTTCATAAACAGGTTAGTGCTATCCTAAATGGACAACACATGAAACAGCTCCTTGAGGTCACCATCACTAAAAAAAAGGGCCGCTTGGAAATGACTTATCAAACCAGAAGACAGATTTATCAACAGCTCAAAAAAGTCGTGTTAGGCAAGCGCATTCTTTTTACAGATCAGGAGACTTGGTCAGCAGAGGCTATTGTGGACGCATATCGCGGTCAGTCGCATGTGGAAAATGCCTTTCGGCGCATGAAAAATCCTTTTTTTGTCGGTTGGTCTCCTCAATGGCATTGGACCGATTCGAAGATAAGGGTCCATGCCCTTTATTGTCTTTTGGCCCTGACGCTTTGCAGTTTGTTGCAGCGCAAACTCCACCAAGGGCAAATTAAAATATCCATCGACTCGATGCTTCGAGAACTTAACAATATTTCAGAGGTTCAAAATTTTTATCTCACCGACAAGACGGGACGGCCGCGGTCGACAACGACTTTAACAGAACTAAATGACGTGCAAAAAAAAATATATCAATGCCTTGAACTACAAACACTGCATCCACTTATCTGAGTTCGTATATACACCCCTAAGAAAATTCTATTGACAGTCATCGTCGGCAAATGCTGATAAGAAGGACCTATGCGGGAAAAGTTGAATTTCTGCTCGACAATTTATTTAATAACTCGGTAAAGTCAGGCTAGCAGTAAAAAAAGGGGCCCTTGGAAATGACTTATCAAACCAGAAGACAAACCTATCAACAGCTCAAAGTAGTTGTGTTAGGCAAGCGCGTTTTTTTTTACCGATCAGTCGGGCCAGGAAAACCATCATCCTTAAAGGCAACAACAGAAATGAACACACAAACAGGAGAAAAAACTTGAAAGGCTATTTTGAAACATACCGCACAGTAAAAAAAAGTTTTAAACAATCTGTCTACGCCTCACTGCCTCCATTGGACAAGATCACAAGGCAAATCTCTTTTCTGATGACACCGCTTTTTATCAGGTGTCACATCTCTGCCAATGCGGCAAGCTATCTCAAAGGGGTCTCGGGTCTTGTAGCATCACTCCTTCTCTGCCTGGGCACCCAAGCAGGCCTTGTCTTGGGCATCATGCTGTATTTTGTCACAAGACAGATCATGGATTTGATTGACGGGAACATTGCCCGCGTCACGGGGACGAGCTCCTTTTACGGAAAATTTATTGATGGCTTCATGGATGTCTTTCTTCTCTCGCTCTTTAGACTCGCGCTTGCTTATTACCTGTACGCAAACCATGGTCCCATCCTGCTTGTGTGGACGGGAACCCTGACGGCCCTGCTCGCATCCTACCAACACCTCATCCCAGACCGCTATTCTGCTTTTCGGCGATGGATAAACGATCTCAACAAAGTCAATGAAGAGGTTGTCCGTATTAAAAGCCCCACACTGCCCATCATATCCAGATGGGCAAGCAGACTACACGGGGTGTTTTTAGCCGTCTCAATTTTTGAAATAACAGTCGGACTTACTGGTTTTTTTGTTGTGAGCCTCTGTGATTCTCTCTGCGCGATTTACCTGCACTTTAAAGCCGCCAAAAATGACATCAACGTCCGCAAAATAAGCCCAAAGGCCGCAGAAGACTTTGTGGCAAGCAATCACCAATGACACTCAAGATGGATGATCACCCGGGCACCCGCGTGTTTTGGAACCATTTGATTTTAACAAGGCTGTCCCAAAGCTGTTCACAAAGCGCCTCGGATGAATACCGTTCGCTCTCCAGGACAAAATCAGGCGATGCAGGCTCCTCGAACGGGATGTCAACCCCGATGACTGATTGTTCCTCACCCTTAAGCGCCGCTTGATACAGTTTTTTGTTGTCCCTCTTTACACAAACGTCCAGGCTGCACTTAAGATAAACCTCAAGATAGGGGGTCAACTGTTGTTTCCAGATCTCACGAATACTCAGGGGCTGCCCTATGACAGCGACCACAGGAATAATGCCCTGACTCCGTATCCAGTCCGCAAGGTCCGTGATCTGCACGAGCCTTTTTTCTCTTGATGCGATGTCATGTCCTTGGGATACCAACACCCTTCTTTTACGCATGTCACACGCGTCCAGCAAGAAACAGGGATAATGATGTGTCCTCATCTTTTTAACGAGATGAGTCGCAAGGGTTGTCTTTCCGGCAGCAGATAGCCCCGTGATAATGATGGCTCCGGTTTCGTTATTGATTTTTTCTAATATCATTGAGTCACTCCTTTAACCCCCACACAGGGCCCAGACAAGTTACCTGTCTATTTTATAAAGTTTGACGACGTCACTGTCAAAAACTAGTTTAAGATCCTGAGATACCAGTGCGTCCTGTCCCGTTAACGCCCTTTCCATCTCACCAAACCAGACAAAATCAACCTTGTCTGTTAAAATTTTTGCATCGCCAGCACTTACTTTATAATCCTTAAAATAACCCTGATAGAGCTGGTCTGGAACAAAAAAAACAAACGAGTTATCCCCTTTCATCACACGCCCTTTCTCTTCAGGGGTCATCTTATCCTTGTAATATCTAAAAGAAAGACTGCCTTTCTCGAACGCATAATGGACCATAAAAATGGTTCTGTGAAACCTGGCCTTTCTCACCTTGAGGCACACCTCTTTAAAGGTCTGCAGCGAATCAACCGCAGTGATCCGGTCAAGAAGATCAAGCGCTGGACCATAGCCTTCATCATCATACAGGACAAAGGTGTTTAACACTTCCTGCGAAATGCCCAAAAAAGAAAAACCCTCCCTGATGCGTTTCCAAATCTCATCGATATGAAGTGTGCTTAAAAAAGCCACGGGAATATACGTGTACAGCCCCGTCTGCAGAGGGATCATGGTGATCTGTTCGATATCGGCACTCAATACAACAGAATCTTTTGGGGCATTTTTATTGAGCCACTCATAGGCAGCCCAGGTATCCTTGTGCACCACATACCTGTTGTAATAAAGGTTGGCCCTCCTGTTATAGAAATAGGAGGTGTTGGCCAGGACCTGTATTGTATTACACAGAAGAAATACCGCCAAAACAAACCCCATACATGGTGGTAAGTATTTTTTTGTATTAAGAATGTGATTTAATAAACCCCAGGGAGAGATTTTGGTATGAATGATCCTTAAGATGACCGCGATGAGGAGTATCAGGGTCAGCAGATTTGCATACCGGACCTCCACAAGAATCACGTGACTGACTTCTGGCAAAAACGCAATCAGCACCGAGAGCAGCGTCAAAAAATAAGCAGATGCGGAGATCGACAATATCAACGCAGCGTGCGCCCATTGAATCAACTTTTTATAGAGCAGAAATAAAATAGCACCGGAAAAGACAGTGGTTTTTATCATTTCTTTTAAGAGCACCGCATCTGTCAACGTCCGGGTCACCCCAGCAGTAATCGAAAACAAAACACCATCCGGGTTGGTCATGTGCAGGGCAACGCCCACAAGATAATAAAAAGAAACGATCAGCGCGAGACACCCTGACATAAAAAAATAAGTGGCATTTCTTTTTTCTCCCCTCAACCACGCCACCACAACAAAAAAAACAATCTGCAGCCCAAGGAGCATAAAGGAAAAAAAATAAAAATAGCTTGAAAGACCGACAACGACTCCGGCCAACACACAATTCACCCAATTACTTTTTTTAAGAAAAATAAAAAAAACAAAATAAGCCGCAAAAGTAAACGGAAACAGCATCTGGTTATAAGGCAGTTTTTCAAGTGTGAGTGACAAAGCATGATCTGCAGGCACCATCGCTGCTGTGATAGACGGAAATTTAAATAAAATATTGTTGATCAGCTGCGGTATCCCCTTTGAGCACATGAGCAGAACGACCCCCCAGACAGAAACCAGTCTGTTTCCGGCAAAGGTCATTAAAAAAAAGTAGCCAACCAAAACCGAGACAAAAGGCCATATAAAATCGCTGATCTCAAAGAGTCTGTTGATCGACCCCAGGAGTCGCGCCATCAAACCCGAAATAATAAAGGCAAGATTGGGTGTCGGATTAGGCCTTAAAGTCCCCTCAAAGGCATAGGAGTCATTGAGTTTCCAGGTACCATCCATCACCTTCTTGACCGGAGCACCATACAGGATTTCATCGCCGCTGATCCCTATCGGTATCACAGACAGGGCAGAATAAACATATTGACTGCTGAGATTTTTGTCATTTTTGACGTGTGTCTCTGCCAGATGGTTTGGGTAATAGACAATAACACCCACAATAACTGCTAGGAGCAGGCTGATCAAAACATCTCGCATGTTCATGTTTACAGTTTCCATAATTGGGGCAATTTTGTGCAGACCGCGTCCATAACAAATGAGTTCCCTTTTAAATACCTGAGGGTTTGTATTATTTCATCCGGATTACCCCTGACAAGCTCGGGAGAAACAAGACACAATTTGAGGTGTGTTTTTTTGAGTTGCGTATAGATTTTTTTTGTAAGCGGGTATCGTGAAAAACAATCAATCCAGACCCATTCTACACGGTCTTTAATCGACAACACCGTTTCTACTGACTCAAATTCTGAGAGCCTGGCGGCAATTTTCCTTAGCCCCTCGTTGGACTTTTTGATAATATAAGGAAAGGACATATCCAGAAAAAAATAGTGCGACACTTTGTGTTTTTTGAGCAGGTCAATCGCAGCACCTTCGAGCCCTTCTTCCTTAACATTGAGGATCAGTGTCTGATGTTTGTAATGAGCAAGCCATTTGTCAAAACCCTCTCCCCTCACAAACGGGTCATGGTGCAGTACAAGCCTGCTGCCCTGCGATCGGACGTCGATCTCTACACCGTATTCTACCGGTGTATTGATGAGTTCACGAATCGTGTTTCTTCTGTGATAAATAATTTCCATTTTATCCCCTAACCCGCATAAAGCAGAAAATACTACGCGGGCTGGCACCTCATAAAATATTGTTGCCGAAACGCGTAGAAAAAACCTACCTAGGTTTTGAGTGATCTTTTGAGTCCCCTGGAATACAGAACGACCCGCCGGGATTGTCTCACCTTACCCATGATGTTGGTATGAAAATGCGACTCGCCATGAACCCTTTCCGGAAACAAGACCGGCACACGAATAATCTGGAGTTTGAAAACCTTTGCCATCACGTAGGCGTACAAATCAAGACCAAAATGCAACGGTGGGTCCTGCCATTTTGCAAAAAAATCCCTGTGAAACATGTTGGGCTGTGCATTGATATCGTAAAGCCACTCCCCGAAAAGAAGGGTTTCATAAAGACCCATC
>JADGCS010000012.1 GCA_015228875.1 Deltaproteobacteria bacterium | reverse complement strand
AGAGGTGGTGATGTATCAATTAAGGTTTGCGAGAATAATGTAAATTTAAAGGTTTTAGCCAGAAAGCGAGGTTTGATATGTGGGGTTTAAAAGGACCGTATAGGGGGCTGAGCGGGTCAGTGGACGTTGTAACTGCTCCCGCTTCGGGAGGTGCAACTTCGGCAGGTGCAAAAATTGATGTACCTCAGGCAAAGACACCCCCTTCAACACCAATGACCACAGACGATCCTTCGTCTTCCCCTCTTGTGATGGATACAGTCGATACCACTCAGCGGGAGGATGATGCCCTGAGACAAATGGTGGAAAAGGCCAAACCCGTTGAAGAGCAATATCATAATGGCGTGAGTGCCACAGGTCTCCCCGAGACCACAACCGGAGCACTCCAACGGGAGGGCGAGGCAAGGGCATTGGTGGGGCAGTTTGGGACTGATCCCCATAAAAATATTGATATATCATGGATGAAAGAAACAGATTTGGCCGCTCCGACATTGATGCAGACTCAGGATGGTACTAAACTGGCAGAAATTAAAGGTGACACCGATGCTGCAAAGGCACTGACAGTCGACAAAGAGGGTAAATTGGTTTTTAAAGAAGGCGCGTCAGAACAGCACCAACAAAAGGCCCTGATGACGTTCGCCCAAATGGCAGTTGGAACAGATGACAGCGTACTCGACATGCCGGATTTTCGCCGGAGCGAACTGTACAAACACGCGATGAAGCAGGGGGGTAATACCAATATTGGTGCGATTAATTACCTTTTGGATGTGAGCAGAGGTATAAGCCGACTTCCTCGTACATTGCAGGACAGCACGGGGGCGGAGATGTATCAAAAAAAGGCATCAGAGATGCAGTTAGGCAAGCCAGTCACATTGACAGCAGAAGAACTTGCATATGGTACCCAGCAGGATGTCGCTGGTAATTATTCAGAGGTTGTTGGACGCTCCTTGAGGACGCCGGAACAAAGATTTGCGGCGGCCGAAAAAATGGCCAAGGGCCAGATGACAGCCAGCACAATGATTGCCATGGGGCGGGCCTTATCTGTTGATCACAAGGCGGAGGCGGCAAAACGGGCAGAGGAGGCAGCGGCAAGGCAGGACGAGTTGTCGGATGTTGCCACGATGTATGTTGCTGGAGAAAAAAAGGTTGTTGCAGGACAGGCCCTCATAAGGTCTGCGGAGGACCAATGGGGTGATGCGGAGTTGCGTGCCTTGGAGCAGAGAAGGGCGGCAGGTCTCCCAAGCATGGATAAAAAACGGGCAGCGGCAGAGGCCAGCAACCAAGAAAACCCAGCCAGAAAAGAAATATTTGATTTCCTGGTAAAAAACCGCGGGGTGCCGACAGATAAGGACTTGCAGGAAAAGAAGGAAGCATACGATGCAGCGTTGCGAAGGGCTACACAGGATGGGTTACGAAATGAAGCGCGCAACCAAGCTGTCAAACCACAAACAGAGGCCCTTGCCGTTGCACAACAACAGCACGATGCCTATCTGGCAAAGAAAGCTGAATATACTAAAGACCACCCCGCGGCTCTTGTAGACGCACAACGCACTCTTACTGCATTACCCACAGGCACATTTGAGACCGCCGAGATGACCAGTGTTCATGCAGATTCCGAAACAGACGTAGAAAAACTTACCAAGACACAAGCAGCTCTTAAAGAGCAAGAAACGCAATTACAAGCGAGTCTTAACGAGGCAACAGAAGGTCCGAATAAATTGGATGAAATGGTAGCAGAATTTAGTAAGCAAAATGCTGTAAGGCCCCCCACACCTGCATCAACATCGGCGGTAAATGATCTCATGACCGCCATGACAAAAGCCGGCGTGCGGTTTGATCCAGCAACAGGTATCCCTACAACCGCTTCTATACAGTCAGTTAAAGGTAAATACAACCAACAAGCAGCAGCAATCCCCGCAGATCTGGCAACCAACAAAAAAAACCAGGCACAGGTTGGCATCATAAAAGCAAGGGCCGAGTTAATAGCGCCAAAAAAGGCAGAGGCATCAACCCCCGAGGAGCATGTTGCAGAAGAATTCAGCCTGGCCCAAGAGGAAAAACAAATCGCGGCAGATCTTGCCAAGCTTGGAGATACTGATCCAACAAAGAAAGCAGCATTAGAGCAGCAACTCAAAAAAACGCAGGAACAGCGTGCAAAACATGCCAAAGAGGGAGGTGTCACCGATGCGCTCACAGAGACCACAAGACGGCGTGCTTTGATTGATAAACGCAGGGAAGATTTTACCGCTGCGGCCCTCAAGGGGGACACCGCGGGGATGGAAAAGAATGCGGCTGTATTTGATCCCAAGACAAAGACCACACCCATCAAGGTTCCCGAGTCCCTGCGCAAGTTTGAGCTGACCCCAGAGGGCACAAAAAGAAAAGACGAGCTCGCAAAGACCACAACACCAAAGACCAGCGAGGAAGAGGCATGGGAGGACTACCAAAAGGTACAAAAATGGGCAGGTGTAGGCAGCGACGTGATAGGCGCGGTTGATAAAGTCAAGGGGTTTGTCGAGGGGTTTAAAGACAAGGCCGAAAAACATCAGTTTAAAGACAGGAGCCAGGAGGCCTCGGCAGCATTGGAAAAAATGAGAACGAGGCTTAAAGACAACAAGGTCAAACGCGGGGACATCTTTGACACCAAGACAAAAAAAGATGCCACCGCGCAGGCCTCCGCCTTGGCCGAGAGGGCAAAAAAGGATCGCAAGGGGCGCATAGAGGCCATGGGCGGGCAGACCATTGGTGAAAAGAGTGTCAAACACCAAAAAGAGCAAGCCGAGGTGGCCAAGATTAATTCCGAGGCCAATTTAAACGATGAGAGGGCCGAGAAGACGGAGGAGGGCATACGCAAGGGGCACCGCAAGTGGTGGAAAGAGGTGTGAGTGACATAATTTTGTTGTGAAACCATACAACATATGTTGTAATGTCTTACAACAATGATAAATTTCAATTCCAAAATCACCCAAACGATACTGGTTTATTTTTTTACGAACCCTGCCAAGGTCCACCATTTGAGAGAAATATCAGATCTGCTGGATATCGATCCGGGAAACCTGTCACGGTATCTCAAGCCCATGACAGACATGGGGCTTTTTTTATTTTCAGAAAAGGGAAGACTCAAATTATTTTCCATTAATAAAAAGCACCCGCTTTATAAAGAAATCAGGGGACTGATTCTAAAAACAGGGGGGGCGCACATTTTGATCAAAGAGTCACTCAACAAAATAAAAGGCATCGAACGGGCCTTTATTTATGGCTCTTTTGCCAGCGACAGCGCAGATTCCCAGAGTGATATCGACTTGATGATTATTGGAAACATCAGTAGCCTTAAATTAGCGTCGGTTCTCAAACCTGTTGAAAAGCGAGTTGGACGCGAAATTCATTTTCGTCTTATGGATTTTGCAGAGTTTGAGGACAGGCTTAATAAAAATGATCCTTTTCTCAAGTCGGTGGTCAAGGGAAAAACGATCAATCTTGTTGGCGGCAGATGAAAAAAGACACACGGTTCAAAAAACAAAAAAGCACCCCCGATTAGATCAGGGCCTTTTATGAAGGGGCCTGTCAAAAACTTAAAACGGCACATAGCCTCATCGACGAAGACCCCGAAGCGGCATATCAAATCGCTTATGAGGCCATGCTTAAAGCCTCTCTTGCCGTCATATTAAAACAAGAACTGCGGCCACGCAGTCAGCCTGGGCACCACATTGCAGTCATTGACATGGTAGGCAGGATTATGGGGGATGACTTGAGTGCCCAGATCAAGGTCTTTGACGAAATGAGGCGTCACCGTAATTCTTTTTTGTACGAACCCTTTGGTTTTGTGAGTTTACACGAGGCCAAAGAAGCCTTGTGTATAGCCAGTAATTTTGTAGAGGCCATAAAGAAAAAACTGCAGATATAAATTGGACACGAGTGGTCGTGATGCTGTCTTTGCATTAACGGGTGAGTGTCTTTCGGGTGATATAGGCAGGCGGGCGCATGCGCTGTTTGTCGAGTGGTGCCAGGAAAACCGCGAGTCACTCGCGGCGGCGTGGGACTGTGCCGTCAACGGAAGGGAGGTACCATGGATAAAGCCACTCCTGTGATTGTTGCGGTTGAGACCCCCGCGTATAAATGTGTTGTGATCGAGGCATCCGATGGCTATCGGTACACAGCGGACCTGTCTTTTTTTTCCGGGGTTTACTGCTATCCTAAAGACATGGGCGAATGGCAGCGTGTCTTTATCGATAAAGACGGTCTGTCCCTTGTTTGGAGCACAAGGTTTGAGGTTCATGTTGATCAGGTTCTGGCCAATGTTGTTAAGAGACAGCCGGTTTCTTTTTTTTGTGAGGACACGCCTGCATAAAAACAAACCGGTGATTGGGTTGGTTTTTGGCCGCGTGGTCTGCTGATTTGCGTTAGGGCAGGCGGAACCCTGCCCATTCCAACATAAAGCCAGCCTTATTTTAGGGTGTGTTTGTAACAAAGTCAGTCTTCTTTTTAACCATTGTTCAATCTCGCCATTTTTGTTAGTCTTGACGCATGCCGCTCTTAAAGCTCGAAAAAGACGATCCCCAAAAAGAACTCGAATTCGAGGTGCGTTGCGCTCTCCAAATCCCGGCGAGTGAAAGGCTCGACCGGTGGCTGGAATGGAACCTCAGCATGCTCGCATTCATCAAACAGCAGGAACAAAATCAAAATGGACATCAAAACACTGATCCAGGCACTCAAGAGACATCAAGTTAAGTTTGTGGTGATTGGGGCCACTGCTGCCATCGCCCACGGTTATCACAGACTTACAAAAGACACCCCGTTTTTAGCACCCCATAACAATCTTTAACAACTCTTAACACGCCACTATAAATATCACGACACACCACAAGTCTCACGGTCAATCTGCCGATAAAGCAGTTAGGGTCAGTCATTTTTTGCATAAAATCAGTTGGAGCAGCGCAACAAATAGGTTAGAATATAATGTTGTAGGTACGTGGTTAATACAGACGCAACCTGGTGGCCGGTTTTTAACAGTTTTGAGCAGGCGTGTGTTGCGCAGATGATCTGGGCGTTGGTTTTACGCAGACAGAAAGGGTGTACTTATGGGGTTTGATATTATCAATAAAAATCCAAACAGGCTGGTGACTATCCCCGATGTCAACGATGGTGAGAATGAGGGTTTTGATCCCGTTAATGACCCGCGTGAACTTCTGGACGCGGGGGCAGAGCTGCTGGTTAAGGAATTGTTTAAATCCAATGAAGACCCCATGTTCCCCAAATACTCACTCAAACCTGCGTTTAAGTTTAAAGACAAAGAAACCGTGTGGAGTGATATTTTGGGGGAGATTGACGACGGCGTGATCCGCGTGATGCCTTCGGCCAGCGGGTGGCATCATATTCAAGCCAATTACAAAGAGTTTTTTTATAACACCAAGACAAACCGTTGGGAAAAGGTCGTCGAGGGCCCTCACGACATGTATGACGGTAGGCCAGGTCCCCTGCCCATTGGGGTAAACGCGGACAAACAGTATGCAGGCGTTCAGACAAAAAAAGATGTGTTCATCGACGGCTGGAACGCGGATGAACTCGAATTGAACCTTAACGGTGATCAGATTCTTTTTAATGTGGCAGGGAGTAAAGGCAACGCATTGGAGCTGAGCAAGGAGACCACTGGTGCTGCGGCCCATGATGCCTTGAGGGGCCTGCTTGCAGAAAAGGGCAAGGATAAATTTAAAACCTTTTACGATGTGCAGCTGCCGTATTACTACACGTTGATGACAGCCATTGCCGCTCAACCCGCTGACAAGATCACGCTTAATGTGGGGGAGATGATTAAGACTGAGGCAAAGGGGAGCCTCGAAGAGGCCATGATGGCGGTTGTGATCTTTGGGATGGCCAAACACGCGAGCGCCATCGATTTTAAAAACGGGACCATCACCTTTGACAAGGCGGTTGATGACAGATCACCCCGTGATCTTGCCGAAGACTCCCTTGCCCAGATTGCGGGCAGGGAGACGCTTGCGGGCGGGCGTCGTGGTCTCTATGATGCCGCCGGCCGCAGCCTTGCCTTTTATCAGCTTGGTGCCAAGGACAGCAAAAAGGGGATTGCGATGGTTGACCCCTCGTGGATCTGGTTGCTGGTTGATAATATAACTGGGTACAGACAGAGCATGGATTCTGGCAAATACAAAAAATGGTTTCAGGAAACGGCGGTCGCAAAGCTTCAAGAGAAAGAGAGGATAGGGGTAGAGGGGGCGGCACCAGCAGAAACAAAAGCAGAAACAAAAGCAGAAACAAAAGCAGAAACAAAAGAAACCGGCGCAGAAGCAACCGCCAAAAAAGAAGAGACAGAGGCGGCCGCAGAGGCAACGGCCACAACACAGGCGGGGCAGGTAACAACCCCCTCAGAAGATTCATCCGCAAAAAAAGCAAAAAAGGCGCCAGAGGTTGTTGACGGTAAGTTTGAGGGCGTCAATGTGCAGTTTAAAAGCTGGGATCAAAGTCTCGAAAAAAATATTGTGGACTATCGTTTTTTTAAACTGGTCAAGATCGGCAACGATGTTGTCCCTGTCGAAATACATAACGGTACCGTCAAGGATCACAGGGGTGAAACAATCGAATACAAGTCTCTGGGTTATGATGTCGAGTCAAAGAAGCCCAATGCAGACAAGGATTTTACAAAGATCTCAACGGTAGAACTTGATGCGGACGAGGAAGCGCCAAGTATTAAGGATCTCGAGCGGTTTTTTGTAACGACAATGTCCTCTGAGGGAAAACCAGTTTCTCGTGATTATTATCGTACAGTTGAAACGATTGACGGCAAGCAGATGATGTACATGCTTCACCCTGACTATGTTTTTATTTCGCAGAGCAGCTTTGGGGCCATCCCCATTGTACGTATTCCCAAAATAATGGCCTCCAAAGAAATAACTCCTCAAGAGGGCAATGCCGAGGTCGACACCAGACCTCTGCGTCATGCCGAAAAAGAAGACCTTGGTTTTTTGGCAAACGTGGTGAGGCAATTTTATTTTGATGAGTCCGCTGGCGAGGTGGTTGCCTATCTGACCACCTCGGAGTTGGATGCCATGATGCAGGGTGGGAAGGTGTCCTTTACGGGCGGCCCGGGCACAATCTATCGGGCCTTTCGTGTCCCCGGATCGCCCATTTGGCAGACCAATCCCGCGACTGGCGAGCTGGAGCCGGCCTTTGAAATGCGCTTTGGTGTGGATAAGACCGAGATTGCACAGGTTGCCAAGGATCTTCACAGACAACTGATCGAAAAATGCGGCTACCCCGAGGATTATCTTACAAACAAGGACAAACAGGCACTGTGGCTCCCCATGCTTGAGCAAGAAACCTTTTTTGGTTCGGTGTTTATAGAGGCTGCGCACGATGATCCCGCCGCATGGCAGAACACAGATCCCTCACCATTTGGAGAGTCCGATGTGTGGTCCAAGTTGCTTTCGTGGATTGTCTCCGACGATGCAGGCACGGGCACTCAAACAGAGGGCACGGTTGAACTGAATGGATTAAAAATGTCGGCAAGGCGGGCCGCCTTTCTGGTGACCATCTTTGCGACCTACAGCGGGGATGCCAAGGAATTTGGCTTGAGCCCAAAGGAACTCAACGACCTCTCCATACAGGTTAGCAAAACAATGCAGAAGTCTGCCATGGACCTGCAGATCTTTATAGCCTTCGCCAGTCAGATCGCGATGATTGCGTTGTTTGTGTGGCTTAACAAGAAGAACGCAGACATGGTCAAGGATTCTACGATCCTTGCCGGAACGGCGGGCAAGGAACCGGATGACTACGTCAAGGAGTATGGCGAAAATTTATCGGAAAAAACAGCCGCAAAGGGAAATAACACGGGGACAGTTGGCCGCACCGAGGAGATAGAGCGCATTGTAAACGTGTTGCTGGGCAGGCATGGCGCGGCATCCAGCGTGTTGTTAACGGGTCCTGCGGGGGCCGGCAAGAGCCATGTGTTGGGGTATCTTGCCGAGTTGTTTAACCTTGCCAACAGGGATCTCTCGGCGGAGCGAGCAAAACTGGCAGAGCTTGATGGTGAGGCCAGAAAAACAGACGATGAGGCCGTCCGCCGCTTGGCACAAGAGCAGGCCAATCTTATTTTGCGTATCGAGAATGCCCAGAATACAGTCCCCCCTGGTTTGAGAAACCGTGTCTTTCTTACGTTGGACCCTGCCAAATTGACGGCGGGCGCAAGTTACGTCAACCAGGAGGATGCCAGGATCATCGGGTATTTTGATCAAATCAAAAAACTCAACGAGGACCTATCAGGGCTCGTTAAAGAGCATGGTGAAAACCCCAAGGGCCTTGTCGGCCGCCAGATACAAAAAATCAGGGGGGCCCTCTGGGGCGCTATGGAGACCGTACTTGCCGACAGGATTCAACAGGCCCGGCGTAACGGAAAAAAGATTGTTATCTCCATAGACGAGGTTCATAACCTGTCCAAAAAGGCATGGGAGATCCTTAAACCGGGCCTTGCCAATGGTGATATCCAGATTATCGGTGCCACAACAGACATGGAAAAACACCTTGTCCTCGAAATACCCGCCATGGCCAGGCGTGTCACCGAGATACCCATCAACGAGATGGAAAAGGAATTTATATTTCCGCTCATGGAAATGGATCTCGATAAATCCTACGGGGCGCTCAGGCGTGGTGACCGCAACAATGCCAGGGATTTCTTTTTGAGCCTCATGCAAGACGGCCCCGGTGATATTAATTATCGTGAGCACCCCGAATTTTTTGAAAAGGCCAAGGACTATGCCCCATATTACTACGATGGGGTGGCCCCTTCAAACACAGGTTTGTTTATCGCGGCACTGATCAAGGACTATTACATGCAGTGGCGCTCCAGACCCTTTATCAGCGAACTCTCCGAGGGTTACCAACGGGAACTTAACACTATTCAACGCGATTTTTTAGCCAGGGTCAGATCTTACCAAAGGCGCAGTCTGGGCAAGGGCGTTGCGGGGGGCGTGACTATGGGCGTCCTTGTTGGTTCCTTTTTAGGTGGCCCGCTGGGAGTGACAGCGGCAGGGCTTGCTGGCTCCGGATTGGCACTGGGACAGCAGAGATTAAACAGCAGGGGAGAGGGGGGGCTCGCAAAAATAATTGCAGAGTTTGAAAAAAACATTAAGGCGCTCGAGGCAAAATACAGCACCCGTTTAAGGGAGGGCATAAATCAACGCCGACAGGCGTTAAGGCGCGCTTCGCAGAACCAACATCAAATCGCTGATTACATCTTCGAAGAATTTGGTACAAAGATTGCGGACCTTGCCAAGGTCGACTACGACATGAGGGCGGTGGTGGCGGAGATTGTGGATGCGGTTGCGGCAGACACTTCTGCAGAAATTGATACAGATCGTATCATCCGTGAACTCAGGGGGACCCGCAGGCTTAAGGAACATGTGCGTCAATCACTGGAGCAGACGCTGCCCCGCGTGATCGAGAGGGTCAGGCAGATCTACAACGGTGGTTTTAGCGGGGAAGCTCTGGAGGCACAGTTACAGAGAGAGGGTTATTCGGACCGGTTTGGGTTTTCAATAGAGCACCTTGATGAGTATGTGATGCGAAATCCACCCAAGGATGTCGCTTCGCACGGGACAGAGGTGGATCGCCTTATCGATACATGGACAGACCGTGGGCTTAACAGGGAGGCGCTTGGTTACGACAAGAATTTTTATAACATGCAGTCCACCGATTTTAACGCAGAGATCTCGCGTGTGAGAAACATTCGCACGGCTATCGAGTTTCTTGATGAATACATTAAAAGGGCGGGGGACCTCGAGGCAACCCCGCAGGGCACAACACCGCAAGAGGGGCAACAGTCCCGCAGACAGATCATCGAGTCTTTTACGCAGGAGATATTCAGGGAGTGCAGGGTTTGCCCCGAAACCTTTGAACGGGTCAAGGGACTCTTGCAGGCTCGCGGCGGTGGTCCCGCAGTAGCCACAGGGCGCGAACGGGCGTCGCTGCAAGGTCGCATTGAAGCGGTAAAGGCACGGTTTCCAGCCATCGAGTCCATCGTCAAACTTGATGGCATCACAAACGCGGAGGAGCTCTTACGGGCCATCGAAGATTACATTAAGACCTTCAATAAAGATCGTTATCATGCGCAAATTAACAACGCCCTTGTGGAGGGTAAGATCAAAGAGGAACAGGTTCTGGAGTTTACAAAAATTCACACAGAGCTCGTTAATGTGAAAACAATATGCACCAGGGCAGGGATCACGGATCCCACGGTGATCGGCATGTTCGAGAATATTGTATTGTCTTACAGGGCGGGAGAGGTCCTTGAGGCCGCGACCGCGCAGCCCATCGCTGCTGTTCTAAAACCCTACATTGAAGGGACTGCCCCTGATGCCCCTGAGCTAAAACTTGATGCCAAGCAACAGCAAAGATTGAGCGCAGGCTTTGCATCTATGGACAGGCAGTTGAGAGGTGCCACACCGGCGCCCGCAGGGTCGGCAGCACCAAGGCCCGCAGCGCCAGCGCCAGAGCCACCAAAACCCGCAGCGCCAGCGCCAGAGCCACCAAAACCCGCAGCGCCAGCGCCAGAGCCACCAAAACCCGCAGCGTCAGCGGCAGAGTCACCACCCCCGGCGCCGCCCCCAGAAGGCCCATTGGCGGGTTTGCCAGAAGAATATGCGCAAGTCGCCAGAGAGTATCGTCTGGTCGAACTGGGGTTTGATGCGGCCCAGATCCGCGAGATTCTCTTTGCCTTGTGTGCCAGTGAGACCGAGGCCTTTGAGCAGACAAGAGACACCGTTCGCGAAGGGTTGAGAATACGGCAATTTAAAACTCCAGCAGAACGTGAGATATTTCTCAATACGGTCAGAAGGGCCTTTACCTTCGAAAGCGGCAACTGGCAGACGTTACTGGATACCTTTATCAACACGCGGCTGACTGTAGGCGGCAACAAGGGGGGTATGAATTTTGTGGGGCCGGTGCCTTTAATTATTCCAGACTGGTTGTACGAAGTTGGGATGACGCAGGAAAAATTTATAGCAGAAGTAGACAAGGCCAGGGCCTTTGCAATGAAAAAACGCATGGAGGGCTCAACACAGACCATTGATGAAATCGTCGATGAGTATATCAGGACCACCTACAAATCCACACTCGGACACTCACCCAATTCAAGGGTGATCGGGCAGATGAAGGCGTATCTGCGAAGCACAATGTCTGACGCAACATATCTTGAAAGCCTGCAGGCGAGGTACAGATTGAATCGTCTCCCTGTTGAGGCACCAAGGACCAGAGAAGGTTTTGTAGAAGGCTCACCAGCCGACCGCCGTCTGGCCCTTGAGGTAGAGTATGACAGAAGGTACGAAGAGATGTCCCGCAAATACGGACTTTTCAAACTTGCCCCCGAGGTGGCAGAGTTTGCCAAGGGCGTTGGTCTTGCCCACGAATTATTGCGTGGTGATGCGGGCCTGCTGTTTACCGCCCCATCAGGAGAAATGATGTCCTCGTTTGAGGCCCAGGCGATGCTTAACGAGTTTCGGGTCAAGTTTTTAACGGCGATTGAGGAAAAGATTTATCCCGAAGCCGCGAGAGAAGGGCTGATGCTGACAGAAAAAGCGGCCAGCGCGTACGAGGAAAGGACCGGCCAGCGGCTTGAGCTTGTCAATCGCCGCCCCCAGGGTGCCTACGAGACACTGCTGCATCACGTCAAGGGCGAACAGGGCAAGGCACACATTGGCATGGCGATCTGGATTGCGGTTGAAGCGCTGATTGCAACCTCAAGACAACCCCATCCTTCTTTTATCCAGTTCATGTCGCAATATGTAAAAAACCTCGCGGGGTCTTTTGTGGGGCTTGGCGGTTTTATGGCCCTTGACAAGCTGTTTACAGCAGGGATCAGGATCACCGCTCAATGGGGAATGGTGTGCATTGCCCCCGGAGAGGTGAACAGGATAACCAGCGGGCTTAAAGCCGCGCAGGAGTCCGTGATTGCCGGGGCTATGGCGGCGGTGGATCCCGCAAAGGCCGCACGGGCTGCAAAGGTGACCCTCTTTGCCAATGCGGCCAAGGGGGTCTTAAAGGGTGGACTGGTGCCGGCCGCGGTGGCCATGGGTTTTATTGAATACTATCTTCTCGAAGAAGATGCTTACAAACAACTCCAGGTTTTTGCAGAGTCGGGAAATCCTTCTCTGGCGGAGATTGAGGCGCATGCCTTTAGAACAATGCTGATCAAGTCCACGCTGGTAAACGGTGCGGCCTTTGGTGTGGGGATGGCTGTAGGCGGGACTGCCTTTGGACTTGCGGCCGGTTCTGTTCTGGGAGGGGCTGCGGTGGGAACCGGCATTTGGCCGATTGTGGGCACCATTGTGGGGCTTGCTGCTGGTGCGGGCGCTGCGTGGGCTGCATCAGAGACCTATGATTATATCGACGATTTTGACAAAGAAGAGCAGCTCAAAAAAGGCCTACAGGAGCAACTGGCAAAACTTGGATCACCGGTAAATTTTCATCTTAAGGGTCAGGGTCAGGATGACTGGCTTCTTAAACTAAAAACATCACCGTACAATTATGGAGACCACCAGTACAGTCATGCGCGGAGTCTTATGTCAACCAGCCTTGGGCGCGTGGCAGAATTTTCGGCGTTCCTTGGCAAAGAATCGGATCCCCTGTTTATCCAGAGGCTGAGTGTCGTACGGGACATGACTTATCTTGAGGCCTTAAAATATTTTGGTGTGACAGATATTGCCATAGAGCTCGCCGATTTTAAGGCAGAGACACTCATGGGGCTTCTGCTTGCCGCTGCCAAGTTTCCTGAGGGAGAAAAGACGCTGGCCTTGGGCAAGGTCAGCCTGTACCAGCCGCACAGTGCCGGATTTCTTGCCTTTCACGATATTGATGTTGTTGTTAAGTCGGGGATAGGGGCTGGCCGCTACAGGGATTATCTGGGAGTAAATATTGCAGAAGAAGGGGCTGTGGTCTACGAGCAGAAGGTTGCGGAATCCCACAATCAATATGTTAAAACCGGCAGGGCAGGCTGGGGCAATATGGATTTAAGCCTTGCGCATTTTTCGGATGTGTCTGCTTTTCTGGCGGATCAGAAAAAATCAGGCAGGCCGATCAAGGTCAATAAAGAGGGGATAGCGCGCCTGGTCTTTGATGATCGCGCCTCAAGTCATCCCCGTACCATACTGCGTGAACTGGTTGTTGCCCTTGATGATGAGGGGACCATGCAGAGATGGGTCTCGGCAGACTATGCAGAGGATGAAGGTACCCAGTCGTTGTGGTTTTATGATGGTGCAGAAAGGGAAAAGCTGGTGAGTTTTCTCACGGCCAAGATAGAAGAATTTAGAAAAAACAATTTTGCGCTGGAAGACCTTCCAGAAGACTATCTTGTCAGCAATTACCGAAAGGCTGTGTATCTGCCGCTGCAGCAGAGGTATTCGAAGACGGTGTTTGAAATTTTAAATCTTCCGCAGTCTGTGGCGAGTGTTGCAGACCTGCCTCAGGGCGCCGGGGTTGCCGCCGATCTGGTGCGGCAGAGTTATGTGGATTTTGCAAAATCAGACGCACGCCTTCAAACGTTACAGAGCGAATTGTCTCCCGAAACGCTGATGGGCATCAGCGGTGCAGGTTCACAGCGTCGTGATGTGAGAGAAGAGCCGTCTTCATCTGATATTGCGGGTATTGCCGATGAGATCTGCGATTCATTCTTAAGAACACCGGATGAGGCTGTTTATCGTAACGAGCTTTCCCGCGAACTGATGGCCGTGTTTGCCTCGAACAACACAGAGGCAAAGTGCAGGGTGTTCGAAGCGATCACAGGCGTTCTGCTTAGGGAAAATCCGGAACTTAAAAGACTCATGGCTCTCGAATACAATGTCAATGTGGAATCCCTTACAGGCCTGACAGAGGAGAGTTTGTCGCAGCTTTTTGAAGAACAGGCATCCGGCTGGATGACAGAGATTGCAGCAATGATTGCTGCGGTTGTTGATCTCAATGAACGTCTGGGTGAACTGGTCAGCCAGTATCAACAAGACATGCGTGCCATCGATTACGATGGGGCACGGGCCAACATAGAAGCAATGCGCTGGCTCGGTTATGAAAACCTTGCCGGGCATCTCATGGCAAAAACCGAGAGATCTTTTGCCGATGATGTTTATCTGGTTTCTGAAGACAGCACGCTGTCAAGGGAGGCGGGAGAATCAGATACAGCCTATATCAGCCGGTGGGTGGACTCATGGGCTTTGCGGCTGGCAGCACATGCGCAGGTCGCTGATGTGTTTGTGTCTAAAAAGACAAACACAGAGGCAGTCTTTAATTCCTGGAAGGACATTCTTGGTCGTCATGGGGTGAATGTTGACCTTAACGCAGACCTTGTATCGAGACTGCTTAACAGGGCGTGGGAAAAATTTGATGGTTTTGATTTTGATGACATGCAGCTTGCCTTAAACAGTGATCATCTGGAAGCCGTTCCCGATATAAAAAATCTTGTCAGCGATTTTGAACACCAGTTTGTCTGGGACGCCTGGGCCCTCTATTCCCAAAAATACAGAAATGACAGGGCGAAGGGCAAAACCAAACGGGATGATATTTATCCCAGTGTTGCGGCGATAGTTAAAAAGGCACAGACAGCGGGGGGGGCGCGCTCCCTCATGAGCTTAAGTCACGCAGATTTTGAGTTGGTGCAGGAATACCTGGCCACGACCAATAATGTCACTCAGGCATCCGCCATTCTTGAAGAGCTCTGCATGCTCGATCCCGCCATGGAGGCCTACATAGATACACATGTTTATCAGGGCCACAAGAAGGGGTTTGAGTTTGGGACAAGTGTTCAGTCAAAGGTTAATCGTGCGGTGGTTGGCGTGGTCTCTGTGGAGGCAGCGGCGGTCTGTCTTGGCAACATCAAAAAAGTCAGGGACGAGCGGGTCGCAGTAGAGCAGCGCGCCTTGGCAAGGGCCGCGTATCAGCAGGAATGGCTTGTGACTATTCATTCACTTGACCCAAGGTTTGAGGATGCGATGCCGTCTGCAACCCCGGATGAGATCATTCAGGCATTCAACACCCGCTATGCCCCACAGGTGGCCCTTATGGCGCTGGCGCAGCAGAGAGAGATCCTTGATCTGACGGGCGAGGTTGATATCGCTGTGCTCAATGACCTTATATTAACGACCATTCTCGGCGTTGATGACAACACCGTGTTTATCAGCGATGCCATCTTGAGTGAATTTGCTGCCGAGGTTCTCTGGCAGTTGGATCACCCCGAGCAGATTGTTGATGAGATTGAAAGACAGGTCAAGGAGGCCTCGGTCAGTGACTGGGTCTACGATGCGTACTGCGACTACCACGATGACCTGCTGTCCGGGGAGGTGTAGTTTGTGGCTGGCAAATCAAATAAAATCTTTACCCCAGAGACGTTCAAGAAACACAGTCACGGGAAGTACCTGAATATCGCCGATTAGCCTGGGATGAGAATCCAGAGAAACAACGATCTTGTGTTTCAGGGTCACCTCTTCACCCAGTTTTTTCAGCCCTTTGAGATGCCTTTCTGTAACAAGTGATGTTGCCTTGACTTCGATGGCCACTTTATCGTCAATGACAAAGTCGACTTCATCCTGTTGTTGGGTACGCCAAAATGTCAGAGGACTTCTGTTTTTTGTATAGTCAAGACAGGCACAGAGTTCTGTAAAGATAAAATGTTCGAAGACCTTGCCATAAAGCTCGCTCTTGGGTTGTATATTATTGCGCCCTGCCAGAAAATTGCTGACACCGACATCAAAAAAATAAAATTTAGACGTACTGATCGCCTTTCTTTTTTTTGTCTTGTTGAAAGGTACAAGCAGACGACCAATCAGTGTATCCTGCAAAATAAAAAAATATTCTCTGATTGTTCTGGGTGGCACCTGCGCGTCATTGCCTATGCCTTCAAAATTGAGGAGTTCTGTGTTGCAAAGAGCTGCTGTCTGCAAAAAACGAGAGAAATTTTCTATATGACGAACAACGCCCTCGGCATGGATCTCTTCGGTAAGATAATTGCCCACATAAGCCGCAAGGTCTTCTTCGGGATCATCCGAATTGTAAATAACCGGTAATGCCCCAAAATTAAGGATTCTGTTGAGATCAAAATTTGGAATTTCTTTTGTGACCAGAGGAAAAAGATGCCGTGTCCATGCCCTGCCCCCTAGAAGGTTGGCACCACCCCTTTTGAGTTTGCGGGGACTACTACCCGTCAGAATAAAGCGCAGTCCTTTGTCTTCAATGAGATTGTGCACTTCATCAAGCAGAATGGGCAGTTTTTGAATCTCATCGATGATCACAGGCTCTCTGCACCCACTCCCCATGGCCGTTAGTTCTTCGCGAATTAACTGGGGGTGCTGACTCAATTTTAAAAAAACATCGGCCAAGAGAAGGTTATAAAACGGCGATTCAGGAAATGTTTTTTTGAGCAGGGCTGTCTTGCCTGTCAAACGCGGGCCAAATAAAAAAAGACTCCTTTTGCTGGAATCGCCCTTGATATCCAAGTATCTTGCAAATTGCATGGTGAGTCCATAGTACACTAAATACATAAATTCCGCAACACCATTGCGGAATTTTCTAAAAATCCCGCAACACTATTGCGGAATTATTTAAAAATCCCGCGCCATATCTGCGTATTTAAAGGTAAGGGTAAAAGTAAAACCAAGACCAATCACGCTATTTGATGGGCAGGTAATCACATTTTTTGATGGTGTATCTGCGGTCTGAGTTCACAAAAAAACACAGTGAGCACAAAAAAATGGTAAGGGACTGCTTAAAGAACAATTTATACTATGCTGTTAAAAAATGGGTGTGATGGTGACGTTGCTGCCCGTCACATCGGTGTCGTCTTCGGTCTGCAAGGCATCCACGGCCTCTGTGTCATCGCCCTCTTCGGTGACTTCTAACACGGCAACAGTGTCTGTAGCGGTGGAGAGTGTACCGCTAAAGGTCAGCTCGACCATGTTTTCGGATGCGGCAGTTTCGTCGTTTGTTGGTGTCTCGCCGTCTGTCATGATGATCGTGGCGTCAAGTGGGTTGGTGTTGTCCCCTGCGCTGGTGTCTGTCCCTTCTGTGTCTGCGGGTTGTGCGGAGGGCAGGGCGATTGTGACCACAAAAACGACCTCATCACCGTCTGCAAGTCCCTGCATGTAAAAGGCCGCACGGTTGATGACGTCGACGTAGTAATCTTTTACAACGATGCTCGTGTTGCGCGTAAAACCGTTGACCTCGATATCGAGCGTGGCACCTTCCATAACTTCTACAGAATCACCAAAGACCAGCAGAGGGATTTCGATGCGGCTTGAGCCATCTGCCTCGACAGCCCTCATGGTGATGTATTTGACACCATCGTCGACCTTGGGATCTGGTTCTAACACAACGGACTGCCCCGAGCTGCTGTTGCACCCAACAGACAGGATGGTGATCAATACAAATAAAAGCATGTAAAGCTTGTTTTTCATAACGACGATCCTTTCAAAAAATTTTTACGCCTTCTGTCCCTGTTATCGGGTGCCGCAGTGAGAAGTTTCTTGTTTTGCGGGATTTTTTTTTATAAAAAAGCTGCCACGCAAGAGATTTTTAACATATTGAAATTATTGTAATATCTCCACACGTTCACGGCGCGTGTTTTTTTTGATGTGCCGTGGTCCGATAAAAGCCGGCAAGTGTGTCTTGTTGCCCTTGCGGATTGATCTTTGCGTGGAGGGGCGTTGTTTTTTTTGCGACTATCACATTGACATGCTTCAGTCTTTTGTCATAGTGATACCGCCTTCGTTTTATAATGTATCATGTTCACGAGGTTCATCTATGGAAGCAATTATTCAAACGGGTGGCAAGCAGTACAAGGTCAAACAGGGACAAAAAATCAAGGTCGAAGAACTCTCTGCCGAGGTGGGGAGTGAGCTTAGTTTCGATTGCCTGGCCCTGCTGGGCGATGATCCAAAAATTGGTCAGCCCCTGGTGAGTGGAGCAAAGGTTGTGGCAAAGGTTGTGGGTCACGACAGGGCAAAAAAAATTGTTATTACAAAATTTAAACGTCGTAAAGGTTACATGCGCACACAGGGACATCGTCAAAATTTTACCTGTTTAGAAGTCACAGACGTGCAGGCAGGATAAACACAACCTGTGTTAGAGCACACTGGTTTGCGGACGTTATCATGATTATTTAAGAGGTGATTTATGGCACATAAAAAGGCTGGCGGCTCTTCGAGCAACGGTAGAAATTCACCAGGGCAGAGGCTTGGTGTTAAAAGATTTGCGGGGCAGATGGTCAATGCCGGAGAAATTCTTATCAGACAGGTGGGGACAAAATATCATCCGGGTCAGGGTGTGGGTATCGGCAGGGATCACACCATCTATGCACTCACAAACGGTCTGGTTAAATTTACAAATTATTCAAGGGATCAAAAAAAGGTTAATGTCCTGCCGTGCGAAAACTATGTGGGTTGATCAAGGGACAACGCCAAAATCGATGCCGTTTAAGTGGACCCTTCTCATTATAGAGAGGGGTTTTTTTTTGTTGGACCTGTCACTATGAAATTTATCGACGAAGCCATATTGGAGGTTATTGCTGGTCATGGAGGCAAGGGCTGCGTGTCCTTTAGAAGGGAGAAGTATGTGCCGCGCGGGGGGCCTGATGGCGGCAACGGCGGGCGGGGCGGTCATGTGATACTCACAGCCACACACAACATGTCGACGCTCATGGATTTTAGATACAAGAAGGAGTTGGCCGCAGAAGTGGGACACAAGGGCATGGGTGGACAGTGTGAAGGCCGGTGCGGTATGGATCTTGTTGTTCCGGTCCCTGTGGGAACGGTCGTCTACGACAACGAGACAAACGAGATCATGATTGATTTTACCATAGACGGCCAGCAGGGCATTATTGCAAAAGGGGGGCGGGGAGGAAAAGGTAATGCATTTTTTGTAACAAGCACAAGACAGACCCCCCGTTTCGCGCAGGCCGGTGAAGAGGGCGAAAAAAAAACCGTGAGGCTCGAACTTAAACTGCTCGCGGATGTCGGCCTTATTGGTTGTCCCAACGCGGGCAAGTCAACCTTTCTCTCGGTGGTTTCGAAGGCGAGACCCAAAATTGCTGACTACCCTTTTACCACGGTCGAACCCTGTCTGGGTGTTGTGCAGTACGGGGATTGCTCGCCCTTTGTTGTGGCGGATTTGCCCGGGTTGATCGAGGGGGCCCACGAGGGCAGGGGTATGGGAGACAGATTTCTCAAGCACGCGGAGAGGACGCGGATTATGCTGCATATGATCAGCGTTTCTCCTGAAGAAGAAACAACCCCCCTCGAAAGATACGCGGTTATAAAAAAAGAGGTCGCGAGTTATTATCGCGCGAGGGAGCAGGCTGCCACAGGCTTGGGCACAGAGACCACTGCAGCCTGCCCAAGGGAAATCGTTGTTTTTTCCAAGATAGACCTGATCGATGCGGCCACCCTTGCCGAGTTTGTGCGTGATTTTACACGCACGACCCGGAGCGAGGTCGTTCCTGTTTCCAGCGCCACCGGAAAAAACGTCGCTGTACTGCTTAAAATGATAGGGCAGGCACTTAACAGATGATCCAGAGGTTTTAATATGACCATCAGCACACTGCCGGTCAATATGAAGTTGATAAGACGTGTCGTGATCAAGATTGGTTCGAACATTCTGTCCGACGGCAGGGGCATTCGCACGGCCTTTTTAAATCACCTTGCCGGAGAGATTCAATTTTTAAAAGACAGACACATCGAGACCGTGATTGTCACTTCGGGGGCCATTGCCTCGGCCATGTCTTTTTTTAAACAGGGCCGCAAACCAGTATCAGTTGCAGAAAAGCAGGCCTATGCGGCGGTTGGACAGCCCTTGTTGATGAATCATTATGCAAAGGTGCTCAAGAAAAAAGGGATGAGCCTCGGTCAGATTCTGCTGACGCAGGACGGGTTTGAAAACCGGACCCGTTTTTTAAACGCCAAGCACACGCTCAACGCGCTTCTTGCCCATCAAATCATTCCCATCATCAACGAAAACGACACCGTCACGGTGGACGAGATCAAAATAGGAGACAACGACCGTCTCTCGGCCCATGTGGCTCATTTGATTGATGCCGATCTTCTGGTCATCCTGTCTCATGTTGACGGCCTTTACAACCGTAACCCCGCGGATGGGGAGGCGTGTGAGGTTGTTCCTGTTGTCGATGCGGTAGACAAAACAATCTGGTCCTGTATTTACGAAAACAGGGACGAGCGGACCGTGGGCGGCATGCAGACCAAACTTATGGCAGCCGGGTATTGCATGGATTACGGGATTCCGGTCTTGATCACCAACGGGCATACAAAATATTTTATCCGCAAAATATTTGACAGCACGGTCACGGGGACATGGTTTGTCACGCGTAAAAAAACGCTTTCTGCGAGAAAACACTGGATCAGTAACATCCGCAACCCCAAGGGCCGCATCGCGGTCGATGCCGGTGCAAGACGCGCCTTGCAGGAGGGGAAAAAATCACTGCTTCCCTCTGGCATTGTGGCGGTGAGCGGTGACTTTGATGTCGGAGACTGTGTGGCAATCACCGACGGGACCGGCGCTGTGTTTGCCAAAGGACTCTGCAGTTATTCAAAAAATGAAGTCAAAAAAATCATGCAGCAAAAAACCGCCGAGATCGAAAAGATCCTTGGTTATAAAAACAGTGATGAAGTGGTGCACAGGGATGATATGGTGGTGCTGACTCAGGCGTCATCACACCGGGCAGGGATTTAAGATGATCAGCAAAAAAATAGAACACATTGCCATCAAAACAAAACAGGCCTCGTATGAACTCACAACGCTGGATACACGTCACAAGAACCGCGTTCTTAAAGAGCTGGCGGTGCAGATTCACAAAAACAGGGCCGCGATCAAAAAGGCAAATTTAAAAGATGTCACAGAGGCGGGGCGCAAGGGTTTAAGTGCCGCCATGATTGATCGTCTTGTCCTTGACGATGGGCGCATTGATGCCATGAGGCACAGCGTTCTCGAGGTTGCGGGGCTTAAGGATCCCGTGGGAGAGATGACAGAGCAGAGAAAAAGAAATGGCCTGCACATTAAAAAGGTGCGTATCCCACTGGGCGTGATCTGCATGATTTATGAGTCAAGGCCCAATGTCACGGTGGATGCGGCGAGCCTGTGTTTTAAATCCGGCAATGCCGTGATTTTGAGAGGCGGGGCCGAGGCTTATCACTCCAATTGTGCGCTTGTTGGGATCATCAGGGATGTTCTTAAAAAAAACGCGGTGGACCCGTGCGCTGTTTCCATGGTGCCCTTTACAGACAGGTCTGCGATGATTCACCTTCTGCAGATGGATCGTTACATCAATGTGGTGATCCCGCGCGGCGGAGAGGGGCTCATGCGTTTTATCGGAGATCACACCAAAATACCGGTGATCAAGCACGACAAGGGTGTGTGCAGTCTCTTTGTTGATGAGAGTGCCGACATATTAAAAGCAGTCAGGGTGATAGAAAATGCCAAGGTCCAGAGACCCGGTGTCTGCAATGCGTTGGAGCAGTTGTATGTTCACAAAAAAATTGCCGCAAAATTTTTGCCCGAATTTTACAGGGCAATGACTGCTGATCACGTTGAGATAAGGGGTGATCACCAGACCAGAAAAATTATTCCGGCAATCAAGTTGGCCACTGACAAGGATTTTGGGACGGAGTACCTTGATCTTATTCTGGCGGTCAAGGTTGTGACAGATGTGAGGGATGCCATCAGCCATGTGATCAGGTATTCTTCTGATCACACGGATGGCATTATTACAAAAAACAAAAAAAACGCAGGGCTTTTTGCGCGAGCCATTAATTCATCGTGTGTGATGATCAACACATCCACCCGGTTTAACGATGGCGGAGAGCTGGGCCTGGGGGCCGAGATCGGCATTGCAACCACGAGGCTGCATGCCTATGGTCCCATGGGATTAAGGGAGTTGACCGCGCAGAAGTTTGTGGTGGAGAGCGATTACAGGATTCGTGGTGGGTAAATCCGGCATCACCTGTTTGTTTGTTCATTGATGCCGCCGTTTCTTGGTTAAAACCTTGGAAGGTTTTTTCTACGCGTTTTGGCATCAATTTTTGCATGGTGTCCGCCCGCGTAGTATTTTCCGCTTTATGCGGGTTATGAGATGAAAGGAAACCATGCCAAAAAAAATCAATAAGCTGTTCAAAACAGTTGTCAAGTCGTGTCAGGCGATCAAGGCCGAAAACATTGCAGCCCTTGACCTCGACGCTATCGAGAGTTACGCGGACTATATTATTATTGTCTCCGGAAACAGTGACAGACAATTGAGTGCCATTGCAGACAGGGTTGTTGAGGATGCCTACAAAAAATGCAAGCAGCATCCCCTGGGTGTTGAGGGCGTGGGCAATAGCGCATGGGTTCTCATTGATTTTGGCGATGTCGTCTGTCACGTTTTTTTAAACGAGGTCCGTCAGCATTATCGTCTCGAAGACATGTGGCCGCAGGTGAGACCCATGGGAGAGCAGGACCTCGAAAAACTTTTTGCGCGCAAAGTTTTGCCCGCGGTTGTGCCGGAGAAAAAAATACTCAGAAAGGGGCGGGTGCCAAAGAAGAGCGGGTTAAAGGTGTTGTGAGGTTTTTTGTCAGCACCTGTTTTTTAAAAAAGGCATTTTTTGACACCCTGCTTCCAAATAATAGCCCTGCAATTACACGCCGTTGAACGCTCTATAATACAGACGACACGCTTAAGCGCCTTGGGGCTTGCATGATGGCGGTTTATTCACCACAATTTCATGGACGACCAGAACACTCAGGGCAAAAATACTCTGGGTGTCGTCAAGATTTTTTTTTAAGGGTACACATGACACGAAATCTACATGATCAAGATTCAAACTCTGATTTGAATTCCATAATCAATCAGCTTGCTGGCGCAAGTTATCAGAGCACTCTTTCTCTTCCAAAGGAGAGGGTGGTGACAGGTTCGGACTCACAGAAGGCATGGTCTCCCGTTAAACGGGTCCTTGCAGATACTGTTGAGGATTATTTTTGGCACCAGGGTGTGATTCAGAGGCTCATCGACAGCACCCTTGATTTTTTTGACGGCAACAAAAAAGTCATTGCGGGTTTTACAGAGCTTGTGCAGGGGTTTAAAAAAATGGCCACGTTACCGGTACTCTCCCACGTTTTTAATCACAAGGCCGTGGATAATATTATCGACAGGCAGGAAAGGTTTTTCAATTTTCAGGAGATGATCGATGAGATAGATAATCAGATCGAGGAGATCATGGAGCCTCTGGCGCAGCAGGTTAAAGAAAACTACGCACGGCTCATTTGTGATTATGTCAAGAGGCTTAAAAGCTATTTTTTGTGTATTGATCTGCTCATCGATGTTTTGGGCAAGGAACTCGATCTTTCCAGAACAGCAGCCCAATCCAATCTCTTCTGTTTTCTCATCCGCCCCGACCGCGGTCAGGCCCAGTGCCAAAAGGTCTTGCGCGACTATCTAAAAAAAATAACCGAGCGCATGGTGTCTGTGCAGTGATGGGCAGCGATTGCAGCGATTAAGGTGGGGTAGTTTCTGGGTTAAAACAGCCTTATAATTTAAACCCATATGCTTATGCACTTGGCACCTACTGATTAAGGATATCCGATTTCCCCATCAGTGATAACAAGGAGTTACCGTCTTCGTGGGTCTCAAGTGCATAAGCATTTAAACCCAATTAGATTTTTGCTGCCACTTCAGAAAAAATATAAACCTCTGTTGTGTCTTTTCCCACGAGTTTGATTTCGTACTGATGGTAGGGTTCAACTATTTTTTTGACAGTCCCTGGTTTGTAACCAAACCCCCATTGATAGACATAAACGGTTTGCCCCACTTCGAATCCATTTTGCGCCATATCCAGAGGCAGGACCTTGGCCTCTGGGGAAACCTCGATGTGACCGCTGTCAGTACTGATCCAGACCTTTCCATCACCCTTGGCAATGACCAATCCCTTGTAGGGAGAGTTCATGCTGTTTCTGTAGATAACCCAAGCCATGGGATTGACACCCTTGACGAGAGGTTCGGCATGATCCATTAATTTATCAGTAAGGGTGCTGGCCCATTTGTAGCGCAGCGTTGCCTGACCCGCCTCGATACTTTTAACACGACCGATGACCTTGCTCGCTCCCCAGGACGAACCGATGCAAAGATCATTGGGTTTGAGTTTTGATGAATCGCCAAGTGGATGAATCACGGCACCTGGGACATTGGGAATTTTGGTTCCAATACCATCAATAAGAGTGGCCGTGTTGCCTTGTACCGAATCGACCTCGTAAATACCAACTTCTGCCATCTCACTGGAGTCGTTGGCGATCGTTGCCCATACCTTATCAAGAGGCTTGGCATTCACAGGCACCTGCGGCAGCCCTGCTGTCCACGTTGCTGCATGGACAACAGAGATTGTGCTGAGAACAATGACCAGGGCTGAAAATAAAATCTTAAAATATTTTTGCATACTCCTCCCCGTAAAAGTTTGATAAAAAAGACTTCGAGGGGTTTAACTAATTTAAGCAAACAGAACAAGGTAAAATCTCAGACAGAGTCCAAAAAAAAATGCAAAAATAAAAAACATGATCTCCGTCATGCCAGAATATTAATGACAAGGATTCTTTTTTTCACTGATCCTCCGCGTGCAGGGGACAGTAAAAATAAACTGAACTCCATGCTCCTCAGAATTTTCGACCCTGATTTTACCCCCGTGCAGCATGATAATTTTACTGCAAATAGCAAGACCAAGTCCTGTCCCCTGATAGCCACTGTCTCCATGGGGGCGGTTAATCTGGACAAATTTGTTAAAAATGTTTTTGACTTGATCGGGGTTGATTTTGGGACCATCGTTACTGACACTGATCTCAAGATCAAAATCAACCTTTCGTGCCCTGACGGTGACCTTTGATTTTGCAAACCGAATGGCGTTATCAACAAGGTTTGTCAGAAGACGTCCCAAAAGATCGGGATCAGCCATAAAAAGTGGAAGGTCTGTTTTATAGACCCCTTCAAGGTAAACAAGATGCCTTTCGGCGCTGCATTGGAATTCCTGGATTATATCATTAATCAGGGATTTGATATTCACCGTCTGCAGATCGAGCTCCATTTTGCCCGATTCGTATCGAGACAGGTCAAGCAAATCTTTGACGAGCCGCTCCAATCTCTCGGTGTTTCGTTTGAGCACATCAAAAATCGCGCCTTCATCTTTTTGAAATCTCCCATTAATACTTGCCTCAAGATTATCAATCCCCATCTTTAAGGTAGAAATAGGTGTGCGAATTTCGTGAGAAACAGTGCTGAGAAAATCGTCTTTGAGCTGATCAAGCCTTTTTCTTTTACTCACATCACGGATATTGCACTGAATCACCCTTAAAGGGCCAACCTGATACACATTGCTGATAAACTCGACCTCAAAAATCTTGCCGCTTTTTGTTTCAAGCGGGAGATCATCGTAACGCACATAACCTGTCCGTTGCAGGGCCGTAAATGCTGCCCTGGCAGCCCCAATGTCTTTTACAAAACCAATCTCCCAAAGCCTCTTACCCAAAATTTCGTCACGGGTATATTCGAGCATGTCCAGTAAAAACGTGTTTGCATCGGTGATTTTTCCGCTGTTGGCATCAATAAGAATTATACCGTCCTGCGCCGTTTCAAAAAGCCTTCTAAAACGAGCCTCGGATTCCTTTAATAGAATATCGGCATTCTTGACCCGTGGATTATTCTGTTTGTTAGTTTGTTCTGGGTGTATATTCATCATTTTCTCCTCTATAAAATGTTTTACTTAATAAAAGACCGAACCGCAGACAAAATCTGGGCCGCATTAATTGGTTTTGCGATAAAGCGGGACGCCCCGATTACTTTTGCAAACTCAATGATCTCGGGATCATTATAACCGCTCACGACCAGTACAGGCGGAATTTTGGCGCCATCCAAAATCGCCTTTTCAAAATTTTGCAAAAAAGCAAACCCACTTGCCCGTTGTAACCCCAAATCCAGGATAACCAGATCTGGTGTGTGCAAGCGGACGGCTTCGAGTGCCTCTTTGATACTCGCAACACCGATACATGAATACCCCTCTTTGGTAAGACAACATTTAAGAACCAATTGAAAGTCGGGGTCGTCATCAACAACAAGGATACTTTGTTTTGACATGTCTTTTTTATTCTCTTTTGAACAAATCAACTTTGTTGATTTTTTTTTTGGCTTTTTAAAAAACTCCAGTCCATTCCCACCCGCCTTTTTGACTCGATACATGGCCTGATCTGCATGCTTGAGGAGCGTTTCTTCATTCTCACCATTAAAAGGATACAAGCTGATTCCGATACTCGCTGTGACCACAAAAGAACGGTTGTTTATAAGAATGGGTCGTTTCAGCACTTTGAGGAATCGCGTTGCAATAATTTCGGCGTCGTCTGGAAACTGGATACGCCTGACCAAAGCAAGAAATTCATCACCACCTATCCGTGCCATGATCTCTTCAGAACGCATGACCTTTGACAGCCGGCCGCTGATAGTGACAAGGACTTTATCGCCCGCATCGTGCCCAAAATTATCGTTCGTCTCTTTAAAATTATCGAGGTCAATAAAAAATACCCCCAACATCTCTTGACGACGTTTTGCCTCGGCTAGGGCAATTCCCATGCGATCATGTAACAACGATCGATTGGGCAGTCCCGTCAACGCATCATGGGTGGCCTGCTTAAAGGCCAAATTAAATGCAATATTCAGGTCTTTAAATATACGATGTCTTTCTTCGCCATTTTGATGGGTCTCCATTTGTACCTCCTGTTGATCACAAACTGAGATTTTTGGTTTATTGATTAACTGAACCGAAATAACATAAAGTGGCCGGGTCCAACCATCAGGGAAGACTGTATTTCGGGCTGGGGGGATACCTGCAAAAATACCCTTATTCTTGCCCCATTAATAGCATATTAATATTACATGCTATTTATCACCCCATAATTAACATGTTTAATGACAATTATTAGTGGTGGCCCGTAACAGCGCGTAATCATGAATAAAATTACTTTCAAGACACTTTCCAAAAACAAACTCGTACGGTAATCCCCCATCCCAAAATGTAATATCCCCCGATGGTGCTTATTCCCCCGCTTATGTAGTCAGGGTTTGGCCAGGGTCGGCATTATAAGTCATGTTACTCATCGACTTTAACCTCTTTGTGTCATAGAGGTGGACTGCTCATGCCTTAATCAAGGGCCCAAAGGCCCAAAAGTTGTCATTATGAGTTCATCATCTAAACGAAAAGAACAAAAGCAAAAGGCAGAAGAAAAATTTCACAAGCTCGAAAACGATCACGTAATAACAGAGGCCCTGGTTGACAAAAAAAATTGCGAGCTCATTGAAGTTAACAAACTCCTTCAGGCTGAAATAATAGAACGTAAAAGAATAGAGGCCGAAATAATAGAGATCACCCAGGCGGAGCAAAGGCGCTTTGGATCTCAGCTCCATGACGGACTCTGTCAGGAATTAACGGCCATTCTCATCTTTTCCAAATCTCTCTCTCAAAGGGTCGAAACAAACAAGACCTTTGAACTTACCGAAATAAAAAAAATCTCTGACATGCTGCTCAATGCCGTGGATCAGGCCCGAAATACCGCGCGGGGATTGTATCCCGGAGATCTCGAAGGGGCTTTGCTCATGCACTCTCTCGAAGAACTGGCCTCTCATTCTTTTGGTGTTTCGTGTGGGTTTTATTGTCCTGAACCAATCCTCATCGATGATAATACTCTCGCCACCCATCTCTACCGAATCGCTCAAGAAGGAATCGGTAATGCGGTCAAACACGGAAAGGCCCAACATGTTGAAGTGAGTTTTACTCAAAACAAAGAATATATTACCCTCACTATCAAAGATGACGGCATCGGAATGGTAAAGGATGCAAAAAAAATTAAGGGGATAGGATTAAAGATCATGCAGTATCGATCTCATATTATTGACGCGAATTTTCAAATAAAGGCCAACGAGCCTCATGGGGTTGTTATAGAATGTATTTTTAAAAAGCCAGCCCCCCTCCCCGCGACAGACCAAATCTGCCAGGTGGTTTCAAATTAAGGTAAATGGCCCTTTTCAGGGTGCCTTAAAAGGAGCATTAATGGGATCCAATGTTAAAATAAAATCTAAAAAAAAATCCCGCATATTTGTTGTTGATGATCATCAAGTCTTGAGACAAGGGCTCATGCAGCTGATCAATCACGAAGACGATCTCTCTGCTATCGGTGAGGCTGGGACAGCTAAAGAGGCCATGGAGGGCATTAAAATACAAAAACCTGATCTGGTCATTATTGATATTGCGCTTGAGGGAACGAGTGGACTCGAACTCACCAAAAATCTTTTGGACCTGCACCCCAAATTATTGGTGTTGATTCTTTCGATGTATGACGAATCGACTTACATGGAACGCATCTTGCGAGTCGGGGCCAGGGGTTATTTAAATAAACGAGAGGCCTGCAGTCATATTATTCTGGCCATTCACAAGGTGCTTGAGGGTGAGATCTACATGAGCGATAAATGGCAAGAACGGCTCATGCGCCGCTTTGTGGGTTCGGGTAAACCGGTAGAGGCTTCACATGCCGCAAGCCTGAGCGATCGAGAACTTGAGGTATTGCATTTTATCGGTCAGGGATACGCCACCCGCCGTGTTGCCGAAGACCTGCATGTGAGTGTCAAGACCATTGAGTCTCATTATGCCAATATCAAAAACAAACTCGATCTGCAGAATTCTCACGAACTCATTGGATACGCGGTTAAGTGGTGTTTATCTGAAAAATGAACCCTTCGACAAGCTCAGGGTTATCCTCTAATATAGTATAGTTTCGGCCACAAAGGGCCGAGTTTTGTCGAAGGATAATAAGTAAATCCCCCATTCAAAAATAAAGTCTCCCCCGATAGCCCTTAAAAATTTATTTGTTTACATAAAGAAAAACGCTGTTTCTTTTTAAATATTTTAAAAAGTAACACAGAAAAATTAAAACAAAAAGGAGCAAGTCATGAACTGGGATACAATCGAAGGTAATTGGAAACAATTAAAAGGCAATGTCAAAGAAAAATGGGGAAAGCTCACTGACGACGAGCTGGATGTGATCGAAGGCAAAAAAGATCGACTGGCAGGAAAGTTGCAAGAAAAATACGGTCTGGCAAAAGTAGAGGTCGAAAAACAAATGGGCGAATTTCAAAAGACTGCAAGGATCGTCAACAAGTCAATCAGGCAGGGTTCACAAAAATTAAAAAAAAGATGATTGATGATTTAAGGGGGTCACGCGTGGCCCCTTTCTTTTTAAAGACTGTCGATATCCCCGAACGCCATGACGAGGACAGACCGACTCTCAAGCCGGCTTATCTCGCCATGGAATCGAAATTAAGAAATGCAGAAAGCGTGGTTACGTTAAAATCATAAAATTACCTTTTGCCATTTCATCATCATCCCACCCGCCTCCCCATCATTTGAGAGGCAGGTGGCTGAATGATTTTTTATTTGGTGACCTGTGTGACCGGGCTTGTTGTGGAAGTTTTTGTGTCAGGACCTTGTGCGGCCCTAAAACAACACTGAGCCTCTGTCCCATAGGCAAGTGGGGGACTTGCTGTATAATCGTCCTTGGTAATGATCACACTCTCTTTGTGCTCCGCATAATCCAATGCGCAGGGGCCCTGATCTGTTGGCGCAAAAGCGGCATTGCCGTTTTCTTTCCAGATACAACTGTAAGCTATGTCTGGGGTGGTCGCCTTACTCTGGCAGACATTTTTTTTGTCATTACCAACATAGGCCCTAAACCCATCTACACAAAGACTATCCAGCATTTTCTTTAACGCATCTTCATCCAGCACTGTTCTTAAGGCACCTTCTTTGATGGTGACAGTCGTTGTTTCTTTGGTCAGCACGGGCTTTGACCTTTTGTAAATTACAACAGGTTTGGGTTTTGTTGTTGTGGACTGAGTGGTTGTCTGTTCAACTGTAGTCGTCTTTTTATTATCGTAGGTATCTGCTGCATAAGTTAAGTGAGAGCTCATAAAAACTCCCAACGTGACACCCACCACAGCGTGTGATATTTTATTTAAATTAAACATGGTTCTCCTATATTAAACTTTCTTTCTGCCTTGCTTTTCATGATAAGAAGAAAGATCAGAAAGGAAAATCCGGGTGATCAATCGCTATTATAGAAATTTTTCACCCGGATTCTCGTGTTAAATTATTTGCGTTCACTCCCGTGTTCTGTGTGATGAGTCTTTACCTCTTGATGATCTGAATCCTTCATCGAGTCACGATGACCTTGTGTCACCTGATTCTTTTTTATAATATCAGGTTCTACAATTTTTCGCGGGTCTGTCTTTGTACCAGTCCCCGTGTGACGTAAGGTTTCAGGGGTTTTGTTTTTTTGATTTTCTTTGTTTTTATCTTGATTATACTGATTGTTATTATCTGTCATTTATTTCTCCAATTTATTATTTATGGTTACTACTTAAAGTTACCCGCCCTTATAGGGCAGAGTCACTCACTTTAGCCAATTCTAAGGTGCCCCAATGTAAACGTACCACTGCAAGAGGACAATCGGGGGAAGCAGGTTTTAGGGCTGGGGGATTTTCTTATGAGAAAGGGAATGGATATGTTCTTTTACAAGGGGAACCACAGCTTCCATTAAGACATTTTCGGCAAGGTTGGTGAGCATCGTCACAAAGACCGATGCTGCGGGGCTTGTGTCTTTTGTTTTTTCGTCTGAATTATTTTTTGCTGAATCTGTTTTTAAATCAGATGGCTCTTTGAACGTTTGTGACGAAATCCCTCCAGCTATGATAAAACCAGATGCTGCAGCTATTCCTGTTGAGTAAAAGGGATATTTTTTAGTCCATTCTTTTACATCAATAGCCTCTGACACTTCATGTTTTAAATGATTTTTTGTTTTATGAAAGGCTGATTTTGCGAGCGCCGCCTTGAAGGCTAAAAACTCACCCTCGCTCCTGACAGACGCATGATTCCCCATTGAATCGGAACTCATGTCATGCCCCCAATTATGGCGTTGTGTTTTAAGCTCTTCTTTATATTTTGTTAATTTGTTTTTGAGGGATTTTTTTCTTGTATGTACAAGAATGATTTTTGAAAATGTCAGTATGCCCAAAACAACAATTCCTCCGGTAAGAACAAATCCCAACCATAAATTGCCACCCAGGGCGTTCGCAAGGCCCAGCGCTATCCCATACATAACAAATGCAACAGCAATAAAAAGAAT
Source organism: Deltaproteobacteria bacterium (assembly GCA_015228875.1). GTDB lineage: Bacteria > UBA10199 > UBA10199 > UBA10199 > JADGCS01 > JADGCS01. Next base: position 25,115 of record JADGCS010000012.1, on the reverse strand, counting down.
CAACACACCAAAAAAAGAACAACAAACCGCAACAAAAAAACCTTGCAGGGACTCTTTTGCCGAGAATTTCAGACCATCAATTCTGGCATCCATGTAGGAAGAGCCGTATGTCAACATTTCTTCGAGTTGACACACGACAGATTCCTCCCGTACTGAGTCGATTTTTTCAAAAGGATTTATCGACGATTCCATAAAGCACCTAAAACCAGACCAATACCCGCAACAATGAGCAGGGATTGAATGGGTTTGTTTTGAATCCGGCTCTCCAGACCCTTTTCGAATCTCTTGACCTCATTCATTCCCTGATCATAATATTCAGAGGCTTTCTCCTGCACCATATTAGCCGCATCCGTGGCTAATGTGCTGGTTGCTTTACTTAAGTCCTGAAAGTCCATACCAAGATCGTGTCTTTTATCTTTGTTATGCTCTGTATTGTGTTTTAAAGATGCGTTTCCGTTTGTATGTGTCGATGTCATATATATGTCTCCTGTTAAATTAAAAACAAATCTCTCCCACATGAAAAGATTTAAAGCACATTAGAATAATAGACAGACAGAGACAATCAGGGTAAACAGGGTTTTGAAATGGGGGAATTCTATACTAACGCGGCCCACGCCGCAACCAAAAGGGTTTTTGTGATGCAAAGTCCTGGCTTGTATCAAACCGCTATCAGCGTTCAGCTATCAGCCGTCAGCCAAACAAAAAAGCTGATCGCTGACGGCTGACCGCTGATAGCGTCCTGCATTATGTCGTAGCGGGATACAAAAATTATCTTCTCATTTTAACAAGAAGTTTGGATGGAAGAATCTAGACAACCCTGCCCAGATTTTTTTCGGTATACTTTATAATATTATTCATCATGCGAGAGGCCTCAACTGGATATTTTCCAACTGCTGATTCGGCCGAAAGCATCACGTAATCTGTCCCATCAATGATGGCATTTGCGACATCACTGACCTCTGCGCGCGTGGGAATATGGTGTTCAACCATACTCTCGAGCATCTGGGTGGCAGTGATAACAAATTTATTGGCGCGAATACATTTTTTGATAAGGGTCTTTTGAATGATGGGAATTTCGTAAATTGGCAGACACACCCCCATATCCCCGCGTGCAATCATGATCCCGTCTGCAACCTTGATTATTTTATCAATGTTTTTTATGCCATCCTGATTTTCTATTTTGGCGACAACACGACACTGCGAACCCGCTCCAAGCACCTTTTGTACATCCATAACATCATTTTTTGTACACACAAATGATTGCGCAATATACTCAATACCATTCTTTTTGCAAAAGAGGATATCCTGTATATCTTCGTCGCTGATACCGCCAAAATTCAGCCGGGCCTCGGGAATATTAATCCCCTTGTGTCCTTTGAGCAAACCACCAAAAACCACTTTGACCTTGAGAATATTTTTAACCCGTCCAATAACCTTTAGAATAATATTTCCATCGTCTATAAATATCTGGTGGCCATTTTTAACTTCGCTCAACGAACCTTGATAATCAAAGCAGATATTTTTGTGGGGACCCTGTTTTTTTTGCTGCTCAAACCACAGAATCTGATTTTTTATAAGTAACACCGGCTCAGCAAGATCACCGACCCTGATACGATGACCCTTAAGGTCGCCAAGGAGCTTGATGCGCCGATGGTATTTTTTATTTAACAAACGAACGAGTTTTATAAAGCAAAGCAACTCATGTGGCTTATTGTGCGAAAAATTAAGACGAGCCACATCCATTCCGGCAAGCATCATTTTTTTAAGCACCGTTTTACCTGATGAGGCGGGTCCCAGTGTACAGATGATTTTGGTCTTGGTCATAAAATCAGACTGCACCCTCGTTTTTGATCACCACCTTCAAGGCGTGCTCCTTTGCCGCATTTGAAAAAGTATCATAGGCCTTGATGATTTCTGACAATTTAAATCGGTGGCTGACAAGTTTTTTTGCATCGAGTTTTCCGGACAAAACCATTTTGAGCAGTTTTGGTGTGGTGCCCGCATCGACAAGCCCCGTGGCGAGTTTGATATTGGACGCCCAGAGCCTCTCAAGGTGAAACTCGACTGATTTGCCATGAACACCCACGTTGGCAATGTGCCCGCCGGGGGCAATAATTGTCTGACAAAGATCAAAGGTTGCGGGTATTCCTACGGCCTCAACAACCACATCTACCCCGGCGTTTTGCGTGAGCGACATGACCTGCTCCCACGCCTTGCCGTCAGAACTGTTAACAGTTTTGGTTGCACCAAACGACCGCGCCATTTTTAATCTATTCTCATCGAGATCGATCATGATGATTTCTGCAGGGGAGTAAAGTTGTGCCGTAAGCAGGGTAGCGAGTCCCACCGGACCGGCACCAACGATAGCCACAATGTCTCCCGGACTCACCTGTCCATTGAGTACTCCACATTCGAGACCGGTAGGCAGGATACAACTGAGCATCACAATCGCTTCGTCATCGGCATCAGGTGGCAACAGATACAGGCCTGTATCGGCAAAAGGAATTCTGACATACTCTGCCTGAGTGCCATCTATGGTATTGCCCAAGAGCCAACCCCCATGACTGCAATGGGAATACATCGCCTTCTTGCAAAAACTGCATCTGCCACAAGAGGTAATAAGAGAGATAAGAACCTTGTCCCCTTTGTGAAAACTTGAAACGTCATGTCCCACCTCTTCAACAATCCCCACTCCTTCATGACCGAGAATCCGTCCATTGATGATCGTCGGCACATCCCCCTTAAGGATATGCAGGTCAGTACCGCAGATGGTGGTTGTCGTGATCCGTACGATGACATCCGTTGCAAGTTTAATCGCGGGTCTTGGTCTGTCCTCCAACGCCAATTTGTTTGCCCCTTTGTAAACCAAGGCCTTCATGGTCATTCCAGTGGTTTCATTATCAGTAAATTTTTGCATCTTGGCTCCTCAATAAATGATAGAACTCAATGGCACATTTTTTAATCAAGTTGATTTGTTTTAGCCATCGATTTGCCGGCACTGCGAAGCGACTCGGGACAATCCATCCGCCCTGTGTGAATTTCGATGAATACAAGTCTGTCTCTACTGGCAGTTTTCTCAAGCGCGTTTTCAAGTTCTCCCTCGGTGCGGACATCCAAACCCAACCCGCCTCCAAAAATATCCACAAGTTTGTGATACTGCCAGGGTTGAAGATCATTGTAAGAACGATCTACAATCACTCGTTCGATCGTGTACCCATCATTATTGATCAAAAAGATAACAGGTTTAAGATTATTTCGAATAATCGTTGAGAGATCCTGACAGGTCACCTGAAATGCACCGTCACCCACAAATAGCACAACAGGCCTGTCTTGTGCTGCCATGCACGCGCCGAGCGTTGCCCCAACTGTATAACCAATCGAACCGTAAAAGGTCTGGCCAATAAAGGTTGCCCCTTCGGGCATGAGCGTTTCTGCGGCGCTGAATAGGGACACACCTGTTTCAGCAAGGACTATTGAATTGTCTTTAATAAAATGACTCATGCGATCAAAAAAACGTTTGATGGTAAGTGGTTTTTTTGCATCAGGCAAATACGGTTCCATGTGCCGATGGACGCAACTATCATGAGCCAATCGAATATCCAGGGTTTCAGGGTTTCTGTGTAAAAGTCTTTCAGTCAAACCCAAAATAAAATCATGGAGGTGCACGTTTTCGTAGTAGTGATGTTTTATTTTTACACGGCCAATATTGGCACTGATCAGTTTTGATTCGTCAAGCTTTGCAGTAAAACCACCCGTATTAAAATCAGTCATCAGGGCACCAAGTTTTAAAATGCAGTCAGCAGACTCAACCCGGGACCGTACATACTCGCGACTCCGATCCCCCTCAAAGAGGCCAATAAATTGCGGGTGATGTTCTGAAAGAAGCGTTTTACCGAGCATCATGGTAACATACGGAAACCCCGTCTTGTCCAGAAAACCTGCAAAGTCTTTTTGCAGGTTGAAGCGTATTAACTCTACATCAGCGATCACAACCGGTTTTTGTGCCTTGTCAATCATTCTCACCGCTTCGTTGATGGCCTCATTAAGGGCTTGCTGATCGCTCATGACGTGTATTGGAAAATGAAAGGGCTCTGGATAATTGCATTTCATCATCACCACATCTGCAGGAAAACTGATATAGACCGGTTGCTGATGGGCAAGACACGCGAGCAATACCCTGTCGATCTCGGCCGGTGCCGTTTCGGCAGACACAAGCTGGGACGAGGCCACAGTAATTTTTTTGTACATCTTTAAAGGAATCTGATAATCCCCAAGTGTATGATGCAATAGCGGCCGCGTGCTGAAATTTATTGTCGCAGGCGAACCCGTAATCACCACCACTGGAACCCTCTCGGCAAACGCCCCAGCCACACCGTTGATGGCACTCAGTTCGCCAACGCCGTAGGTTGAAGTAAAGGCACCAACACCTCTGATACGTGCGTAACCGTCAGCGGCGTAGGCCGCGTTAAGTTCGTTGCATGTCCCCACATACTTTATATCACTCCTAAGCAACTCATTTAAAAACCCCAAAACAAAATCCCCGGGCACACCAAAAATGTGGTCTACACCCATTTCTTTTAACCGGATGAGCAGATACTCTGCGACCGTAATTTTTGTATTGATCATATTCATCCTTCTCTAAATTTATGCATAGGAATTTCAAAGTCGACAGAGCGCGGGTGCATTCCTCGCAAAATGAAGGGACTCAACCGCGTCAAAGTCAAGTTAGTAACTTGATGCATAGGAATTTCAAAGTCGACAGAGCGCGGGTGCCTATCTCGCAAAATAGAGGCATTCAACCGCGTCACAGTCAAGTTAGTAACTTGTTTGTCTCTAAAATTTTTTTGAATTTTAACAGAAAGAAGGGGTTAAACAATCAGGCAATACAGGTTTTATGACTGGGGGATTTCCTTGCTTTTTAAGATTTCTTTTGTAGGGAATTTCCCCAGCCCAAAATCCTGTCTTGCCTGATTTTTGTTTTTTTTGTCATTTTGTAGAAGCAGGCATCAGGCCTGGTTTAATTGGAATCCACAGGCTTGGTTTAATTGGAATCCATATGACACAAAACTAAAACTGGAGAAAATACATGAATCAGTATCAAGCAAATGATAATTGGGATCAGACCAAACAACGGCTGAAAATTGCCTGGGGCAAACTCTCAACAGATGATTGCAAAAAGGCTTGGGAAACACTGACGGACGATGACTTTAAAAGGGCCGAAGGTTCTATAGATCAGCTCTACCATGTCATCCTCGAGAAGTTTGGCGATACCGCAGAAGCGATCAGGTCAAAGCTCGACAAAAGCTTTAATCGGGCAAATACATTGTAAAATAAAAATTTAAAAGGAGATCACATGCGATATATTAAACCAGCTTTTATTTTTTTATGGCCCTTATTATTTTGTCGATATCGATGGGGATGGCCCACGCAAAAAATAACAATAAAAAAATGAAACACAAGGGCATGGATAAAAATAACAACGGCGAGGTCACGTGTCATGAATGGAAGGGGCATAACAACTCTTTTAATAACCTGGACTGGAATCATGATGGGAAAATATTATGAAACATTACAAAATTTTTAAAACTCTCCTGATGATTCCACTCGTGGCTGCCTTTCTATGGGCCTGCTCCAACGGAAGTAGTGGAAGCAGCCAAGGAACCCTGTCTGTTGGACTTACAGATACCTCTACAGATCGGTATCTTGGAGTTTATGTCACGGTCAGCGAAATCCAAGTCCACAGATCGCCTGATGGGGAAGAGACCGAGGCCGGTTGGATAACTATTGGAACCCCCAATACTACTTACAATCTGTTAGACCTCGTCAATGGTGTGCGTGAGTCACTGGGACTTGCAGATCTTGACACAGGCCACTACACACAGATGCGTCTGATTTTGGGCGATACAGCCGACAACTCCATCAATATTTTCAGTGAACCGCATTTCTATGCAAATTATGTCATCGACCTGGTTGGAAACACACATAAGTTAAAGGTTCCAAGTGGTATGCAGACAGGGATCAAGATTGTTCAGGGTTTTGATGTGAGCGAAAACGAAACGACAGAGCTGGTGCTTGACTTTAATGCCGGTGCCTCAGTGGTTATTGCCGGAAACAGCGGTCAATATCTGCTCAAGCCTACAATTAATATGTTGGTGACCAGTGATGCCTCCATTATCAGCGGAACAGTCACAAAATTACTTGATGACAGTGGGCTTAGTGGCGCGACAGTTTCGGCCCAGATCTTTGACAGTACTGCAACGGATGCCGAAGATCGCGTGAATGTCAGAACTGCTACGATGTCTGGTGATGGTGGTAACTACGCACTTTTTATATCACCCGGCACCTACAACCTGGTTTTTTATAAGACAGGCTATGATGCCTATGTAAAAAAAATCACAGTCGGAGCTGGTGATACAGTCACACAGGATGGTGCCCTTGATGCCACAACGATCGGAACGCTGGCACTTACTTCAAGCATTAGCGACAACGATTCTGAGGCCTATGCGACCCAGAGCATTCGTGAAGACATCACGATGGATGACAATAATATTGAGATAGAGCTGTTTTCTCTTAATATTGCTGACGGTGGATCAAGCTTAATGATGCTCCCCACAGGTGAAGTTATTGTTGTCTCTTCGTCTTATGCAGAAACCACTCAGTCGACAACGTTTATAATCAATACAGACATAGAAGCTGCATTGGATATCAGCCTGTGATACTTGGCTTTTCAATATTTTCAATAATATAATGACCTTAAGTCCCTTTGGAACTGATATATGCAAACGGACAAAAGATTATTTTATGTTTTTTTACTGGTGATACTTGGCTTTTCAATAAATGTTGATGCGAGCGAACTTGCTGTTTGCGGTAACTATAAGATTCAAACAAAAAAAACAGTCAGGTTTACAACCGAAGAAAAAAAATTAATCTGTGGAGACAAATCAACCAACAGTTGGAAATCAATTCCAGTTACAGAGGCCCAGTATTTTATAAAAGTTTTTTTACAAGGTCGTGGTTATTATTTTCCGGTCTTTGAAATGACAGGCAGCTCTGTGCTGGTTAAGACAGGGGAGCTGACCCTGATAAAAGACATAAAGGTGACAGGTGATAGCCCTTCTACCTTCAAGATCAACAAACTGCGCAAGATCAAAAAGAAACCACTTTCACCAAAACGCCTCGATGAAATCATGACCTGGGCTTCACAAACTCTAAAATCCAGTGGTTATGCCTGTCCCCGGATTTCTGTTTCTGCTGATGCCCATTTAGGAGAGGTTGAGCTGGATCTTCAGCCCGGGATCGCCCAGACTATAACAAGCATCAAAGAAGATAAAATTAAAAACTTGGATGAAAAAATTCTGCGTCGCTATGATGCCTTTGAGACAGGCAAGCTGTACAACGAAAAGTTACTCAACCTCACCAGTGATCGAGTCGAAAAATCGGGGATTCTCGAAAATAACTATTTTGTGTCGGAATGTAAACCTGATGGTGTGCATTTGAACCAAAAAACCTTTGCGGGTCGTCCAAGATTGTTTCAGGCGGGTTTTGGTTTAAATACCGAAGAATATGCGATGGTCAGGGTATCCTGGCAACACGGACGTATTGGCAAAAGCGGGTCCAAATTAAAAACTGATCTCTATGCCTCTTATTTAAAGCAACAGCTCAGTGCAGACCTTTCATTTTATCCCTTTAAACCCACATCACGATTTTTTTTAAACCCCACGTTTAGTCTTAAACGAGAATTTTATAACAAGGATCATTATTTGTCTGGTGATTTAAGTTTAACCCCGGCTTATGTCTTTGATAATCAGACCCTGCAAATGCTTATTCTTGCAGGACCACAGCTCATTTTTACACAAACATTTGAAGGTATTGCCTCGGGGTTTAGCAAATTTGTTTCAGGATATGTGCGGATGCAAATTCGCAGTCATGAATACGAACACAATTTAAGACGCCCTCAAAACGGGTTTGATGTGTTAATGACCAGCACCTTCAGTTCTCATTCTTTGTTGTCGGATGTGACTGTACAAAAAATAACCTTGGATGCACATAAATTGTGGAATATTGGCAATTATTCGCCGCCTTTTCTGGTTATTGGTGTGCGGGGGGCTTTGAGCACAAGCATTACCGATACCACAAGTCCAAACGTCCATAAATTACCGCCCAATTTTTTGTTTTATCTGGGGGGATCTCAAAATTTGAGAGGCTTTAACAGCGATGAACTTCCTGATGGAGAGGGCCAGGCCCTGACATCTGCATTTACGAGTATAGAAGTAAGGCTTGCAGATGTACTGCCCTTTCGTGTTCAACCCTTTATTTTCAGTGACGCGGGAATCCTTGGCAGTCGATCATTTGCTTTCGACAAAACAATATATTTTTCACCTGGGGGAGGTGTTCGCGTCGATTCGCCCGTTGGGGTGTTTCGCGCCACCATGTCTCATGGTCTGCTTCTCAATAAGGTCTCTGATAGCTTAAATCATTTGTCTCACTGGCAGTTCTATTTTGCCTTTGGTGAGGAGTTTTAAGATGAAAAAACTCTTAAAATTAATCGGTCTTTTATTTTTTATCTTGTTTGGTTTTATCATTCTGTTTGCCTTTGGTTTTATTACCTGGCCTCAATTGTATTTAAACAAATACACCATAGAAAAAGTGCAGGTTTTGTGGCCTTCTTTTCAGGTGACCGCGGAGTCCTTTATTGTCCGCTCTAAATCATCCAGTCTTCTGCACAAGAGGTTGTATTTTAAATTTGCAGATCTTTGTTTTCAGCATCAATTTCTCGAAGGTAATTTTAGCCTGTGCTTACCTGATGGCGAAGCAGATCTTGAATACAGCTTAAAGAATTTTAAACTTGTCAGTTTTGGGCCAGTTAATATCAAGAGGGCTGTGTTAAATTACACAAATCTTGCAGAACGAGACAGGGCCTTAAAAAATCAAAGGGCGATGCTCCCCGATTTTACGCAATTCAAACTGCCAGCACAGTTTAAAAACACCCGATTTGAAGCAGTCAATGTCAGCTTTGATAAGATTATTTATAAAAGCCCTTCAAAAAGATTTGAGGGAGATATGCAGATTCAGATGATCGCAGGAGATTATCACCTGAATGAAATCACAATCAAAGGTACGCTCAATGATAAAACAAGACAAAATTATGCGTTGTCCGCACAAATAACAAGCCCTGATTTTTTTGCGACCGATCAATGGAAATTAAGTTCAAGTGTAGATTTGTCAATAAACAACAATCAATTTATAAGTCATATTAATTTTGACTGGGATCGGAGGCTCGCTCGTTATGAGTTAAAGACTAAAATCAATAACAATAATATTGATGCTGATTTTTCATTATCCGGCATTTATTCAAATAATCTGGTTGTCTTAAATGTAAATGCGCAAACGACGGGTCTTGGTGACGTGGTAAAAAATGTCATGATCAAAAACTGCAAATGGCAACTCCATCTTATTAATGAGGAGTCCAACAACGGGAGTTTGGGTTTTTCCTGTCCTGTCGAATTAGAATTAAAACAGTACGGGGCGAGGGTTGACGAAAAACATGTCTACCAGACCCCTAAGCAGCTGTTTTTGGACTTTAAAGGGGATCTTACCACTTTTTTTGATCCTGATTTACTTCATGAAACAAAAGGAAAGATTAAGGCGGTATTCAAATCAGAACTTAAAGAAATTGCAAAGGTGCATGGTTTGTTTAATGCCGATTTTAAAGGGGTTCCGATAGATTTGCCTCATGACTGGAAATTTGCCTCTGATCTCAATGTTGAGGCCTCTATAGAAGATTTTGAACAGCTTGTAGAAACATTAAAGGGGAGCAAGTTCTCTGTCTGGTCTCCCCTGGATGTTCTCAAGGGTAAGACTCAAGTTTCTATTAAGGGAAATTACAATTCCCTGAATGACGTTTCTGATATCCCGGTTCATATTTCTACAAGTTTAAAGTCAAAAGAACAGGAATTAAATATTGACAGTGAGAGTGTGTTAAAAATCAATCGTACTAAAAAAAATGGCAGAGAGGTGTTTCTTGATGGAGAATTAATTTTGACAAAGGTGCTCATTGAAATTCCAAATATTAATCCAGTGGCGTTTCCACAGATATCCCCTGACAAAAGAATTTTGCTTAAAACAAAGTCAGAGAAAGGCGTGCAGAACCTGCCTGTAAAATACAATCTAAAAATTAAAACAACTTTAGATTCGCCTCTAAAAATTAAGTATTATCTTGCCGGAGAACCTGTGCCTGTGATGCTGGATATCGTTGCAAAAAATTCCGGGGTGTCAGGAAAAATATCGGTGTTGAAGTTTCCGGCTGTTTTTTTTCGTCGCCGTGCAACGGTTGATCATCTCGATTTGGTCCTGCATGAGGATCATTCGCTTGTTGAGCTTGATGGGCAGGTTACTGTTCAATACGCAGACTATACAATTTTTATAAAATTAATGGGGACTGTCGAAAGACCCTCCTTAATATTTAACTCGAGTCCTCCATTATCAAAAGAAAACATCATGTCAGTGCTGTTGTATGGAGAACCTTATGATGAACTTGATTTTGATCAATCGGCTTCGGTAAACGATGCCTACACCGCCATGGCAGACAAGGCGATTTCGTTGTTCAGCTTGTTTGCACTTGCGTCTACACCCATTCAACGCATCGGATATAATCCCCTCACAAAAGAATTTTCGGCCAAATTCAAATTAGGCAAAGGGACATCCTTGAATCTGAATAAAAGCGACACAAAACAACAAATTGGCCTGCAAAAAAGACTTGGAAAAGGTTGGTTGATCAGAACTCTTTATGAAGACACCAAAGATAAAACGGGCCAGGGTAAAAACAATGGAACGGCTCTTATCGAATGGAACAAGCGGTATTAACCATCCTCTTAAAATTGCCAGCAATCATGTCTTTTGCTGAAACGGCAAGCGCAATATTTATTAATCATTTTAAAGTTTGCAAAAATTCTCTTGGTGTCAAGATGCTGATGGTGGCTTTTTTGAAATCTTTTGTATTGCGGGTGATCAAGCAATCAATTTTATGGTTCACAGCAACAAAATACTGGACCCCGTCTTCAAAATCCTGAAATTCTGCGTTTATTGATTCGCCGATTTCTTTATTTGTAAAAGGCAGGACCGAAACGAGCGAGCGGATTTTACCAATAGCCCGAATGGCTTTTTGATAATTGGAGATCTTGTTGATGATGTAATAAAGATTGGCAATAACAAGGCAGGATGTGTGACCATCAATTATGTTTTGTTCGCAGAGGCTCAGTAATTGGTTTGAGAATTCGGAATGTGGTTTACGGTCTAAAATGGTGTCCAGAAAAATATCTGTATCAATAAATATATTTTTCATTGATATTTTTTGATCAGCGCACTTGTAAGAACTTCTTTATCTTTGATGTTGCCGGTTTTAACCATTCCCACAAGACCTGCAGTGATGGGAGAGATTGCCATAGATTTATCTGTTGCCTTGGAAGTCAACGATAAAAAAAAGAATTCGACCAGTTTTGAAAGGCATAAATTTTTATCGCGGGCATATTTTTTTGCCCTTTTGACAACAGATCCATCCAGCGCCAGTGTCAGTTTGGTTGTCATGTTGGTACCTCCTACGTATAAATTATGGAGTAGCTGTACGTATTAGTCAATAATTAAAATTGGTAAAATCACCCACTTTTTGTCTCATACCCAACCCTTGACAAGCACTTGATACCCCTCGCAGAATCCGCTCTGTTTTGTACCAAGCTGTACAGGGGATTCCCCCAGCAAAAAACCCTGTTTGCCCCGATTGTTCACCTTATCCCAATCCAGTTAAAGTGCCTCGTTCAATTAAACCAGAAATCCTGGAGGGACTTATCATGAAGAACTTGTTAAACATGAAGAATTTATTTTTAACCATCCTGTTAATGACAGGATTTTTGTTGTTCAGCCATTATTCGCTGGCTGCCTACCAGAGCGGTTTTGATGCCATCAATTTTAAACCTGCCATTGATGGTGGCAAATATCATGTCGTTTATGGATCACAAAATCTAAAGGCAAAGCAGGGCACACTTGGGTTTTATTTTGATTATGCCAACAAGCCGCTTGAATTCAGGGCGACAGGGCCTGTGAGCGGTAGGCAGTCTGTGCTTGAGCACACCTTTGTTGCCGATTTTTACGGGGCTTTGGGATTTACCGACTGGTTTGAGGCCGGGATCAATATCCCCGTTGTGGCCTACAATTTTTTTTACACCCCGAATGCTGCTGCCGTTGCTGATCATGGTGCTGGCATGGGCGATATCATGGTGGTGACCAAATTCAGATTGGTTGATATCGACAAGCACGGAGTTGGATTTGGTGTTGTCCCCTACATGACCCTCCCTACCGGAGACACCGTCCGTTACAATGGCAGCGGGCATGTGATGGGTGGGGTTAAGGTGGTTCTTGATGGTCGTCCACACGAACGTGTCGAGATGGCCTTAAACGCCGGCGTGCTCATGCGCGATGATGTCTCACGCACTTATGCCTTTGTGGGTGGCGCAACCCCAACAATAAGGGTTGATGATCTCTTTACCTATGGTGGCGCAGTCAATGTCAAGTTTACCAAAAACTTTCAGGGGATTGCAGAGGCTCAAGGAAGCACAGTCATGCGTGATTTTTTTGCGACAAAAAATGTTACATCTCTCGAGACAGGTGGCGGCTTAAGATATTTGCTCGGAGATTCTGGCTTTGCAATCGATGCCGGTGGGACTGCAGGTTTGATTCAGGGGATTGGTACGCCCCGTTTCAGGGCCTTTGCGGGGTTAAAATATAAATCTCACAAAGAAAAGGTCTGTGCCAAACCAGATCCACGTATTCAAGGCAACAAGATTGTTCTGCTGGGGAAAATCTTTTTTGATACGGCCAAGGCCACCATCAAACCCGTTTCGTATCCGGTGCTTGATGACGTTGTTGATGTCTTAAACACACACCCCGAGATCAAAATGGTTGAGGTTCAGGGACACACCGATTTTCGCGGATCAGATGAATATAACATCAGACTCTCTGATGCCAGATCTCATTCGGCGCTTGAATATCTTATCAGCAAAGGAATTGATTCGTCCCGTCTCGTTGCAAAGGGATACGGTGAAACACAGCCTATTGCCACAAACAGCACTGTCGATGGGATGAGCAAAAACCGCAGGACAGAATTTATTATCATGCAGTGATCTGGCGATATCAGGTGTGCCAGGGCAATCCCCCAGTTTAAAACCCTGTCTTCCCTGATGGTCCTAAAAAGTTAATTCAATTATGTATTACATTCATCATTCATCAGGAAATCAGAATTTCTTTTCAAATATTTTGAAGAGCAAAATCTGATTTATAAACAAAAAAATTGAGGAGAGTAAAATGATCACTTATCAAAAAACATTTAAACAGACGTGGTTACCCATATTGCTTTATATTTTTATGGCAGCGGTCATGGTAAGCTGTGATGGTTGTAATCGGAGCACCTTTGATTTTAACTCGAGCGCAGTTCCCGTGCCAGACCCGAGCGTGACACCTGTGCCAGACACAACAGTACCCCTGATCCTTTCTACAACCCCCGTTGATGGTGCCGTAGATGTACCCATCAATCAAATGATCACTGTCAGGTTTAGTGAAGACATGGATGTCACCACCGTGAACGAACTCAACATAACGCTGAAAAAAGCAGATTCAACCCTTGTGACAGGAACGGTTGACTACGATCTTACCAATAAAAAAGTGACCTTTATTCCCAATAGTATTCTTGAAAGAAACACCACATATACTGCCATGATTTCTACCGATGTCATGGATATGGCTGCAAACAAACTGGAGGGTAATTACATCTGGGAATTTTCTACAGGGGCATCGGCAGATATCATAGCCCCTACAGTCAGTTTGACTGCACCTGCGGATGGCGATACAAATGTGGCAATTAATCGAATCCTTACAGTAAATTTCAGTGAAGAGATGGATGTTTTAACCATCACCCCGCTAACTTTTACCCTGATGGCAGATGACGAAACTCCAGTTGTTGGAACCGTTGAACTCGATATAACAAACAGGATTGCCACTTTTACGCCAGAGAGCGTGCTTGGTATTGACACCATTTACACGGCCACAATAACAACCGGAGCCAAAGATCTGGATGGTGTTGAACTCGAAATCAATTATGTTTGGGAATTTACGACATCTGATATTATTGATGACACTGCACCTGAAGTAAATTTAACAGCACCTGATGATGGTGATATTGATGTGCCGGTTAATCAAGCCCTCACAGCAAGTTTTAGTGAGGTAATGAATGGTCTCACGATTACCGAAACAACATTTATTGTCACAGACCCTGGCTTAGCCCTTGTTTTGGGAACAGTCGATTACAGTCTGGCAGGCAGCGTTGCTACTTTTACTCCTGACAGTGCCCTTGACGTCAGTACCGTCTACACAGCCAAGATTACTATTGGGGCCAAAGACCTTGCTGCAAATGCACTCGCGGCCGATTATGTCTGGGAATTTACCACAGGTGATTTGCCAGACAATATTCCCCCGACCATCATTGCTACAAATCCTGCTGATGACGATGACTTTGTGGCCATCAATAAAACAATTACAGCGACCTTTGATGAATCAGTTCTTGCCTCTACAATTACTACAGAAAACTACAAGTTGACTGGACCAGGTTTGACGGTTGTAAACGGGGTCGTGAACTATGATTTGGTAAACGACATTGCTATTTTTAATCCCACCGGCAACCTCGCACCCAACACACTGTTTACAGCAACAATTACGACAGCGGTCAAGGATCTTGCGGGTAACCCGATGGAGATGAATTATGTCTGGCAGTTTACAACAGGAACACATGAGGCTCAAACAGTGGCTCAAGGTGTTGTTCCGCTTGGGTCAAGCTTTAATTATGCAATTTTGGCCGCTGCAGCGATCTCCAATTTAAATCCACCTTCCAGTATTACAGGAGATGTTGGTTTAAATCCAGGGACTGGTGCTGGAATAACTGGATTTAGTTCTCCACTCACCTGCCCCGAAGTTGTGGGGACAATGTACGCTGTTGATGCAGGCGGACCAGCTTGCGCTGTGAATCTTGGGGCAGCCCCCAATCTTATTTCGGACGCACAGGATGATGCCCTCGCCGCCTATAACGATGCGATGAGTGTTGCAAGGGGAACAGCTGCATCCATCTCCGGGAATCTTGCCGGATTGACATTGTATCCAGGCTTGTACGAATCAACAGACACAATATTAATATCCACAAATGGCAAGCTTTACCTTGATGCCCAGGGCGATCCCAATGCCGTGTTTGTCATCAGGGGCACAAGTGATATGACCACATCATCCGGGAGTGAAGTCGTTTTGACCAAAGGGGCACAGGCTAAAAATGTTTTTTGGACAACAGCAACAGCCATCACCCTTGGAGTAAACTCAATCATGAAAGGAACCATGATTGCAGGAACTGCGCTCACATTAAACGGTGGTGCAAATCTCGAGGGACGTGCGATAAATCAGGGTGTGAGTGCCACACAGATTACGTGTGACGCCTGTACGATTGCTTTGCCTGCACTATGATGAGGTATGCAGAAAATTGAATTGCTTTAAACCCCCTGTATTGCCGGTACAGGGGGTTTTTTTATTTCTACAATGAAATCCCCCACCCCAAAAACCTGTTCCGCCTGATTGTTTGATACGCCTCTTTCCTGTACATTCCAACGTATCAATAGAGTTTATGCTATTGACGGAGGACTTATGAAAAAATGGATTGTACTTATAATTATATTTTTTGCGTTGATCAGTGTGGCCTGCAAAAAAAATGAATCCATTTTTATGGAGGATACCAAAAAAAATCCGGATCATGTCTTTCAAAAGACTGACGACAAAACCAATCAGGGTCTTGATCAGGTTGGTGAAATCATTCAAGACGACCTTAGTAAGGTCGACGAAATAATGAAGGATAAATCTCTGTAAAAGTTTTTTGAAATGTATTTTAAAAGAAGGGTGGATCAAATGATGGATAAAAAATCAGGAATTGCAAAACGGATCACACTTACAATTGGTTTACTTTTTGTTTTTTTTATTAACGGCAGTTCAGTCAGGGCTGTCGAAGTGGACTGCAGGATGGATTTTAGGATAAAGAGCTGGTCGTTTTTATATAGGTCAAGCAAAGGGACGGGTAATATTTATTGCAGCAATGGCCAGAGGGCCCCTGTCAGTCTTCGTGGTGATGGTGGTGGTTTTACATTTGGTAAAAGTAAGATCGTCCATGGGCTGGGCGTTTTCTCTGATGTATCAAGCATTAATCAATTGTACGGGACTTATACCAATGCCAATGCCGAGGCCCATGTTGGTCTTGTTGATTCTGCCAGTGCCAGGGCTTTAACAAAAGGTGATGTTTCACTCACCCTGACAGGGACAGGAAAGGGTGTTGATGTGGGGGTTAACTTTGGAGGTTTTAAAATTTCAAAATTGTAAAACTCGAAAAATTTTTTCGGGTTTTATCCTGAGCGAACAAAGTGAGTCGAAGGATATAAAACATGCATGTCCTTGAGTTTGTTTTATCAAAAAGCATTTTCACAATTCTATTCACGGGGGTTGGTTACCTCATTGTGATAGCGCTCATACCCCAAATTATCATGCAAAGGCGCCAAAGTGGTGCTACGCTTGCCTGGGTGCTCGTCATTGTTTTTTTACTTATCTTGGTGCTTTTTTATTTTTGGCGATCGGGCCGGATGACGGTCGTACCTACGCCATCGAAACAATCTACTTTGCGGCTCTCACACTCGCCAAAAAACGTGCCTGGCTCACCACCCCCTACTTTATCCCCGATCTTACGCTGGTTGCGGCATTGCGAACAGCAGCACTTCGTGGCGTAGACGTGCGGATTCTTTTGCCACGCACGCCTAATCAGCCATTTGTCTACCACGCAGCACGCTCGTTTTTTCCTGAACTATTAGAGGCCGGTGTAAAAATCTACGAGTACTCAAATTCGAAAGAACTTCATGCAAAAACGGCAACAGTAGATGGTTGCTGGGCGACAGTTGGTTCAGCAAATCTTGATCTTCGCAGTTTTAGACTCAACTTTGAGACCAATGCCGTTGCTTACGGCCCCAAACTTGCGGGCGAGCTTGAACTCCTTTTTGAGCGCGACCTTGAACACGCCAGCCTGCTTGTGTTTCTAAAGTTTCGCAAACGTGCGTTTCTCGATCGCGCCTATGAGGGGGCCGCACGCGTTTTGGCGCCGCTTCTCTGAATCGTCAAATAAAAACAGGGTAATCCCCCATTAAAAAAACATTCTTTCCCCGATGTTTGTTCATTGCTCTGTCATGTATTTCCCTGGGAACAAATCACTCAAGTTAAGGTGAGTTTAAATTAAACTTTAAAAACGAAAGGACAATAATTATGCTGATCAAATCGAAAACACTTAAAGGTTACAAATTGCATAGTCGCGATGGTAAAATTGGTAAGGCCAAAGAATTTTACTTTGACGACCAATATTGGACTGTCCGCTATCTGGTGGCAGACACAGGAAACTGGCTTATGGGCAGGCAGGTATTAATCTCGCCCTACGCGCTTGTTGGCGTGAATGAAAATGAGCAACACGTAGATGTCAATTTGACTAAAAAGCAGATTGAGGAGAGCCCATCACTTGATACAGACAAACCTGTTTCGCGACAATTCGAGGAGAGCTACCACGGGTATTATGGCTGGCCCACGTATTGGGGCGGTCCAAACGCCTGGGGTGATCATCCAGCCATTGTACGTGACAGCAAAAAATGGAACAAGCCAACACAGAGTCACGAATCCTGGAATCCCCATTTGCGGAGCACTCACGATGTCTCTGGTTACCACATTCATGCCAAAGACGGCGATATTGGACACGTAGAAGATTTTATTATTGATGATGACTCATGGACGATTCGCTATTTTCTGGTTGATACCCGAAACTGGATGCCCGGGAAAAAGGTGATTATTTCTCCAAAATGGATTGATCATATTATTTGGGAGGACTCAAAAGTCTTTGTCAATCTCACCCGCGAGACAATAAAGCAGTCACCAGAATATTCAGACAAGGCCCTGATTAAACGAGATTATGAGGTCAAACTGCATCACCATTTAAATCGTGAAGGATATTGGGGTGATCATCAGACCGGCATGTAGCCTTTGAGATCAAGGGGTCAGGAGATCAAGGGGTCAGATCAAGGGTCAGATCAAGGGTCAGATCAAGGGGTCAGGACTGGACATAGGACAATAAAGCTCAAATCGCAGTTATTGTCCTATGTCCAGTCCTGACCCCTTTTTCTGCTGACCCCTTTTTCTGACAGGAAAAAGGGGACAGGAACAAAAAACATCCCAAAAAGTGTTTTGGTGCCTGTCCCCTGTCCTTTTTTTACCCAAGGCTGTTCATGACATCTTGTGCCTTGATGTTGCCCGTGACACCATGTTCCAGCATGAGAATGATGACCTCAGAAAGGGGTAGGTTGAGCAGTTTGGCGCATTCTCTGAGAGTGAGTTTTCCCAGTTGATAACGTTGAATAATGTATGATTCAAAGCCCATGCTGGCTAATTTGCGCAGGGACTGTGATTTTTCTATTTTTTCTGTGTCCGAAACGTATTTCATGGCCTGTTCGAGGTCATTTGGGATTCTGATGGTTTTTATATGGTTCATAAACGTCTCTCCATCAACATTTTGACGGTGCTGAACTCTTCGGGGCTGATAAAGGGTTTAAGCCTGCTGAGGTGGCGAGAACCTTCTTTGGGGCTGATTTTTTTTTCAATGCCGAGTTTGTAGATGAGGACGGCAGGCAGGATGTACGGTATGTTTTGACTGCCCAAGAAGCGGATCAGTTTTGAGTCGTCTGTAGAAACAGCATCAAATTTTTTTTTTGAAAATTCTTTTTGCAGGGCTGTGTCACCGTCAGGATAGTTTTTCTTGGTTCTTAGCACACTAATTTTTTTTCTTGTGATGTTTTCTTTGACCAAAAAAGCATCGGGCATTTTTTTGATAATGCCGTAATCAACGACTTCGATTTCAACAATTTTGGGAATAAAAATAGAATAGTGAGATACGACAAATTCCTTTAAACCCGCTTTGGTGATTTTAATGAGGGAATCAGCATCCATGAGTAAACGCATGCGTAGTATATTGTAATAAATATACTACATACAGTCAATTGACTTCTTCTTCTGTTGGGGAAGGCACAGATATAGACCCTTTTATTTAAATACATTCGTTTAAATAGAGAATATACATGAATGCCGTCTTTTGCCAGCTGGCATTTTTTAGTGATACAACAATTTGATATCACGTAAAAAATAATTTATAAACATTGGCATAGGCCTTGCTTTTTGTATTGTTCGTTGTCTGTATTAGGGGTAATACAATATAATAAATGTTTAATGCTTTGTCTTGTCACGCATATGTTACGTATGTCTTAACATGATAAGGCATGACTTGTATGAGGGGAGATCAATATGACAAAAAATAAAATACTCACCTGCATCCTTGCAGGCTGTACACTGGCCTTTATGGCCGGCTGTATCGGTACCTCGTCGGCCATCAGTGGGTCAGCATCAGGCACCGATGTTTCAAGCGTGCCTGCTTATGATTCTATTGACGATTTGCCTGCTTCATTGAGTGAGGTGGTGGCTTCTGGCAGTGCGGCACTCAAGAAAAACCGCTCTTTAAGCGTCGAAGATGAGGAAACTGGGATGACGCTTGGTTCGACTGCAGCATCAAACTTTGGGCAAAGCACCAGCATGGCCGCCTGTGAGACCATTAACATGACCAAACAGGCCGTTAATATGGCGGGCGAGGGTGATAAAACGCTGTGCTATATTCAGGCCGTTTTTGGGCAAATGGAGGCAAATGGCACCATGCCGGAGGGTCTGGATGTGTACGATGGGCAACCTCATATTTTTGACATGGTCTTTGGTGAGGGTGGTCCTGAAGGAGGTGGCGGGCCAAGCAAGGTTCGCATGGTCATTACAAAAGATGACGCGGGTCTGATCACATCATTCGATATGAGGGCCTGCAATAACACCTCTCAAGAGATGTATCTCTCGCAGTCAATCGATACCGAGACCGGCCAGTTTGCCATGAGCAGTAAAAATGACTACAGTGGTTCGTTTCAGGACCAGACGTTTGAGGCAAGCAACGCGGTTGTGGTTGGTGGTTATGTTAATGGCGCTGGCAAGTTTGAGGGGACCAAGGCGATCACCATGTCGTTTGACCGTGACTGGTCGTGGGGTCAGGACACAGGCGGCGAAGAGGGCGCGGTGGCCTTTAACTGGATGGCCGACGAGGGCAATATCGCGGCGTGGATGACGGGGACAAACCAGTTTGCAGACCAGGGGTTCACGTTTACAAACAGGGCCTATTCGGCATTTCAGCTTATTGATAACAACACCGACGATGCCAACTGGAACGCCGCTTATCTTGCCATTGGTTCTGGCGCTACAAAGGTCAATGTGTCTGGTGGTGTGACCAGCGGGTGCCTGAGTGCCTTTGATGACCCAGACAGCACCAACGACTTCTGCTCATGGTCAGATGAGTTTACCGAGTCCTTTGATGCAGATGCACAGGTCGAAGATTCCAACGACTATACCGCATTGGCCACGGCGGGGACACTGCCTACGGTCTCGGACATCAGTATCTCGTTTTCGACAGCAGAGGCCTTTGATTGCACGCAGGCAGCCGCAGGGACCATAAACATGGCCGAGATTTTCGGCAACCCGCAGACAGCCGAGACGGCTTTTGCAGCGTGTGAGCAGCTTGATCACAGATGGATAGACTGCTGGCACGTTGCTGGTGATGGCTATGATCCAGAGGCTGAGCAGTACGAAGACGACTACGGCATGGAAGGTGATGGTGGTGGCGATAGTGGTGTTGACTACGGTGAGCTGTGTGCCGATGCAGACGAGTGTCTGCCCGAGTGCGGCTGTTGTACAGTCCTTGCCGATTGTACCGAGGCTCCTTACTATGAATTTATGACACCAGAAGAAAAGGCCGCGATGACCTGCGAAATAGAAGACGGGGCTGAGTTTGGTTATTGTGCGGTGCCTCTCCCAGAGTGATTTGTTTTTGATCTCACATCTTGAATCATTTAAACCCCGGTCGGGACCTAAACCCGCCGGGGTTTTTTTATAACTACGGCAGCAGTCCTGCCCCGTGGATTTTAATAAAGGCATTGGTGAGGTGTCCGATGTTGTCCATCCCTGTTTTGTTATCGATCAGGTCTGTCTTAACCCCCCCGATCACGCGGTCTTTGGCCTTGAAGCCGTAGGTGTTTTCGGGCACGTATTGCAGGCGCATCAGGTAGGCCGTGGTTTTTTTTATGACAGCGGTATAAGAGTTGGTGCGTGCAACATCGCCCGCGGTCTTTGCTGTGAGGGCCGCGGCAGCGAGTGATTCGAGCAAGGCCGCTGTGACAGAGACATTGCCAAAGGTCCCTGTCTTTGGGATCAGCATGCCATCAGTGTCGTAATAGATTTGATCCCTCGCGTTAAGTTCGTAGTATTTGATGATGCGATCATTAATTTTAAAGATGCCATCACGGTATTTTGCATCGCCGGTCAGTTGATACATTTCGAAAAAGGTCAGCGTGAACCACGCAGGGGCGTAGGGCGTGTAACGCTGATTGCCCAAGGTCATCATGGCCTCAATCTCGGGGGCATAGGCCGCAAATGATCTGTCAAAAAATTCCAGAAATTTTTTTTCTTTGGTGGCGCCGTACATACGGCTCACGGCCAACAGAACCTGGCCGGGTGTAAAAAACTGGTTTTGCGGTGTCTGCGTGACAAAGGTGCCGTCCTTTTGCTGAAATCTCATCAGCCAGTCCATGAGCAGGGCAACCTCTTTTTGAGAGGTCGCGAGTTCCCCGCGCTCAAGGATGGACATGACCAGAAAACCCGCAGTGGCGTACCTTGAATACGCGGTTTCTTTGATCGCTGTGGGGATCATTGAGGGATAGAGCCGTCCCTGTTTGAGAGAGGCGGTCATGTTGAAATATTTTTCCAGATAATGGTGAAGTGTTTCCTTGCCCAGATTTTTAAGGACGTCATCATTTAAATAAAAGGCCAGCTTGTTTAAGACCCACACGGCCATGGTTGAGCGCACCATAGTCCTGTTGGTGTCGCGCGTTTCACCAGTTGATGGAAAATATTCGTACACCACCTCGTTGTTGATGATGTTATGAGCGTACCACTCCCCGACGAGTTTAAGCCTGTTTAAAATTTCGGTGCTGGTTACTTTGTCCTCTGTAAATATTTTAAGGCCGCGATGAAAATCGGTGAGGTGGCCGTCGGGAAGGCCCTCTCCAAAGTGGATCACACGGTAAAGCTCACGTTTTAAATCCTGGTTCTTGGCCAGTGTTTTGGGCTCGACCTCAAGAAGCCTTGCGAGGTAGTTTTGCGAGACGGCAGCATTGGCATTGTGCATCACGGCCTCGAGCGGTGTGATCTCGGCCCGCTTGTCCTTGAGTTGATAAACAAGACCGGTGACCTGGGGTTCGTACACCCTGTTGTCAAAAAGCCCGCCGTCGCCGTCGTTTAGAGACTGACTACTGTATTCAATGATCTGGATATGAAGGAAATCATCCAGTGCATCTTTGGGACGGCCAAACAGTTTTATTTTTTTTACAAAGGAGGGTGTGTTTTTTGTTGAGGCACTATTTTTGACCTGAGTGGAGACCTCGCTGAGGGCCGCTTTAAGCCTCTCACTGAGCGGCCTGCCGTTATGATCGACACGTGCATGGCCGAGCAGGTTGCCGTCGTAATCAAGTGAAAATAAAATCACGGGGTTTTTAAGTTGTTCGAGTTCCGGCAGAATGGCCGTCCGCTGATCTGCGGGTTTGTTAGCCCGCAGGGCCCGCACGTAATCGATGATGTTTTGTTTTTGTGCTGTAGAGAGGGAGACACTGTTTTTGATGGGAAAAAGATGTTCCTGCGCAAAGGGCAGGGCGGGGCACAGTAACAGCGGCAGGAGCACGGCGCATAGTTTGAAAAAATATTTCATAGAGCAAGGGGTCAGGAGCAAGGGGTCAAGGAGCAAGGGGTCAGGGAGCAAGGGGTCAGGACTGGACATAGGACAATAAAGCTCAAATCGCAGTTATTGTCCTATGTCCAGTCCTGACCCCTTTTTACAAATCGCAGTTATTGTCCTATGTCCAGTCCTGACCCCTTTTTATGTGACCCTGACCCCTTTTTATGCTGACCCCTTTTTATGTGACCCCTTTTTACCTGACCCCTTTTTACCTCGGCTAATGCAACAATAAAACCCCTTGAATCCCCAGGCGACAGTCCTGATACCATTCCACATTCAGGGCTGCCTGTTGAGTGCCCCTGCCACTGTTTCTGCAAGTTCCGACAGGAGAAAAGGCTTTGCGATAAAACCCACAGCCCCCTGGTCGAGGAGTGCGGAGACATCGGTGTTGAGTCCAAAACCCGATGTGAGCATGATACGGGCATCGGGGTTGATCTTCTGTATGGCAGCAAAGACCTCCTGACCGCTCATGAGGGGCATGACCATATCCAGGATGACCAGATCAAAACCTTTTGGGTCTGTTTTGTACTCTCTCAAGGCCTCTGCGCCGTCGTTAAATGCTGTTACGCTGTGTCCAAGATCCTTGAGGATCTCTGCGCCTATCTCGCGCACGATTTTTTCGTCGTCAATGATCATGATCCTTGACGGGGCGGCGGCTGACAGCTGTTTTTCTTTTGTGCTGGTCTGATATTTTGCCTGGCTTAAGGGCAGATAAAGATCAAAGGTGGAGCCTTTGTTGACTTGGCTTTTAACTTCAAGGGTTCCGTCGTGATTTTTAATAATGGTGTACACACTCGCAAGTCCCATGCCTGTGCCCTTACCCGGGGCCTTGGTGGTAAAAAAAGGTTCAAAGATGCGTTTAAGAGTCGGGTGATCAATGCCGCAGCCGGTATCACTGATGCTGATTTTAAGAAATGTGCCGGGTGTGATATCGATTAATGTGTCCCCGCTTCGAGGCTTGTTAAAGACGACAACATCCGAACCAATGCATATTTCGCCGTTGCCAGTAATGGCGTCTCGCGCATTAATGGCGATGTTAAGGATGGCGTTCTGCAGCTGCGCCGGATCTCCCATGGTGATGTGCGACGGGGCATTGAGGTTTTGGGAGATAGTGATCTGTCTGTTGATTACGTGTTTTAAAAGATCCACAACCTCCATGATGACCTCTTTAAGGTCAACCGGTTCGATCTCGGACTGGGTCTTGCGGCTGAATGTGAGAAGCTGTCTTGTGAGTTTTTCTGCGTACCTTGCGGCATTTCTTATGTGTACCGCGTAGCTGTTGAGCTTTGGGTCCTTAAGTTTGTTTGCCAAAAGGTCCGCAAAACCGATGATGCCGCCGAGTTGATTGTTAAAGTCGTGGGCGACACCGCTGGCGAGCTGGCCGACCGCCTCGAGTTTTTCTGATTGACGGATCCATTCGTTGGTTTTTTTTTGCTCGGTAATGTCGACATGACAGCCAAGCATTCTGTGGTATTTGTTTTGATCGTCTTTAAGGGCCTCACCTTTGCAATGGATCCACAGGTAAGAGCCGTCCTTATGACGCAATCGAAATTGTACCTCGTAATCATTGGTGCGGCCTTCGAGATGGGCCGCGATTGCGTCGAGCACACCTTTTTTATCCTCTGGATGCAGGCGGCTCTCCCATTCGGTGTAATTGTTTTGGATTTCGTCATCGTTGTAACCGATCTGGGCCTTCCACTCTGGTGAAAAATAAACCTCGTTTGTTTTAAGATCCCAGTCCCAAGGGCCAATATTGGCGGCCTTGAGGGCTATGTTGTGTCGTGCGTTAATTTCTTTAAGCTGTTCTTGCAGCGTGATATGTTTCGTGATGTCGTAACCAATGCAAAGGAGCCCCGTGATGTTTTCCTCTTCATCTTTAAGGGTTTCGTCGTACCATTCGATGTCGAGTGACCCGCCGCTTTTTGTAAGGATAGAATTGACGTTTCCCTGGGTGCGAGTCTTACTGAGGGCTTTTTTAAACAGGTTGCGTATTATATCGTGATCGTATTGCGGCAGAAAAGTTTTAAACCAGTCTTTACCCTTGACCTCATCAATTGTATAACCGGTGATCTCCTGCATGTAGGGGTTAAAGCTCACG
>JADGCS010000129.1:10621-10855 GCA_015228875.1 Deltaproteobacteria bacterium | reverse complement strand
GTCTGTCGGGAAACGCCGCTTTTCGTCATTGCGAGGAGTAAAACGACGAAGCAATCTCCCGCAACCAATTGATTTCAGGAGATCGCCACGTGGGCGCACAGCGTTAGATATGACCCCGTCATGTCCACCGCAACGCACCGCTCGCGATGACGATTCGCTCGTTTTACGTCAAAACAGGGCGTTTCCCGACAGGCACTATATAAGGAGGCGCCTCGTGTTGTATAAAAAATATAT
>JADGCS010000129.1:0-10531 GCA_015228875.1 Deltaproteobacteria bacterium | reverse complement strand
GTGAGCAAGGGCAAGGAAAAAGTGGTTTTTAAAAGCGGACCAAGACCCAAATGGGCCTTTGATCAGCCCATGTTTTTTAAAAAAGGGTTTTACTACGCCTCTGGCATGTTTACCGATGCGCCAAATCTGGGCAAGGGTCTGGAGATTGCTACCAAACTTGCCGAGGCAAAGCTGATCGAATCCATCAGCATGGAGCTTGAATCTAATTTTAAATACATGAGCACAGGGATAGCGGTTGATGACAGCGAATTAAAGTCAATTGTTAAAACGGCAACCGGAATTATTGTGGTTAAGGGGATGGCGCACAATAAATATTACTACGAAAAAAAATCAGCCCCCTCTGTGTTGGGGGTCAACTACAGCTACGATTGTTTTGCCCTCGTCGAACTCGCCCTCGACAATTATAAAAAAGCGGTTGTCGAAGGGGTAAACAGGATCATCGAAGACTCTGTGAGGGCCGAAGGGCTTGTGGATGACTTTGAAAACTTTACAGACAGCGACAATGCAAGGACAAGGCTTAACGAAATAACACTACCCGATACTTCGGATCAGTAAATGAGATATTCTATATTAAAATTTCTGCTCCTCCTTTCACTTGCCCTGCCGTGGCACTCTGCCACGGCGGGGAGCAAGTGCTTTGCCGAGGAGTACATGGTCCTCTCAGTGCCGCAGGCGCGGCCTGTCTGGATTGACAAACTCCGCTTCTCAGAAAACGGTTATGAGTACTTTGTGGCGCTCTCGACACAAAATACCCGCATCGAATCTGGCATAAACACGGCTGTAGATAACGCAAACAGCGCCGTCCTTGAGGCGGTGGGGCAGGTGATTCAAACCAAGCATGAGAGTCTGATGACCTTAACCGCCGATGATGTGAGAAAGAGCCTCGGCAGTAAAGGGGCCACGGCCTATTTTAGACACAAAAAACGCGAGGCGGTTTATTACGAAAAGTGGGCAACACTTAAAAACTGTAAAAAGGAGTACTACTACAATGTGTGGGCGCTCATGAGTGTCCCCTCACACGAACTTAAGGTCGAGGCAGACAAGGCCGCCATATTTTTATTAAACCTGCAGGAGTCCGAAAATCAGGGCATTGCAGAGGGACTGCTACCGGATGCAAATGCGACACATATTCAAGAGGTCCCCGAGGCGCCTCCAACTCTGCCCGTCGATAATATGCCTGCAGAAAATTTTGACCCCCCGTCAGAATTTAAATGCGGCAATGTCACGCTGATGGGTGGGATCAACTACCCCACGGGGTCTTATAAAGATGAGAACGGCGATTTTAAAAAGTGGGGATTTAACATTATTGTGGATGGAGAGTTTGGCGTGACACCCAATGTTTGTATGGGTGTTGGTATTGGTTACGCGTCTATAAGGACAACCGAGGGTAAGACAGGGCACATGATGCCGATTCCTGTCAGGGCTGTTGTTAAACTTCCCATCGGGCGCAATCATGCCGTTATCCCATGGTTTGGCGCAGAGGTTGGTCTTGTTGTCCTTTATGGATTTAATAATGAGACAGAGACAGAATTGAACAACGCCACAGGCAGAATAGAGA
Source organism: Deltaproteobacteria bacterium (assembly GCA_015228875.1). Lineage (GTDB taxonomy): Bacteria > UBA10199 > UBA10199 > UBA10199 > JADGCS01 > JADGCS01. Next base: position 8,973 of record JADGCS010000129.1, on the reverse strand, counting down.
CAAACCCAAAGGGCGAATTTGCCCTCTGGACAGCTGGTGTTGCGGGGCTGGACATCAAAATCCAGCGAAATCTTTATCTCACCATGAGCGGCGCCTATGTCCCCGTGATCTCAGACGACACCTTGCAGTTCGTCATGGGCAGGGCAGGGGTGAGGTATTATTTTAAGTGAGTAAGATATGAACTACCAAACCAAAGAAGAACGATTTTATGACGAGGCACATAATGCCGAAACTTTAATTTTAACAAAACCAGGAGAAACAAACCATGAATACTAAAAAATCAATCTACAAACCAACAGGCGAGCTTTTGTTTTCAATCACGGATACAGGGAGCAGGGAGATTGTTACCGACAGGATTGGCACCCTGCTGGGGTACACCGAAAACAACAACACATACGACAAGTGCGGCAGGCGTGTCGCCATGGGCGAGGCCCCAAGCCTGCTGTTTGGATACCTTGACAATAAAAACAAAAAGGGGTGGTAAGAAAGGGGGGAGCCTATATGTTTAAACGATTCAGCATGGTCAAGGCAAAGCGCCTGATGGTAGACGGGTTGCCTAAAGATCGCGACAGGATTATCTCCCATGGTGCCCATGTCATGACCATTAATGACGCAGATTTTTATTTGCGCAGGGCTGTGGCCCTTGAAGAGCGCTGGTGGATAAGTAAGGCCCTTAAAGGGCAACGGCTGATGGACGAGGTCCTTGAAAATATTAACAAGGCCATCACCATCAATCCCAAAGACCCGGTATTCCATACCTACAGGGGGTCTATTTATGCCCGCACCCAGCAACATGATAAGGCCATTGCCGATTACAACAGGGCTATTGAGATCGATGAGCTTGACCCAGTCAATTATATTATAAGAGGGCTTTCGTTACTTGTCCAAAAACAGTTTGATCAGGCATTAATGGATTTTAACGAGGCTGTAAGGCTTGAGCCCGAAAATGAAGAAACCCTTTACAGCAGGGGGATATTTTATTGCACGACCAGACAATTTGACATGGCGATCCAAGATTGCAACACAGCCATAAAAATAAACCCAAACTGTGCCAAGGCCTACGCTTACAGAGGCTTAGCCCTGAGCGGTCTTGGACAACACAAAGACGCCCTAAAAGACTGTAACAGGGCCATTAAGATTGACCCGCTTTGCGGCACCATACACGAAAATCGCGGCAAGGTTTATTTTAATATGGAATTGTACCGCAAGGCCATAAAGGACTACAACAGGGCCATTAAAATCTGCCCCCATGACCCCGAGATGTATCTCAACCGCGGCGAGGCCTACCAAAAAATTGGCCAGCAAAAAAAGGCCGCAGAGGATTTAAAAAGGGCAGGGGAGTTGCAAGGCCCCCTCTTGAAAAGAGGGGGTTTGGGGGAGTTAGAGGAGAAACTTTTATGAACTACAATCCTCAATCAAACAACGTCGGCAACATCGGAGACATTATCAAACACGCGGCGCTTGTGGAGCTGGCACGGCTTATACAGGGGCGCAACCCCGATACGTGCATTAATTATTTAGACACGCACGCGTATTTATATAAGTCACCCTGCACCAACAACCGTTGGGCGGGCGATGTGCAGTTACTTGCAAAAAAATACAAAGGCTACACGCCTTATTACGAAATCGAACAGTCTTTCATACAGCAGGGGCATTACCTTTGTTCCTCCGCGCTCGCTGTTAAGACACTTAAAGACCCGCGTTTGTTTTTGGCAGAAAAGAACGATGTCACTCGCGCAACCCTTGCAAATCAGCTATCAGAGGCTGGCGTAAAATACACGGCCCTCAAGCACGATTTTAAGGATTTTTTAAATTACACCGACACAAGCACATGCGGCCCCATATTTGGTCTTATTGATCCGTTTAAATTAAATGATCACGAATGGCAGGGTTTGTGGCAGGTGCTCAGCAACACACTCAACACCATTCATAATCCTCAAAGCGATGCGCTCTTTATTGTGTTTAATTTTTCAAAAACAGGCACCCCTGCGTGGCAATTGCCGCCAAATAATCTTTTAAACATCGTGGGCGTTATCAAACATGCCCCCTATTACCTCGCCGTGTATGCCACAAAAAACATAGCAGGGCCGGCACAAGCGGTACTCAACGGGCTGGGGTGGGATGTGGGGGAGATTTGCAATCGGCAATTGATATAGCATGGCGGGTGTGGGAGTAAGGACTTGAAGAATAAGAAACGTATTGCGTATATTTGCATAGAAAAGTCGCAGTTACAGATTACTCGCTTGTTAAGGAGTACCCATGACTAACAAAACCTACAATGAAAATAATGCTAATGAAAACTTTGAGCTTGGACTGCAATATTATGAAGGGAGGGGTGTAAAGAAAGATTTTAAAGAGGCATTCACTGCATTTCATAAGGCAGCAGAACAAGGGCATGCAATAGCGCAATGTAACCTTGGACTGATGTATGATAATGGTGAGGGAGTGAGGAAGGATTATAAAAAAGCTTTGGAGTGGTATAAAAAGGCGGCGGAGCAAGGACTTGCCAAAGCTGTTGATGTGTTAAAGGAACTTGAAATATTAGAAACATTAGAATTCAAAGCTGAACAAGGTGATGTTGATGCGCAGTATGAGCTTGCTACCATTTATCATGGAAAACATGATAGTATGATTGTGCAGGAGAATGATAAAAAAACTTTATATTGGTATAAAAAAGCTGCTGAGCAAGGTCATGGCGATGCTGCATATGAACTCCTGTTAAGATTTTTTAGTGGCCTAGATATATTTTTCCGAAGCATACCACGGGACATCAAAGCAGCATTACATTGGGCTGAAAAAATAACTAAAGAGGGAAAAAAATTTAAGAAGGAAGCCGGGGCAATATTGGAGCAAATATTTTTGGAGATTAATGGAATTGTCATTCCTGAAAAAGGCCCACAGGTTGATCTGTATTTGGAAGAAAGAGGTATTAAGGAACCCAAGTATTTTATTTATCAAACCTTGCAAGCGGCTGAGCACGGACTGGCAAATGCACAATATGAGATAGGTTCTTTATATTTTAACGGTTTTAATCATAAAAAACATATTGTCCGGCAAGATTTTGAGAAAGCTTTGTATTGGTTTCAAAAGGCGGCGGAGCAGGGATTTGCAGAGGCACAATTTAATCTTGGACTGATGTATCATAATGGTAAGGGGGTAGAGAAGGATTTATCGAAGGCGGTGAGTTGGTACCAGAAAGCGGCGGAGCAAGGACATGCCAAGGCACAGCTTGATCTCGGAGTGATGTATCATAATGGTGGGCGATACAGACGCTGGGACGTGGGATTCGGAGAGGTGTATGATGAGTATGATGATGGAGAAAGATTGGAGAAGGATTTATCGAAGGCGGTGTATTGGTACCAGAAAGCGGCCGAGCAAGGTTATGCCAGTGCACAATATATTCTCGGACTAACGTATCGTCATGGCGATGGAGTGGAGAAGGATTATGAGATGGCCTTTAAATGGTATCAGAAAGCTGCGGCGCAAGGATTTGCAGAGGCACAATTTAATCTTGGACTGATGTATCATAATGGCGAGGGAGTGGAGCAGGATTTATCGAAGGCGATGAGTTGGTTTCAAAAGGCCGCTGAGCAGGGACTTGCAGTGGCGCAATTTAATCTTGGTTCTATGCATGCCGATGGCCAAGGAGTGCCGCAAGATTATAAAAAGGCCCTTGAGTTGTATCAAAAGGCGGCGGAGCAAGGGCATGCTGATGCAATAAATACGTTAGAGTACCTCGAAAAAAAATAATTTGTAACCTGTAAAGGAGTGCTATGTATCCATGGCAACACACCCACAACGACGACACCGGTTCCCTTCACACTGGTGTTAAATTAAGCGTAGGTGATGTCATAGAAATCGAGGGCGAAAATAAACACAGGACTGTGACGTATGTGATGGGCTCAGACGCCAAGGGGTGGCGAGCTTGTTTTAAGGGGCAAGGCGCGTTGCCTGTGGGGCCTCTTGAGTGGCGCATTGTTCGTGCAAAGATAACGCCGGAGACAATTAATACAATGCAAACGGAAACACAGGCACAGAGTTACTCTGATAGATCTATTAAAGAACGACGTGAGTGGGGTTGTGAAAGCGATGCTGAGAATTTAAATGAGGGCTTATCCACGTCTTTCAACAGATTAAAATTGGGCACATCACCGGATAAACCCAAAACCCCTTTCATCGCTATAGGCTGTGATGTAGGAGTAAGCGCTTACGACAAGAACACGGGTACGGTGATTTTAACGTGCGTGCCCGAGGGCGATAAGCATAGAGTTAGCGTTGTTAAAAGGTACAACTTTACAGCAACAGAGGCGCAAAGGGAGATTGCGCGGCTTGTTAAAGAACACAACGCGAGCTATCTTGTTTTGGACGCGCCGCTGTTGCCAAGGGCGATGTATGGTGTGAAACCCATGGTTTCTTTTAGGCCGCACGAAAAACTTGCCGCCAATCCTGATAACGCAACATGGGACAAAATTTTTAAAGGCGATATTAATAATCCAAACAACCAGAAAATCATGTTACTCAATAGCAGGATACAAGCCATGCCCACATGGCTGAGCAATGGCAATTTGAACGATTTTACACGCACAGCCAAGGGTATTTGCGAATCTGTTGATCTGCCTTTTATTGAAGATCCCGCTTTGTTTTATAACAGGGGCGTGTTTGAGGGATTTCCAAAGATGTTCTTTTTTCCCTTAATTGATGGTAATGTAAAACTTAGTGTTTATACTGATAGCCAATTATACCCCCGTGGCAAGTTTGATGCTGGTGTTTTAAGCTGGTTGTTTGCCCCCTCAATGCCCGAAAATTTTTGGGGGCCATCGGGGTTGTTGATGGATGATGGTGATATTGAAAATTTGTTAACCTTAGAAGACGACCATGTGATCTGCGGACTCTCAATGGCCCTTGCGGGGGTGCTGTATGGTCTTGGCAAAATCACGTTTGTGAGATCAAGAACAGAGTCGCACGATTACGGGCATTGGACTTTCCCCGATTGGGCAATGTTTAAACCGTGGGCAAAGGAGTGGCTTAAAACAGGTATGCAAAAATTTGCGCGGGCTGAAAATGCCAGGTTTATCTGTTACACACAGGAGGGCTGATCTTTTGTTAACGCCGTCACACCTTGAATACTTTTGCGTTACCGAAAAAAATCTCGAAGACAAGGCATGGAAAGAAATGCTTTTGTCACCACTTTCAGAAATTTTAGATTCTGGGCACGCTGTTTATTGCAAAGTCAGTGATAAAAAAATTCTTATCCCTGAGAGCAATGATTATAGATTTAGGGACAACGAACAGGTTTATGTGATAAACGCCGGTGCCTCCGAAGAGACACTGTACAAAAATCTGATTAACACAGCGCAAACAACAAGGATCGAGGGCGTGCTTAATACCGGCGAGATTGTAACCTCATCGGGTATCGCAGGTAAAAGTGTGATTATTGGTGTCGCTGAACCACTCACAGAATATTATGAATGGCAAAAAAATATTGTGCAAAAGTGGCTGGTGCCCTCCGGTTTGTCGGCGGCACAAATCATTGCCTTTCTTAAAACGGAGGCGGGCCTCGAAGAACATATACCGCTTGAGGATGACGTCTCTTATAATGACATTTTAAATATGGCGTTAAGCGAGGAAATAACTCTCCTGCAGGGGCCGCCGGGGTGTGGTAAGACTTATTCAGCGGCTCAAATAATAAAACTTGCTCTGGAAAAAAATTTATCAGTGGGTGTTTTTTCGTTTACCAATCGTGCTGTGGATAATCTGATACTGTCGTTGGCAAAAAAATACCCTGCCCTTGCGGGGCAGGTTGTGCGTAGTGGCAATAGACCCGAATGGGAAAAGACCCTGCAGAAGACAGGCATTGCGCACGATGCAAAATTTTTATTTCCTAACAAAGGACTTGTACATGCCACAACACTGTATCGTTTAACCAACAAGGCAAATAGCTTAATATCTGAGGCCACCGCACACGACATGTATGATCTCACCATTATTGACGAGGCTAGCCAGATGACGTTGCCCATGATGCTCCCTGTCCTTGTGTGGTCAAAGCATACATTGCTGATGGGTGATCACAAACAACTGCCCCCGCTTATACATGGCAAGCCTGTTAAAGAGGTCATGAACGAATTATACACATCGGCCTTTGAGTATTTGATTAAACGCAAAAAGGCCTATTTTTTGTGTGGCACATGGCGAATGCGTGAGGAGGTTGCGCTATTGCCAAGCAGGGCATTTTATAATAGTGAACTTAAAAGCAGGTTTCCTGTAAAAGATTTAAATTGGCCGCACTTTGATGACGATCCTTTGTGTTCTCAAAAAGATGGCGTTGTTTTATTTGAGTTTAATACAGAACCCAAGGGAAAAAAGGCATCGCAGGCACAGGCGCAGTTTGTTGTTAATGCTATTGCCAAGATTGAAAATTTGTTAGGGGCTTTTATAACCGACATTGAAAAACGTCTGGGAGATACAAAAGGCTTGCGCTACATCATTTCGTGTTTTTACAGATCACAGGTCTCCATGATCAGGGCAATGCTTGGTGATATTGCAGACAAGGTGGATATCGCAAGAATCCGCATAGATACCGTAGAACGCAATCAAGGCCAAACAGCTACAATCGGTTTTTTATCAACGGGCAATCCTCTTTCCGACACACAATCCACTGAGTGGATACTTGATCCGCGCAGGCTTAATGTGGCTATCACACGGGCGCGGTTGAAGACCATCGTCACCGCGCCAAGGGATTATGTGGAGATGGCAGTTAAAGAAAGGTGCCCGGCTTTGTCATGCTACAAGTTTGAGAATTCAATATAAGTTGCCGCCAGACTTCTAGACCATAAGAAGAAGGGAAAGGTGACGGGCACCTAAATGATTTTTTTAGTCAGATTGGTCGTGCTGATGAATTGGGATCTGGCGTGCGCAAAATGATGAAGTATGGCAAAGAATACGGCGGTGCAGACCCGGAGCTGATTGAGGGCGATGTGTTTAGAATTATTGTTCGTGTCCCAGAACCACAATCTACTCAGGTTTTGACTGAGCCAGAGGCACAAGTCGGGGCACAAGTGGAGGCACAAGTTGATTTTCGCATTCTCTTCGCTTGTGCAAAGGAACCTCTCTCCTCTGCCGAAATAGCGCATGCACTTGGTCACAAACAACTAAGAGCCTATTCGAAAACCTCTGATTGTGAAACATGAAAAGTCTCCAAGCATTGATAACCGTGGTGTCGCGGATGCGACTCAGGAGCCTAGCCGTAGGCTTCAGCCTACGGTTTATTGCGGGAAAATATTTTCACACCCTGAAGGGGTGTAGGTCAAGCCCTGCGCCCCTTCAGGGCGCAAATCCTTCACCACCTTGAATCCGTAGGCTAAAGCCTACGGCTAGGCTCCTCCATCCCTACGGGATGTATTAAGAAAACACGTTCACCGCGTTAGGTTTTCGAATAGCCTCTAAGTGGTAATTTACGCAAAGTCATTCCAAGTCTAAGAAAAGAGGGGTTGCTAGAATACACGATGCCTACAAAACCCAACAGTCGGCTACAGAAGTATCGACTGACAGAAAAGGGACGGGCTAGGCTGACTGAGATTAAACACAAATGAAAAGCAATGATCAGGAACTTATAAAACGTCCCGAAACACCCCTAAGCTGCGTATTTTCAGGTGCCAGCCTACCAAACACTAATTTGGTACCACCCACATTTTGTTAGATTATAGCGAGATTTTTGAGTATAAGCTTAATTCAAGTTTTATAGAATCAGTAGAGTACTGTGTGGGTTGGGGGTTAATGACTGTGAAATTTTTGAACGGCACATCATATACCTATAGTAATGTGAAAAGAGGCAGGCTTATTGAGTTTGTAAAAACAACTGATCCCGGTAACTACTATATTGAAAATATAAAGGGGATATATCCTAGTGGGAAATATTAAGAAGGAAAGGTGACAGGTAAAAAAAAATGACGGAGGTCGACACCCAACACCCAAATAGTGCGTGAACGATTACCACACCATAAACGAAAAAAAGGTGTCAGGAATGGACATGGGACAACAAATCTTGAGCCATCAGTACAGAGAGTCAGTCTTGAGAAAAACGCTATCAGTACTGTAGGTACGACAACAAGCATGCTTTTAACTATTGAAATTCATACGGAGCCAGTGCATAAAAAGACGACAATATAATAAAATGCAGTCCTTCAGGCAGGCATTGGTGTTTTTGCAGACACTAAGGTCAGCCTCAGAAGGCCAACAAAAGGAGATTATTGTGCCTACAATCTCGATGTTTTATGGAATCTTGGTTCGAATGTTTTTTAGAGACACAGACAAGCACAATCTGCCACACATCCATGCTGAATATCAGGGCCAAGTTGCTGTTTATTCGATAGCCGATGGTTCCGTGCTGGCCGGAACAATTCCGCCAAGGCAACACAAACTTGTTGTTGCCTGGATTGAAATACATCAGGACGATTTAACAGCCGATTGGGATTTGGCTGTTCATGGCAAAAAACCTTTCCCCATCAGAGGGCTTGATCAATGAATATTTTAAAGATCGAAACAAGAGATGATTTTACACTCTGTATCACGGCAGAAGATGGGACGTCGGGAATATTTGATGTAAAACCGTACCTCAGCCTTGAGGCCTTCGAACCATTGAATGATCCCTGTGAGTTTGAAAAAATCAACAACGGCGGATACTTTGTTGAATGGAATTGTGGTGCTGACCTTTCTGCTGACACAATTCAGGCTCGATGGACACAAAATGCAATCAGTACTGTACGTGCGACAACAAACCCATAAATTAATAAGCCCCCAACCCCATGACCACCCACACCTACATAGCCACCCCCTACGGCGCCCCTCTTTATCAAACCCTAAAACTCGCGAGAGGGCAGATCTTCCCCAAGGGCAGAGACAAGCTTTTTGATAATTGTGGTATTATTTTCAGAAGAATTTGCGACAGCAATGGCAAACCAATTGATGTCGTCAAAG
>JADGCS010000128.1 GCA_015228875.1 Deltaproteobacteria bacterium | reverse complement strand
GAGTAAATCCATCCTTTCATTCCTTGGTTTGGTTGGTTGCACCTTTAAAACACTTAAGTCCAAATTGATCTTCTTCTCTCTTATATATTTATCTCTATCTATTGGTTTAAGTGTCGAGGCCCTTGCCTTGGGCGAGGTGTGTGGGGATGGTGTTGTTGGGGGGCAGGAGGCGTGTGATGATGGTAACGACTTTCTCGGGGACGGGTGTACGCCCGCGTGCGCGTTGGACGAAGAAACCACGGGGACCGCGCGTATTCACAGCATTCGCTTATTAAGGGTGGGCGACGATAAGATAGAGGCCTACTTTTACTTTAAGCCCGATGCCAACACAAAGAGTCTTGATTATCCTCAGGTGACCTATCCTACAATCAAACAGGTTGTTCAAACAAACGTGACTGTAGCGGCCGCCTGTCCTGTTTCGTGGAGCATTAATGGAGAGAGTGGCGTGATTGACGCCGTTAAATGGGTGAACGGTTTTTATAAGGCAGAACTCCCTGTTTCAAGAAACGCACTTGTTGATGAGGCCGGTCGTGTCGTTAACCTGCTCAATTACCAGATAACCTGCAACATGACAAAAACCACGACTGAAAAGACGACGACCACGACTATGTCGGGAACAAGAAAGATTGCATCGTTATCAACAACATCTTCGTCAGAATCAATACCCTACGCGACCAAGCAACTTGAATACAATCCCACAACCGAAACCTTTGCCCATATCTCAATTTCCCAGGACAAAAATCTTATCAACAACAGATCGGGGGGTATCACGGCGATTAGCGGTGAGGGTGATGTCATTGCCTTTGACAGCAAGGCAACAACACTTATTAGCGGGGATGCCGCGGATTCACTGCGGGACGTTTATGAGCATGAACTTGCCACAGGTGAGATCAAAAAAATATCGGGTGGCAATGGTGCCAACGACAACGACGCCTATTACCCTGCAATGAGCGCAGATGGCCGCTATGTGGCCTTTGCTACTACCAATGCAGAGGCCCTCGATGGCGGTGCCAGGAGCGGTTTTGTCGATATATTGGTCAAGGATCAAGAGACCGGTGCGGTAGAACGGGTTTCGGTATCCACATCAGGCGGTGCCATCAACAAGACCTGTTACGATGATCTGTCCATCAGCGGCGATGGCCGCTTTGTGGCCTTTAGGTGTGCCGCGACTAATCTTGTGGCAGGAGATACAAACGCCTCCGATGATATCTTTGTGCGCGACAGGACCGAGCAAAAAACCTTCAGGGTCTCTGTCAGTTCCGCCGGTGTGCAGGCCAGGGGCAGGTCTTTACAGCCCGTGATCAGCCTTGATGGAAAATTCGTGGCCTTTGCATCTTACGCGTCAAATCTGGTGTCGGGTGATACTAACGGCAAGAAGGATATCTTTTTATACAGCATCAAAGATAAGACAACCACACTTGTCTCGGTTGATCCCTTAGCATCAGGTGAAATACTTTACGAACGCAGGTCCCCCTCTATCTCGCGTGATGGGCGTTATGTCTCTTATACAGTTTATAAAAAGGCGGGTACTTTGGCTCGGACCGATGTGTCTGTGTATGACCGTGTCAGTAACAGCGCGCAATCTGTCTCGGCAGATGCCAACAAGGGTGCCGATAAGTCACAGCTCAGTGCCGATGGACGCTATGTCCTCTTTGTGTCGGCCGCAACCAATCTTTCTCCTGCCGTGACGACAAGCCAGCTCTCTCTGTACGTCAGGGACAGGGCGTTGGGCAAGACCACGCTCCTCGGCAAGGCCATCCCCTACGGGACCTTTAGCGCCAGCGGCGAATACATCAGCTTTTGGACCAACAACAGCCTCACGGCACGTAAACTGGTCCCGTGGCAGACAAAGCCGATGTATCTTGAAATTTTTAGAATGAAAAACCCCGTGTGGGTAGAGCAGGAGTGCGGGGATGGGTTTGTGCAGTTGAGTGAGGGGTGTGATGATGGGGGCGAATCGGCTCTCTGTGATGCGGACTGCTCACTGCGTTCGTGTGGTGATAACACGATAAATGCCACAGCGGGTGAGACCTGTGATGAGGGTGGTGAGACCGTAGATTGCGATGCCGATTGTACCGCGTCTCTATGCGGGGATGGTGTAACTAACACTACGGCAGGTGAGACATGTGATGACAGCGGCGAGTCTGCAACATGCGATACAGATTGTACCGCACGTTCATGCGGTGATGGTGTGATTAACACTACGGCCGGTGAGACCTGTGATGACAGCGGCGAGTCTGCAACATGTGATCTGGATTGTACCGCACGATCATGCGGTGATGGTGTGACAAACTTAACAGCGGGTGAAGCATGTGATACGGGCGGTGAGACCGCAGAGTGTGACGCGGACTGTTCAGCGGTCAGTTGTGGAGATGGTAAAACCAATACTGCAGCGCTTGAGGAATGTGATGATGGTGATGATGACGATGCAGATGAGTGCACAAACAGTTGTACCAGTGCCATTTGCGGAGACGGGATTGCGTCATGGTGGACGCAACCGGCTGAGGAGTGTGATGATGAGAATGAGACTTCCAATGACGGTTGCACTGCCTGCGTGTCAGACAAGTGTGGAGATGGCAGGGTTAATATCAATATCAGTTACAGTAATGGCGTGAGGGTTGAAACCACCGAACAGTGCGATGACTATAATTCAACGCCAGGGGATGGTTGCAGTGCCAATTGTACCGTTGAAACAGGTTTTACCTGTAGTACAGATGCCACCACATTGCGTTCACAGTGCAATACAAGCTGTGGTGATGGTGTGATTGCGGGCGCGGAGCAGTGTGATGACCGCAATATAGCGTCAGGCGATGGGTGCAGTGGTGATACATATACATGTAGTGTTGAAGAAGGCTGGACGTGCACGGGTGAACCTTCTGGTTGTACGCCTGTCTGCGGTGATAATATTCACATAGTTGGCGTAGAGGCCTGCGACGATGGCGATATTGAATCAGGCGACGGGTGTAGTGCGTCTTGTGTGGTTGAATATTGTGGGGATGCCATTGTTAACAATGGTGAGGCCTGCGATTACGGTAGTAGTGGAAATCAGGTTTGCACAAGCTCGTGTGAAAAAGTAGTCTTGAATGTCGATAGTGTTGTCGGGGTGTGGGCAGGCAACGATTTAAGACTGTCGTTTCATACGCAGGAATATTCAAGGTGTCAGATCAAGTATGGTGAAACTTTAGCAAATGTGACAGCCAAAGAAGTTAATTTCGGTGACAATTTTAACAATCACATGATTACCATCCCCGATGTATACACATATGGCGACATGATTGATTACATGGTGATCTGTGAGGTGAGCGGTTTCTCGCAGGAGGCGGATTTTATACAGAGCGCTCGATTGACTTATAATTTTATGGATCCGGATATTGCCTTGGTGTCCATAACGCAGGGTGGGGAGCTCTCAAATGGCACATCCTTTGGCGGCGCGTTGGGTATGGATGGCAAGTATGTGACGTTCTTGTCTAAGGCTACAAATATGACTGATGTAGCTACACCCACTCAGACTCCGTTCAATATTCTGAGAAAGAACACACGGAATGGGGCGATTGAGTATATAGCAAACGCCCCATTTTATAATATGTATTACACACCTTATTCATACAAGGAGCCACGTCCAATCATCAGTGCGGACTCTCGATTCATGTTATATTTTCAAGGCGACGATTATGATAATCAGCTGTATGTCCGCGGGTTATCTGGGCAGACCGAACCGGAATTGATATCGATAGCGCAGAATGGGGGGTTGGCAAATAGGTGGTCAGACGATGCAAAAATGGATGCCTCGGGCCGGTTTGCGATCTTTTCATCAAGTGCCAGTAACCTGACAGACGAGGATGTAACGAGATATCTATATACTGAAGACGACCAAGATATATACATAAGGGATCGCTTGACCGGGGTGACTGATATGGTCACAGTGACAGATATGGGGACTGCCACGGGCAGGGACGCAGAGATCAGCGCAGATGGTAGTTTTGTTGTCTACACTTCAGTAACTCCAATTGATAGTAGTGATGTGGATTTAGGAGGCCCAGACGTATATATCTATAATGTGAGTACGAAGTCGAATCGTTTGCTTACAGATCGCCATGAGTACATTGCAGGGGTGTCGGCACCAGGTGTGTCACTAAAAGGAAAGTACATTGTATATACTGTCAGGTCATTTGACGGGGACCATTATGCCCAAGATGTGTTCCTGCGTGATATTAATAGTGATGTAGCACTACGTGTTGACGTGCCACTTAATGAAGATAATAGCACTCCTTGGGTTGGTAATTCAAAGAGCAGCACAGATGGTCGTTACGTATTCTTTACGTCCCAAACGCAGTTGTATGTTTATGATAGGGTGAATCAAGTTTCTCACTCGGTATTCAAAACACCGGGATTGAGTTCATCTATTGATAATTATGATATTAGCTCAGATGGTCGGTATGCAAGCATTGTCGTGGAAAGGGCTGAACAGGATCTGATCCCTTGGCTTAAACAGTTGGCACCTATAAATCAGCATGAAGTCCTGCGCGTGAAAAATCCAATCTGGACTCAGGGCCCGTGCGGTGATGGGATTGTAGACGAGTCGATTGAGGTTTGTGATGACGGCAACAACATCAATGGTGACGGCTGTTCGATGATTTGCACACAAGAACTCACCTGTGGCAATGGTCGTATTGACGGTTCTGAAGAATGTGACGATGGCAACTTTAATACAGGTGATTCGTGTACCAACACATGTACCCAAGCAATCTGTGGTGATGGCAGCGTACAGGCCGGTGTTGAGGCCTGTGACGATGGTGATACAGACAATGACGATGCGTGCACTCACTTATGCGCAGTGGCGGAGTGTGGCGATAGTTTTACTCAGGCGGGTGTAGAATCCTGCGACGACGCCAACACGGCGTCTGATGACGGGTGTTCTGAATTATGTGCCCTCGAATCTGGCTGGATCTGTGAAGGTACGTTGTGTCAAGCCGCTGAATGCGGTGATAACATTATTGCAGGTGCTGAGGCCTGCGATGACGGCAACGAAACAACAGAGGCGTGCACTTATGGCGAGAGGGAATGCACTGTATGTGATTCAGTCTGCCAGAGTGTTGCGGGCGAAACGTCGTATTGCGGGGATAGTGTTCCCCAAGGTAGCGAGGCCTGTGATGATGGAGACCTTGATGATGGTGATGAGTGTACCAATAGCTGTACAAACTCAACATGTGGTGACGGGGTCCTGTCGTGGTGGCTAGAAGAAGAGTGTGACGATAAGAACAAGGAACCACTGGACGGATGCAGTGTGTCTTGCAAGAGAGAATTTTGCGGTGATGGTGTGGTTAACAACGCTGAAAATGGTATAGCGACCGAGGTCTGTGATGACGGCAAACCAACTGCGTTGGACGGCTGTAGCGACACCTGCACGGTCGAATTTGGTTTTACATGTACCGGTGCGCCCTCGTCATGTGTGTCTACATGCGGGGACGGTGACAAGGCAAGCAACGAAATCTGCGACGTCGGCGAAGAAAATGTTGTCTTTGATTGCGGGTACACTGTTGAGCCAGAGACCTGCCAGAAGTGCGACTTTGATTGTACCTACTTGACGGTGGAAAGCGCCGGCTATTGCGGTGACGGATTTCAAGATGCCGCAGAAGAGTGTGACGACGGCAACACCGACAGCGATGACGGTTGCAGTAGCACATGCAAAACAGAAGGCTGTGGCGACGGCGTGACCGCATGGTGGCTGGGTGAGGAATGTGATGCAGGTTCCGCAAACAGCGACACCACGGCCGATGCGTGCCGCACGACGTGTATGAGCGCAACCTGCGGGGATGGTGTTGTCGATAGCGCTGAGGCGTGTGACGATGGCAACCTTGACTCCGGTGACGGGTGTGACGAAAACTGCACCCTTTCGGGTTGTGGTAATGGTATTCTCAACGAAGGCGAAGAGTGTGACTACGGCGAAGGAAATGGCAGTGAAGGGTGTAGTGTATCTTGTACATTCGTAAACTGCGGTGACGGGGTGAAGCAAGAGGGTGAAGAGTGTGATGATGGTGAGGCAAACAGCGATACAGCGGCCGATGCGTGCCGTACAGGGTGTACAAGTGCGTCTTGTGGGGATGGTGTTGTGGATAGTGGTGAGGCTTGTGATGATGGGAACAATGTGGCCTTGGATGGTTGTGATGCGCAGTGTCAGGAAGAAGTCGTGACAAGCCTTGTTATAAATACCGTGGCAGGAAATGGGGGGACAAATAGTAAAGTCAGTTCGCCTCTATATTCAATGCAGAGAGACTACTCCTCAACCATTGGCGGGCAGGCCACACAGGTGCCTGTTACATACCCGCTGGATATAGCATACGACAGTATTGGCGACTTGTATATCTCGGCCTCTTCGGATCCTACCACAAATCCCTTTGGTGATGACAGGTTTGGCGGTGTTATTTTAAAGATAGAAAAGGCGACCAATATTGTAACAAAATTTAGTGAGGCATTTGATAGCTACGATAACAACGATTTTGCCATTAACAGGCTAGCTGTGGGTGCGGATGGGTATCTCTACGGGGTGTCCTACGGGAAGACATATGTTTACAAGTACAATTTGGCAACAGGTTTTAAAGAACAACCTATAGACTTTAATACAACAGCCCCTGCCAATGTAACAAGTTCCGGATTACGTATTGGGGATGTGGTTGTAGATAACCAAGGTAACATTTTTGTGACATTTTGGAATACATGGAGCTGGAGTGACCCAAAAGGCTCGGTATTAAGAAGGGATGCTGGGACTGGTGTTATAAATATACTAAGGGGTGTTTACCCTGATGGGCAACAAATGACACCGAGGTCTGCCCTTGCCTACGATAAGGCAAACAACATTTTGTATCTTGCCAGTCACGGACAGATCGCAAAGATAGATCTCGATGATGGTCTGACAGAGGATGGCGATTATGTGGTTATGAATGCCACACAAGTTGTTGCAGGGAGCATGGCCGGCGGTTGGGGGTACAGCGGTGATGGAGGTTTGGCAAGTCAAGCGCAGGTTTATGTGGGTGACATGGCGGTAGGCAACTCGGGTGATCTGTATTTTATACAGCGCACGCGGGCGGAGGAGGCAAGTTTGATAGATGCAACTAATACACTGACTAGCACTAACCCCGCGTTTACCTTGCCGTCCCATTCTGTCAGAAAGATTGATATGACAACGGGGATTATCACCACAGTAGCCGGCACAGGTCAGGCAGGATTTTCCGGCGATGCCGGTAATCCAGCGCAGGCACAGTTTAGCTACCCGTCGGGCCTTGCCTTTGACAGTCAGGGCAGGCTTACTATAGCTGACCACATCAATAGCAGGATTCGTCAGGTTAGCACTGCCCTTACAACCTGCGGCAATGGGATACTAGGCAGTGGTGAGGCGTGTGATGATGGCAATACAATAGATGGAGACGGGTGTGATTCAAATTGCACAGTCACTGCCTGTGGCAACCACATTATGACAGCGGGCGAGGAATGTGACGACGGCAATCTTGCAGATGGGGACGATTGCAACGCAAGTTGTCAATCCACGGCCTGCGGTAATGGCGTGGTGTCCTATGGCGAGACCTGCGACGATCACAATCTGACAGACGGTGACGGGTGTGATTCAAATTGCACAACGACCCGATGTGGTAATGGTCTGATAACAGCAGGTGAAGAATGTGATGATGGCAACGGCAATAATGGTGATGGCTGTACTTATGACTGTAAAATCGAAAGGTGCGGAGATGGTTTGATTAATAATCGTGATGTTGTCAACAATGTTGCGAGAGAGACCTGCGATGATGGTAATAGCGTAAATGGGGATGGGTGCGATAATAATTGCACAAAAACTGGTTGTGGCAACGGAGTGATATCAAGTGGAGAAGAATGCGATGACGGCAATAGTCAATCGCTTGAAGGCGATGGGTGTGATCCTAACTGTACCGTGACGGCTTGTGGAAATAGCATTAAAACCACTAACGAGGCCTGTGATGATGGGAATAGTGTAAACGAGGATGAGTGTACTGCGGCTTGTAATGAGAACGTCTGCGGTGATGGGTTTGTTAATGCCGTCACCCCCATCACAGATCAGTGTGCGTATTACATCGCTAGAATTGCGGGCACAGGTGTGCAACCAACAACGATGCCGGGTAATGGTATGGCTACAAGTATTAAGTTGAAGCCAGTACTGGGCGTTGCTGTGGACTCAGTGGGCAATATATATTTTCCTGAACATTTATATAACAGGATAAGAAAGATAGATACGTCTGGTAATATCACGACATTTGCTGGTACAGGTAGCTACGGATTCTATGGCGACGGCGGTGCCGCAACTAGTGCTAGACTAGACTCTCCTGAAGGGGTAGCAATAGACCAGCAGAACAACGTGTATATTGCCGACACCTACAATGGGAGGATTCGTAAGGTTAATACTAGTGGCACCATTACAACGTATGCAGGTTCGGGTGTTAGAGGACATGAATTAACAGATGGCCAAGATGCGCTCGGTGCCAAAATGTACCCAACCCGCCTTGCAATCGATAGTCTGGGAAATTTGTATTATGTCAATAAATACTCGAGTAATCTAATTTATAAGATTACGAATGGGAAAGTGTATAAGGTAGCGGGTATTCAGGCGACAGGTTTAAGTGGTGATAATGGCTTGGCTACCTCTGCAATGTTTTCAACAGAGGTAACAGGGATTGCCTTTGATTCGTCGAACAACCTCTACATTGCGGATCGTAATAACTATAGGATCCGTAAGATTGACAGAAACACCGGCATAATAACAACTGTTGTCGGAGGGGGTAATAACACGTTTACCGACGGTGCACGGGCAAGTACCCTTGGTTTGGGTGTAGAAGGGGGAATTGCCATTGATGCCCATAATAACCTTTATTTTGGATTTGGTCCTAAAGTTTATAGGGTTGATCTTAATACAGGGCGGACAATAAAGGTAGCGGGAATCCAACAAACAGGCTTGGCGGGTGATGGGGGGCTTGGGATAAATGCTAAAATGTATACCCCCTCTGGCTTTGGTGTGGATGCGTCCGGTAATGTGTATGTTTCTGATGTTAGAAATTACACAATACGACGTCTGTCACTGAGTCCTAACAATGCAGATGTAACATGCATTGGTGCCATTATGAGTACAAGTACGACAGAACAATGCGACGACGGCAACACAGCCGACAATGACGGGTGCAGTGCGTCCTGTGGCCTCGAATCCGGCTGGGTCTGTGAAGGCACATCGTGCCAAGCGGCGCAGTGCGGTGACGGAATCAAGGCAGGTACCGAAGCCTGCGACGACGGCAACACAGCGTCTGGCGATGGCTGTAACTCAACCTGCGCAATAGAGTCAGGCTACACTTGCGCAGGTACTCCATCGGTGTGCCAGAGTGATGCGTCTCAGAACCCAACGCCACCGATAGATCCGCAGACAGGGCCGGATTGCGCGTCGCTTGACGGCGCAACCTGTGCAACGACAATTGGTTGCGGCTGGACAGGGTCGATATGCGAGGTCGTTGAGGAAGATACCCCGGACCTTTGCGGCAACGGTGACCTTGACGACGGTGAACAGTGCGACGATGGCAACTTCATCAACAACGACGGGTGCAACAACGGTTGTATGTTGCCTGAGTGCGGTGATGGGGTGACTAACGACTCCTGCATGGGCAATATAGATTTTATTGCCCCGTCCTCTGCGACTATATCGGGTGACGTGGAGCTTTTTAACATGTTAGCAAGTGGTCACTACGCCTACGCTGGCTTTAAGTATCGATACGGCGAGCAGGGGTTTGCAGACGGGCATACTATTCACGAGGTCATGTTTAAGGTAAAGGGTAATACGGCCTCAACAGAGGGCATAGAGGTGACAGTGTGTGTGAGTGGTGCTCTTAATGCATTTGCCCTTGAAACTACTGAACAAGAAGGTATTGCAACTGCGCTAC
Organism: Deltaproteobacteria bacterium; assembly: GCA_015228875.1. GTDB lineage: Bacteria > UBA10199 > UBA10199 > UBA10199 > JADGCS01 > JADGCS01. Next base: position 1,069 of record JADGCS010000128.1, on the reverse strand, counting down.
AATCTACGGATTCGGACTATTGCACAAAACAGATGCTTACCGCGGGGGCGGATAAACACAGTGTAGATATTCTCAATCTTACACTGCCATTTGATTATGCTACCAATACCAGAAATAGCCTCTATACATTTGGACAGGACATCAACGTCTTTGTTCTCTGGCCGTATGGTGATGGGGCCGAACCGCAGGAGCTCCCAGTCGCAGGGGATCCGTTCCTGGCGATGGATGTTACAGACAATTCACCCGCCAGCTGTGACGGGGCTTATCTGGAGACCTGCGAGACTTGCCCTGCGGATTGTCAGCAGGGTGACACGGCAGAAGATCAGGGTGAGTTGTCCCCAAACCTCTTGGCGATTACCGCCCCGTGTATGAATGACAATGCGGAGCAGGCGGCACAAGAATGCCGGGTGGCCTTTGAAAGCCTTGGTGTCGTCGACGCGGGCGAGAATGCAACGGTGTTCTGTATGGATGTGCCACCGGAAGAAAATGCATCCTTTACAAAGATATGCAACAGGACTTGCACCGATGCCGCCGACTGCGCGGGGTTTGGTAGCGGCAACATAGACGCAGAGTTTTCGCCTGAGTGGGGGTGTGTGGACGCTGTCTGTATGCCAGTGGACATGGGTCCATAGGAATTATTGCAGTGACTTGACTGTATGACTAACGCGGCCCACGCCGCAACCAAACAGGCCATTACATATGCGAGGTCAAGTGGCAATAACTGAATGCTTTCAGCTATCAGCGGTCAGCCATCAGCCGGACAAAATAAGCTGAAAGCTGAACGCTGATAGCGTCCTGCATTATGTGGTAGCGGGATGCTTAAATTATCTCCTCATTTTAACAAGAAGTTCCGATGGAAGAATCAATAACCTTGCCGGCCTTGTCTATGGAGGCAGTGTCAATGTTTTTGCTCTCTGGGGATATGCAGTGCCCGAAGGCTCTACAGAGCCGCTCATGCCGCCTATAATGGGCGCACCAAGCCTTATGATGGAATTGCAAGGTCCATCTACCGGCTGTGACGGGGCCAACTTAGAGTCCTGCGACGACGGTAATACCGTGGACGGCGACA
>JADGCS010000127.1 GCA_015228875.1 Deltaproteobacteria bacterium | reverse complement strand
GCCCTTTTTTCTGCCTCGGAGAGTTCGTGGGCGGTTCTTCGTGTGACGACCTCTTTGCGATGCCTTATATAGGTTTCGAGCAGCCGTTTAAGATTGAAGATCTCAGGCCTGCCATTGACAATCGAGAGCATGATGACACCAAAGGAAGATTGCAGGGCCGTGTGTTTAAACAACTGGTTGACGACGACGTTTGTGATGGTCCCTTTTTTGAGTTCGACCACAACGCGCAACCCCTTGCGGTCGGACTCGTCCCGCAGGTCTGCAATGCCCTCAATCTTGCCGTCTTCGGCGAGTTCGGCGATGTTTTCGATGATCCGGGCCTTGCTGGTCTGGAACGGGATCTCGGTGATCACAATGGCGTCCCTGTCTTCTGCCCCACGGACAGGTTCGATATCGAGCTTACCCCTGAGCGTGATGATGCCGCGGCCGGTTTTGTAGGCCGAGATAATGCCCCTGCGGCCAAAAATATCGCCCGCTGTGGGAAAATCAGGACCCGGTACCATTTTAATAATGTCATCCAGTGACAAACTGGGGGTGTCGATGAGCGCAATCAACGCTGTGGTGATTTCGGTAAGATTGTGCGGCGGTATTTTGGTGGCCATGCCGACGGCAATGCCGTCGGAACCGTTAAGCAGAAGGTTGGGGACCTTGGTTGGGAGTATCTGCGGTTCGTAATGTGAGTTGTCGAAATTGGGGACAAAATCGACAGTGTCTTTTTCGATATCCCCCATCATTTCTTCGGCAAGTTTTGTCAAGCGGCACTCTGTATAACGATAGGCCGCGGCGGAATCTCCATCAATCGAACCAAAGTTACCCTGCCCGTCAATGAGCGGGTAGCGCATGTTCCAGGGTTGTGCCATGCGCACCAGAGAATCATAGACCGCCGAGTCGCCGTGCGGATGATATTTTTTGAGGACCTCTCCAACAACACCGGCACATTTTGAATATCTCTTGCTTGACAGCAGACCCTCTTTAAACATCGCGTACAGGATGCGTCTGTGTACAGGCTTAAGGCCGTCGCGGATCTCTGGTAGAGCACGGCCAATAATAACACTCATGGCATAATCGAGATAGGACGCCCTCATTTCATCCTCGAGATTAATGCCGATAATTTCCTTGGTGGGTTTTGAGATTTCGTTCATAAGTTAATGCGGGGCTATATATCGTAATACAAAAAGAACTCACCCGGTGTTGGGCGCAGCCTGAGTTCGTTGATCTCGTATTCCATTTTATAGTCGATAAATGTGGCGATGAGGTCTTCTGTAAAGACGCCGCCGGTGAGCAGAAATTCGTGGTCTTCTTTTAACGCGGCCAGGGATTCTTCGAGCGATGCCGGGATCGACGGGATGGTTTTGAGTTCTTGAGGACTTAAACCATAGATGTTTTTATCCAGCGGCTGACCGGGGTCGATTTTGTTGATGACCCCATCGAGGCCCGCAAGCAGCATTGCCGCAAAGGCAAGGTAAGGATTGCAGGTGGGGTCGGGTGTTCTAAACTCGATTCTCTTGCTCTTTGGTGATGCAGAATACATGGGGATGCGCACGGCAGCAGACCGGTTGCGTGAAGAATAAGCAAGTTTGATGGGGGCCTCGTAACCGGGGACAAGGCGTTTGTACGAGTTTGTTGTCGGGTTGGTGATGGCCACAAGCGCTGGTGCGTGTTTGATAATACCGCCAATGTAATGCAGGGCCATCTCGGAAAGACCCGCGTATTTATCTCCGGAAAAAAGGGGCTTGCCATTTTTCCAGAGGGATTGATGGGTGTGCATACCGGAACCGTTATCACCAAAAATAGGCTTTGGCATGAAAGTCACTGTTTTACCGTGTCTGCGGGCGACATTTTTTGTGATGTATTTGTACCACATCATTTTATCGGCCATGTTTAAGAGCGAGTCGAAGCGAAGGTCGATCTCTGCCTGCCCTGCGGCTGCCACCTCGTGGTGCTGGCACTCGATGGCAATACCCAGATTTTCCATCTCGAGGACCATTTCGGTGCGCAGGTCCTGATGCTGGTCTGTCGGCGCCACGGGAAAGTAACCGGCTTTAAGCCTGATCTTGTGCCCCAGATTGCTTACCCCTTCGGCGCGGCCGGTATTCCACTGGGCCTCAACGGAATCTACACGGTAAAAACCGCTGAACTCGTTTTGTTCGTAACGGATATCGTCGAAGATAAAAAACTCGGCCTCGGCGCCCATAAAGGCTGTGTCGGCAATGCCTGTTGATTTAAGGTATTCTTCGGCCTTGTGTGCGATGGCGCGGGGGTCGCGATTGTAAGGCACATGGGTGATGGGGTCTATGATCGAACAGATAAATGACAGGGTTTTTTCTTTGCAGAAGGGGTCCATCTTTACCGTTGTGGGGTCTGGCAGAACAAGCATGTCGGATTCATTAATGGCCCGCCATGCCCTGATTGATGAGCCGTCAAAGCCAAGGCCTTCTTCGAAAAGTTCTTCGGAAAGTTCGGCAACGGGGACGGTAAAGTGTTGCCATGTCCCCATGAGATCGGCAAATTTACAATCGACCATTTTTATTTTTTGATCTTTTGCAAGATTAAGGATTTCGGCGGGTTTCATAAGGCCTCCTGTTTGATTTTTGCTGTTTTGCGGGTGCGCGCCTATCTAAGTACTTCGATTCGCAAATACGGTAACGTAATTTGATTACCATTGAATTAAATTTTTGCTCACTCAGTACTGAGTGCCGAGTGAATAAATATGTTGCCATATTTATGAATCGGGGTACTAAGAAATAATCTTAAACAAAGCAAGTGATGAGTCGGAAAGTTGGGGTTAAAATGATGAGTCAAAAGGCGAGGCAAACCTGGCGGGACGTTAATTCCCGAGGTTTTTGATAATGTCTTTTTCTATTTTTTGAGGTCTGTCGCCGGGGGCAAATCTTTTAAGGGGTGTCCCGTCGCGATCGATCAAGAATTTTGTAAAATTCCACTTGATGTTTTGGGTACCCAGAAGCCCCGGCAGAGCGCCTGTCAGATATTTAAAAAGCGGGTGGGCCTTTGGACCATTGACATCTATTTTTTCAAAGAGTGGAAATGTGGTTTTATAATTGAGATCACAAAAGGCAGCGATCTCCTCGTGGGTTCCCGGTTCTTGACTGCCAAACTGGTTGCAGGGAAAGGCTAATATTTCAAGACCCTTGTTTTTGTATTTTTGATACAGGGCCTCAAGGCCTGTGTACTGCGGTGTAAACCCACACCTGCTTGCGGTGTTGACAATCAGGAGCAGCTTTCCCTTGTACTGACTGAGCTGCTGGGTGGTCCCCTGGATATTTTTGACCTTAAAGGTGTAGAGGTGATCTGGTTGTTTTTTATTCATCGTCTATTAACAATGCCCCAACGTTGTTATAAAGGGCGGGGTTTTTGTCCTCCAGCGAACGCAGGACACCGTCGAGATAAGCCGCCTTTTGCGAACTGACTTCGTGGTCATCCAACAGACGCTCAATGTAATCGACAAGCAGCACGTATTCGACCCAGTTGTACCCGTAACGCTGGCCAGCCCAGAGCGGGTGCGGGTAAGTGCTTAAATCTTCGCGGATCTGTCCGACGTCAAGACCGGATTTTGTAAAGAGGTCTCGGTACTCCGGCAGATAGGTCAACGCAATGAGCAGGTCGGGTGTGAGTTCGGGGTGCAGTTGTGTACCGTACACCCGTCCGCCAAAGCAGATGATCTCTGCTGTGTACTCGGTCACCCATGCGCTCTCAGGTGCATCGGGTGTTGGCAGAAACGTGCGGGCACTCCTTGCCAGAACAGCTTCGTTTGGTATGCTCATGTGCGGGTACGGCACATGCTGAAAATGCAGCTCAAGCGCATCTGTCTTATGGCCAAACCTTGACAGGGGGTCGTTCGGGCCGGTCCATTGTACTGTGGTACGTCCAATGACGGGCTGCCGCTCGCCGGGCCTCACGCCAACAGGGACAGGTTTTAAATCCGATTCGCGCAGTTTATACCCCATGCCCTTTGGCACAGTCAGCCAGTCGACGATATCGCCCTCCGAACCGTAAAAAACCTCTGTGAGAAGGTGCATGCCAAAACAGATGCCCAGAATGGGGATGTCGGTGCCGAGGTCACGAACAAGCTCCATTATTTTTTTAACGGTCTCATTTTCATACTTTGCGTCTGTCATCATCAATGAAGAGCCGCTGAGTATGATGCCTGCGGGGTAATGATTGTTGCCGAGAATTTCTTCTGTCAGAGCCTCGATATGGGACCCTGCATGCACCTCCATCAACTGCAGCTCGTCAATGCCCTGCCTTTTAAAACCAGCGATGTACCTGTTCATTTTATCCAGCCAGTGATTGATGTGGGTCGTGTCTTTGAAGCGTCCGTTTGCCAGGCCTGTTTCGACAAGTCTGCGTAGTTTTTTGTTGGTTACAAACTCTGTTGGCAGGTGATCGGGGAGTGGTTTGCCTTCACGCTCAAGCCTTTTGAGTTCTCTGTAGGCACTTTGAATTTTATCGTGGAATAAATGCGGGCGATCGGCATCGCTGGGGCGGTTGTTGACATGTATGACGTGGTTGGGTCGTACTTTAACACCGGGCCTGTAGGTTTTTATTGCCTGCTGGTGCGAGTTTTGTGTAGTTGCGGTCGCAACCAGCCGCGCGCCAATCCCTGAAGGCCTTGTCATGAAAAACGGTGGATGCTCCGGTATTATTAATCTGTGGCCCATCCCTTTCCCCCAATCCCTGTGACAGCATGATACCAATCTGAGCCAAATAGCAAGGGGCATGCCCTGATTATTTTAAAAAGGGTGACTCGGTGTATAAAAATAATGGCCAGACAGGGTGTGAGGATCAGGTGTATCAAGATGGCGGTGGCATCTTTTGCGGTTGACTTTACCCATAAATCACGAAAAGGGGCCTCTTGTGAAAGTTGTTCAACTCACAGCCCTTTCGGATAATTATACACAAGTGATAGTTTGTCCCCAAACGAATCAGGCCCTTTTTGTTGATGCCCCTTCGGCAGATGTGATCATGTCTTATGTGCACAAGACCGGTGTAGAACCGATCGCGGTTTTTAACACCCATCACCATTACGATCACACGGCAGGCAATCAGGAGCTTTGTCAAAAATACCCCATGACGGTTTATGCCTTGAGGCAGGATGGTGTAAAAATTGGCGGTGATATCAGCTTTGTTGGTGAGGGTGATGTGATCAGCGTGGGGGTCCTTAAATTGAGGGCCCTTGCGGTCCCCGGGCACACAGCGGGGCACCTGGCCTTGTACGGTCACGGGGCCCTGTTCTGCGGTGATGCCTTGTTTTGCGCTGGTTGCGGGTGTCTCTTTGAGGGGGATTATCAGCAGTTGTTTGATTCGTTGCAAAAGTTAAGAGGGTTTTCCGACGAAACGGCTGTATATTTTGGTCACGAATACGCCGAGGAAAATCTTGCCTTTGCCCTGACCCTCGAACCTGACAACACCGAGGCGCAGAAAAAACTAAAAGAGGTCAGGGGAAAAAACAGGCAAGACCTTTCTCGTCTTGCAGCAACCATCGGTGATGAAAAAAAATACAATCCCTTTTTCAGGTGGGACGCGCCTCCGATGCTCACGGGGCTGCGCCACAAAGGTGTCAACGGTCTTGACAGCCCGCTTAATGTGTTTACGGCGATCAGGGAATTGCGGGATGATTTTTAACGGAGGGGGGATTTTGTGAAGCCGATCGTGGTATATGCATCGCTTGTCTTGTGTCTTGCAGCCTTTGCCGCTTATGCAAAGACAGGCGCGGTTTGTTCCTTGTATACAACGCATGATTGTTTAAATCTGTCCAAAACAAGAAGTGAGCAGGCCTTATCCACGCGCGATCTGAAAGAAAAGAGAAGACTCGCCAAAGAGGGTTTGTTTTATGCAGGGCAGTGTTTAAAAGAAAACACCAAGAGCGTCCCCTGTCTATATTACAGGGCGGTTAATCGTGGGATTGATCTTGAGACTCGCACGATCGGCGTAAAAAAAGGTCTTAAGGAAATGATCAGTGATTTTAAAACAGTCATTGAACTTGATGACAGCATTGACAATGGTGGCGCCTATCTTGCGCTGGGGCATGTTTACATGGAGGCACCCGCACTTCCCATCATGGGCAATGAGATCAGAAAGAACATGGGCCTTGCCGAGGCTTATGCCCTCAAGGCCTTGAGTGTGGCGCCTAAAGATGCCGCAAATCTAAAGCTTGCCGGCATGATTGCCTTTAAAAAAAGGGACTATAAAAAATCGCTCGTGTATTTTAAGACAGCGCTAAAACATCACCGGTCCAAAAAATCTCCGGGCGTTTTGGATGAGGGATTGACGGATGAGCTTAAAAATTGGATCAAGAAGGCAAAGAGAAAGTTACGGGAGTAAAACCTGTCAAAGCTGGCAACACCGATGTTTTTGATCGGGCCAAAATGGCCACATACGGAGCGTCCGTAAGAGCTCTTTTTTTTCTTTGTGTTTTGTGGGTGAGTGATAGTAAAAAACGGCTCGCGATTTGTGAACACTTATTGGCTGGCGCCAATTTTTGGAGAGATGGCCGAGAGGCTGGGCCGCAGGCCGAGGTTCTGCCGCGAGGCAGACCCAACATATAAGCCGCAAGCGCCGCGGATTGTTATAGAGAAGGGCTAAGCAAAGCAGATTAGTTTGTGCGTTGGAGAGATGGCCGAGAGGCTGAAGGCGCACGCTTGGAAAGCGTGTTTACCGCAAGGTAACGTGGGTTCGAATCCCACTCTCTCCGCATATTTGTTAATTGTACGCGATTGAAAAATTTTTCCGCGCCCCGCTTTGCGGGGCTTTTTGTTGTTGCATCTGCGGGGGCGGGGCCTAAGTTGCTTGTATTGTTATAAAAATCCGCAAGGAGCCGCCAAGGCGGCGACAGAGGGACGGCGAGGCGCTGACCCGTTAGAAGCGGGTTCGAGCCGATTTTTTTGATAAACTCTTTGCGGGCTTTAAGATTTGAATCACTCGCCACCAAACCCGCTTGGTGTGCCACTTTGGTGAAATTGGTTATTGGTTCGAGCCACGAGGTGGCCCGCTCACAAAGACGCGACAATTGGTCCTGTTTGGAGAGCTTTTGATTGAGCAAAAGCTCTTTCTTTGAGACATATTCTTCTTTTGAAATCAAACCCTCTAAATGCGCATCGAGCAGGCGATTAAGCTTGATGGTTAAATCTGCAATCTCTTTGCTGAGCGTGTTTGTGATGTGGGACAACTCGTGGCGTGTCTCTGACGCCTCTTGCCTGATTTGTTGGTTAAAATACTCAAAGCCTACATTGTCGAGCGCCACCGATTTGAGTACTTGGGTGATTTGATCCGCGAGAGACTCCTCACGCACGTATTTTTCATTGCAGGGACCTTTTTTCTTGGTGCAACGATAATAGTGGTGACCCTTTTGGCGCTCAGCTGTGACAGCGCACCCGCACTGACCGCATGTTGCAAGGCCGGTGAATGGAAAATTAAGGACGTGATGCACCTTGTGATGTGAACGCAATTTCATGACGGCCTGTACCTGATCGTAAAGCTCCTTAGTGATGATGGGCTCATGCACACCGTGATGAAACTCGTCGTTGTATTTGAACAGGCCGTAATAAAAGGTTTGTTTTAGTGTGCGCTGTATTTCGGCTTTGACGATGGGCGTACCTTTGCGGCCCTTTAAACCCCACTCAAAGGAAAACTTTTTGAGGTCGTTAAATGTGTAATTACCTGTAGAATATGCCTCAAAAAGTTTTTTGACGAGTGGAGCCTTGACTGGGTCGTGGACAACCTTGCGAGCGTTTTTGTCGTTGAGATAACCCATAGGTGCCCATCCGGGCCATTCACCACGACGAAGCTTTTGGCGTTGTCCACGTTTTACATTTTCTGAAAGATTGTCCACGTAATATTTTGACTGGCCAAAGGCAATGTTAAGCATAAATTTGCCCTGTGGTGTGTTTTCAAACCAAAAGGTGGGGAATTTGAGAAACTCGATATGTCTTGTATCCAAGAGGTAAACAATGCGGCCGCCATCAACAGAGTTGCGCGCGAGACGATCGGGGTGCCACGCGATAATCCCGTTGGCCTCACCCCTCTCAATAAGGTTTATCATTTGATTAAACACGGGGCGGCCGGGCACTTTGGAAGATTGGGATTCGGTAAAAATTTTTTTGATGATGAGATTTTCTTTTTCGGCGATTTGTTTAAGCTCGGTAATCTGTGCTTCAATGGACAATGCCTGCCTCTCCTCGGACTCTGATGATTTGCGGGCGTAGAGAAAATAAATGGGTTTCATGGTGACACCTCCAATTTGCTCACTGGCAGAAATGTAAACTTTGTCAAAAAAAATTTTACCGAATTTAAAAATAGTTATCCACAACTTCACCACTTGCCTTTGGCCACACTCTGCAAATGGTTAATTTTTAAGCCCGCAATTGGATGCGCTGATTATTTGAGACCTTTGACAGTTTTTTTTGGTGCGTTGCGATGACCCGTTTAAACATAACGGGTTAGCGCAATGCTGCCAAAAAAAATCTGCAACGGCGTATTATTCAGCGCATGTTTGGAAATCGGCTCGTACCACCTTGGTGGTAAATTTTTTGCAAAACAGGGAAGGTCACAACGCGAACAGCGTTGTGACGTGCCAGCACAGGATTGTGCTGGCACCGGCCACGCCGTGGGAACTCGCCGTTAGGCGGGTGGACGTGGCGTGGCTTCCCTGTTTTGCAAAAAATTTACCCGCTCCTAACGGGTCAGCGCCTCGCCGTCCCTCTGTCGCCGCCTTGGCGGCTCCTTGCGGATTTTTATAACAATACAAGCAACTTAGGCCCCGCCCCCGCAGATGCAACAACAAAAAGCCCCGCAAAGCGGGGCGCGGAAAAATTTTTCAATCGCGTACAATTAACAAATATGCGGGGCTTGTGGGTCGAAGTTCGAACTTGGTTTATTCAGAACCACCAATCGTGGCAAAACTTTGATCCTGCGTCGGACTGCGCTGAAAATTCTATCCAAAAATCCGCGCAGACCAAGCCCAAGCCGAAACGAAAATGAATCGCGGCCCCCAAAAAATCACCAGCCCCCCTGATCGCGCCTTCGGCGCGGGTCGTCCGCCAAAGGCGTACTCCCACGGGCGCCTGCGGGGCCTTTGGTGCCTTTTAGGGCCAGCCGTTTGTTTTGCTCTGTCGTAATTTTGTTGCTCGTGGTTTATTGTTTGTCATGGGGTTTGTTTTGTCCCCACCACATCGATTGCCCCAAGATTTATGAGTGTGGTGGGGGAAGTGGACCTTGGGGGTCCCTGTTTTGGTATATGAGGGGAAAAAGCGACCTTTTTATCTAAACGATGAGACCTGCTAAATTGTTGATAATCAGGGTTAAGTTTGGGATAGGGCGACAGATAGGTTTGGAGTTATTTTATGCCCAAAAAACATTCTCAATTAGTTTGCCAACATTTGGAAAATATATCCAGTAATGCCTTTGAGCGATATCAAAAGGTGATAACTGATTATACAAGAAACAGACATGGTATTTACGCGCTCTATAAGAAGGACAAATTATATTATGTTGGGCTTGCCAAAAATCTGAGAAATCGTATTCGAGCGCATTTGAGAGATCGTCACAGTAATAGATGGGATCGATTTAGTGTTTATCTTGTTTTAAGTGATAAGCACATGAAAGAACTGGAATCTCTTCTTCTCCGAATTGTCATGCCCAAGGGGAATAAACAAAAAGGAAAATTTATTAAATCTGAAAATTTGGAGAAGAAGTTAAAAAACGATGTCAAAAAACAGCAGATCAAAGAAATTGAAGGGCTATTTGGCCTTAGGAAAACAACTCATACAACAGAAAAAAATGTCACTGATGCAAGTAGAGCGATTTTGGCCAGATACCTTAAAAGTGGTTTAAATACAAGGTTACGCGGAATGTATAAGGGCAAACTTTACGTTGCTTGTATTCTCAAAAATGGATGCATCAGGTACAACAAGAGGGTCTACAACTCACCCTCAATGGCTGGTATTGCCGTCAGAAAACGCACAACAAATGGTTGGTTGTTCTGGAAGTATGAACGATCCCCCGGCGAGTGGGTATTGCTCGATGAGTTGAGGAGATAAGCGCGCTGGAGAGGTTAATGTGCAAATTTTTAACCTCAGAGACAAGCTCATCAGGCAAATCGGGACCTTGACTTGAGACATGGCGCCACAACTTAAAGTCCGAAGTCAAGACCCGCAATATGACATGCTTCACTAAAAACTAAAACAAAGTAAACAAGGATACCAATGAACCATAACGGACCCAATATCGAATCCCGCCTATGGGAAGCGGCAGATGAATTAAGGGCAAATTCAAAACTAAAATCCGCAGAGTATTCTGTGCCTGTCTTGGGATTAGTTTTTTTGCGTTTTGCTGATCATAAATTTCAGGTGGCATCAAATGAAATTGACAGCAAAGGTGGTGGCAGACGTAAAATTGGGCCAGCTGATTATCAGGCAAAAGGAGTGCTTTATTTACCAGAACAGGCTCGTTTTTCATCCCTGATTCAGCTCCCTGAGAGTGAAAATATTGGGGCAGCAATCAATAATGCCATGCGTGGCATTGAAGAGACAAACGCAGATCTCAAGGATGTCTTGCCAAAAACCTATAACCGATTTGACAACTCCCTTCTCAAAGAACTCCTCAAAACAATGAACTCGATCCCTATGGATATTGAGGGTGATGCCTTTGGAAAAATCTATGAGTATTTTTTAGGGCACTTTGCCATGAGTGAAGGCCAAAAAGGTGGAGAGTTTTTTACACCCACACCCATTGTAAAACTAATTGTAGGGATTATTGAGCCGTTCAGGGGCCGTATTTTTGACCCTGCCTGTGGTTCGGGTGGTATGTTTGTTCAAAGTGCGCGGTTTGTTGAGGAGCACCGCAAACAAAACAACTCTACCCATGATGCAGGTGAAACTTTGAGTATTTATGGTCAAGAAAAAGTAGCCGAGACAGTTCGTCTTGGAAAAATGAACCTGGCTGTACATGGTTTGGCTGGTGATATTAGACAGGGCAATGCCTATTATGAGGATTTGCATAAGGCCATTAACAAATTTGATTTTGTAATGGCCAATCCTCCATTCAATGTTGATCGAATTGATAAGGATCGTCT
>JADGCS010000126.1 GCA_015228875.1 Deltaproteobacteria bacterium | reverse complement strand
AGGTAGAAAAAAGAAGGCTCAAAAATAACGATGTGATTAATCTGGGTAAAGCGGCCATGTGCATTCACATATCATAACCCGCATAAGGCGGAAAATGCTGCGCGGGCTGGCACCTCGTAAGATATTGTTGCTGAAACGCGTAGAAAAAACATAACCCGCATAAAGCGGAAAATACTACGCGGGCTGGCAATACGAAAAATATTGATGCAAAAACGCGTAGAAAAAACCTACCTAGGTTCTACTTAGGTTATAATCAGCCCGTGTTTAGCCTTCAACCATGAGCAATCCAGAACTCGGGGCCTATGGCCTTTTCGTCATTGGCTAGAACAAGGCGATGGGGGCTTAAGACACTTTCTATGAGGTCGAAATTATGCTATCAATGACTGGAATGGGAAAGGCGGGTGGACTTGTCTTGGGAGTGCCTGTCAGGATCGAGATAAAAACAGTAAACCACCGGTTTTGTGATATTCACTTCAGGGCACCGGTCAAGTATCTATCGCTGGAGCTTAAAGTTCAGCAGGTCGTAAAAAAGCATATCAAACGAGGCAGGGTAGACATCTTTGTCAACGAAGAAAAAACGGCCGAACTGTCGGGCGTTGAGCTTGATGCCCTCAGATCGTATCATGCCTATTTAGGTGGCATCAAAGAGGCGCTCAACATTGAGGAACCCATTACCTTGCAGCATATCCTGATGGGTGTGGGCGGTTGGATCACTAAAGAAATTGACACCGACTCTGCCTTTAGGGACTTTGAGGTCATTTTAAATGCGGCCCTTGCTGATCTGGTTACCATGAAACAAGCCGAGGGAAACGAGTTGAGAGGCAGCATTAACAAATCACTTTTAACTATCGAAAAAACAAGAGATAATATACTTCAGAAAACAGGGGCCATCAAGGATGTGCTGGAGGGCAGGATTCGTCAGAGGATTGCAGAAAAGCAGATGGAACTTAAGGATGTTGATTCCCAGAGATTGGCTATGGAGGTGGTTTATTATCTTGACCGCATGGATATAACAGAAGAGCTTGACCGTATTAAAAGCCACCTTGTGCAGGTGCGGACATTAATTAATTCTGAGGCCTCGGTGGGCCGGAAATTTGACTTTTTACTGCAGGAATTTAATCGCGAGTTTAATACCATTGGGTCAAAGTGCACCGAACCTGCGGTTTCGTATGCGGTGGTCGAGGCAAAGGCGGAACTCGAAAAAATCAGGGAACAGATTCAAAATATTGAGTGATATTTATTTGAAAAAACATTCCCTGTCGGTGTATGGGGGTGGGCGCTGTTTTTTTGTTCTATGGTGGGTGTAGCTCAGTTGGTTAGAGCACCAGGTTGTGGCCCTGGGGGTCGGGGGTTCAAGTCCCCTCACTCACCCCAAAAATTTTGTCCTTGCGGTCCAAAATTTTCGTGTATCGTGTGTCGGGTATCAGGGGAGGTTGGGCCCTTCGATTTAAGGGGACAAAATTTTTTCCGATAAACGATACACGACACACGCGACGATACACGATGCGGGGTTAGTTATGTGCGGCATAGTCGGTTACATTGGTGATCAAAGGGCGGAGCCTATCCTTATCGACGGGCTAAAAAAACTGGAATATCGTGGTTATGATTCTGCCGGTGTGGCGTTTATTGACGATGGCGCCTTTCATGTGGTGCGTGCCAAGGGAAAACTGAGCTGCCTGATAGATAAACTCAAAAACATGGGAAGTCATTCCACCATTGGGATTGGTCACACGCGCTGGGCCACACATGGCAAACCCGACGAGATCAATGCCCATCCCCACCATTCACGCGATGTTGTGCTTGTTCACAACGGCATCATCGAAAATTACAACACCCTAAAATCCGAGATGATTAAAAAAGGGCATAAAATCATCTCCGAGACAGACACCGAGGTCATCTGCCACCTTATTCAGGACCATCTTGATCAGGATATGCCCTTTCTTAAGGCGTTAATCAGCAGCCTCAAAAAACTAAACGGGGCTTATTCACTTGTCATATTAAACCGAAACAACCCCGATCATATCTATCTGGCACGCAAGGGCTCACCGCTGGTTGTGGGGCTTGGCGAGGGCGGTAATTTTGTGGCCAGTGATATCCCGGCGCTTTTGGCCCATACGCGTGATGTTACTTTTGTCGAGGACAACGAGATTGCTGTTGTGTCAAGGGAGCGGGCCCTGTTCTACAATTTGTCGGGGGACCCCGTTAATAAAGAGATAAAAAAAATCACATGGACCGCGTCTCAGGCCGAAAAGGGCGGATATAAGCATTTCATGCTCAAAGAGATCATGGAACAGCCGCGGGTCCTCGCCGATACACTGCTTGGCAGGGTTGATCTGGAGGGTCTCTCCGTTAATCTGGGCGAGGCGGGGGCTTTGCTCGAGACCATGGTCAGGGAGCCCGAGTTCAGGCTTAAAATCGTGGCCTGTGGTACAAGCTGGCACGCGGGCCTGGTCGGAAAATACTGGATCGAAGACCTGGCAAAGGTCCTTGTGGGTGTCGAACTCTCCAGCGAGTTTCGATACAGACAACCACTGGTGACACCCAAGACCCTTGTTGTGGCGATCAGCCAGTCGGGCGAGACAGCAGATACTTTAGCCGCGATTCGTGAAAGCAAAAGGCTGGGCGCCAGGGTTCTTTCCATTTGTAATGTTGTCGAGTCAAGCATCCCTAGGGAGTCTGATGCCACTATCTACACGCATGCGGGTCCTGAGATAGGCGTGGCGAGTACCAAGGCCTTCACAACCCAGATGGCTGTGCTTTACATGCTGGCCATTAAACTGGCCCTCGAAAAAAATCTGCTCAGCGATCACGAGGCATCACAGAAGATTCAGGCCCTGATCGAGATGCCCAAACTCATCGAAAAAACCCTTGGCGATTTAAAACCGATCATGCGAATGACCGAGAGGCTGCGTAATAAAAAACACTGCTACTACATTGGCCGCGGGATTGAGTATCCCATTGTTCTCGAGGGGGCGCTTAAACTCAAAGAGATCAGCTATATTCACGCAGAGGGTTTTGCGGGAGGCGAACTCAAGCATGGTCCCATCGCGCTCATAGAAGAAAAGGTCCCTGTGATCGCCGTCGTTCTCAAGGGGCAGCTTTACGATAAAATGGTCAGCAATATCCTCGAGGTCAAATCACGCGGGGCCATGGTGCTTGCGCTTGTCAACGCAGAAGACAAAGACATCCAATCGCATTTCGATGAAATTTTACACATTCCCTATGCGGACCCCGATCTTAATCCTTTTTTGACGATCATTCCCCTGCAACTTCTTGCCTATTATGTTGCCGTCGATCGGGGCACAGATGTCGACCAGCCCCGCAACCTTGCCAAGTCGGTCACGGTGGAGTAAGGGCGTTTTTTTCACGTAACAAATCACTGTTTTACACGATAGTACCCGTATGCAGGTGTGGAATATGCGGACCACTTTAAAATCATTTAACCCCACCTTTCTTAAACCTCTCAAAAAGCCTTTTGCTCGGACCGTAGTTGGGATCGATTTTAAGAACACCCTTGAGGGTTGCAACACCCCTCTCAATCTCTCCCTTTTGAATAAAGGCCACAGCAAGATTATGATGGGCGCCGATGTAGGCAGGATCTATGTTTATGGTTTTTTGAAATGCCAGGATCGCCTGATCAAACGCCTTTGATTTAAGATACAGGTTTCCCAGATTGTAGTGCGCGTCTCTTAAAGAGGGGTCCTGTTTGATGGCCTCTTTGAAGTGCCTCTCTGCGCTCTCTACATCCCCCATCGCGGAGTAATCATTGGCGAGGTTATAATGTGCCGAAGGCAATTCTTTTTTTAGATTAAGTGCCTTAAGATAATTTGCGATTGCCCGCTCCCTTTGATTGGTATTGGAATACAGGCGTGCAAGGCTGTGATAGCCCTCGGCGTAGTCAGGGCTGATCTCGATGACCTTAAAAATGTACTTAAAGGCCTCAGCGTATTTTTTTTGGCTGGCGAAGATATCGCTGATCGAGTGATAGGCCTGATACCGTTGAGGGTTGATCCGGATGGTTTCGAGATAATATTTGACTGCCTCGTCGTGATAACCGCTCACACTCAGATACGTGGCGTAGTTGGAAAAGATACGGTACACAGAGAGCGGGTAGGTCTTGTCAGGATGCATCTCTGTTTTTTCAACGGCGTCCCTCCAGACAAGGAGGGGATTGGTAAAGGTGGCCACCCTGTTGTTGGTCATGAGCGGGTATGTGAGCAGCACAAGCAGGATCAGTACGGCCCCCACGATCCTGGGGAGCACCTTGAATACAAAGGGAAGGACCGCATAGGCCCCCGCAAACCAGATGTACGCGCGGTACAGTACAAAACTTTCATGAAACCTGACCAGTGAGAACTCTGTAAAAAACATGAGCCACGGAAAGATAAGCCCAAAGCCCAACAGCCCCGCCATACCCCTTTTAAAAAGCAGGGAGATCGCGATCACAGGGTACAGGCAGAATGCCGCAAAACCAAAAGAGGCGGGCCATGAAACAAGCTGTGTGGGAAAGGGCGGGACCGTGCATATTGAAATCCACTTTGTGTAAGGGACAAACCACAGAAAAAAATATTTAAAAAACAGAGACCCCTGATTGATGACACTGAGTGCGTAAATTTTTGCCTCACCCAGGCTCAGAACCCCGCCCGCTGCCGTAAATCCGGTACCAGACTTTTGCACAACGGTATGTGTGAGAGGTTCAAAAACACCGCCGATGATGCTTTTTTGCTTGAGCACAACATAGAGGGCGATGAGGGCAAAAGAAACAAAAGGCAGCAAAAGTTTTTTGGCGAGTAAAAATGATGGTTGTCGCAAAAGCAGCGTGAGGGCAAGGTACACGGCAGGGAGCATCAAGGCGTGCTCCTTTGCATGCAGACTTAAAAAATACAGGAGGGCGGTCACCCAAAACCAGCGGAGGTTTAAATTTTGGAGACCCCTCAGGTATGCAAGAAACGAGAGCAGCGCAAAAAAAACAGCGAGCAGGGTGCTGCGCTGAATAATATAAGCCGTGGCATAGACAGCCACGGGGTTTAGGGCAAACATGAATGCGGCAAAGAGGGCAGTGAGGGGCAGGAGTTTGTTGTTGACTTGATATTTTTTTTCATCTGCGAGTGTAGCAATAAAGAGATTTTTTAAAAACACATAAACCAGACAGGCATTGGCAAGATGAATAAAGAGGTTGCCCACATGGTACCAGAAGGTGGCACCCTGGACAAAATGCCAGGTGCAGGCGAGCGTGATGGCCGAGACCCAGCGTACTCCGTTGAGAGAGAAGTTTTTTAAAGTGCCGTCAAGCCCGGCGTTGATGTGGTAGAGCGAATCAAAGACCAAGGGGCTGTTAAAGGCCCTTGAGTAGATCAGTGTTGTCAGAATAATGATAACCAGCAGGCCAAGGGGCGAAAGCCATGTCAAGTTGTTAAGATGCTTGATGATATTTTTGTTCATAAAAGATTGACCACGTCTTTATTCTTTCTTTATCAAATCTTCAATTGTTTCTGAGAGCGCAGGTGCACAAAATAATTTAAAACCACAGGACATCTGCTTGACAGCGCTGTGAGAGACCCCGTAAGCTCATCCGCAAAATTTAAAAAAAGGAGCCCTATGCAAAGAGCGAACGACAAGATTTTATTTACCCCCGGACCCTTAACAACAAGCCACACAGTCAAACAGGCCATGCTGCGTGATCTGGGGTCACGTGATTTTGAGTTTATCAGGACCGTACAGGAGGTGCGTGACGGGCTTCTTGAGATTGCGGGTGTTACCGTGACAGATAAAGGCAAACAGCGATACGACGCGATACCTGTGCAGGGGAGCGGCACGTTTGCCATCGAGGCCGTTCTCTCATCGACCATACCGCGTGATGGAAAAATCCTGGTGCTGGTCAACGGGGCTTATGGAAAACGTATCTTGGAGATTGCCTCTACCCTTGGCATCGAGCATCAGGCGATCGTTGTTCCCGAAAACGAGGCGCTTGATACCCGCGCGCTTGAGGCCGTTCTTTTAAAGGACGATCAGGCCGCAAAAAAAATCACCCATGTGGCTGTTGTCCACTGCGAGACCACAACGGGTATCATGAACCCTGTCGAAGAGATTGGTCGCGTCGTCAAGCGTTTCGCGCGGGTCTATTTTGTCGATGCCATGAGCAGCTTTGGCGCGGTGCCGCTTAATATCGAAAAGGCGGGGATTGATTACCTCGTCTCATCCGCGAACAAGTGTATCGAGGGTGTGCCGGGCTTTGCGTTTGTCCTTGCGAGTCGCGATGCCATCATCAGAACAGAAGGTTATGCCCGCAGTGTCAGCCTCAATCTTTTGGCCCAACTTAATGGTCTCGAAAATAACGGCCAGTTTCGTTTTACACCGCCCACACACGCCCTGCTTGCATTCAGGCAGGCATTGAGGGAACTCGAAGAAGAGGGCGGTGTTGCGGGCAGAAACAAACGCTACACTTTTAATCAAACAACACTTGTGCAGGGCATGCGCGAACTTGGGTTTAAGGAGTATCTTAAGCCATCGGATCAGGGTGTGATCATCACATCGTTTTGTTTTCCCACGCACACAAATTTTGCGTTCAACATGTTTTACGAAAAACTCAGTGAAAAGGGGTATGTGATTTATCCCGGCAAGGTCAGCAATGCCGATTGTTTCAGGATCGGCAGCATCGGAAGGATTGATCAGGCCGAAATCAAGGCATTGCTTCGCGCAGTAAAAGAAACATTGGCCGAGATGAACATCACGCTTACAACACATTAATCATTCATTAAAACAAAAAAGGAGAACACAATGACATTCAATTACCAACGTCAATACAGGGGCCCCTTAAAGGCGATTTTACTCGACTGGGCCGGGACAACAATGGACTACGGCTGTTTTGCGCCCGCCGTTGTTTTTGTCGAGGTGTACAAACGCAAGGGTGTGCCGATCACCATCGAACAGGCGCGTATTCCGATGGGCGCGCACAAGAGGGTGCATATTCAGCAGATTGCGCAGCTTGAAGACGTCGCCAACAGATGGAAACAGGTCCACGGCAGGGCCGTGAGCGAGCAGGATATAGACGACATGTTCAAAGAATTTATCCCGCTTCAGTTGCAGTGTCTTGCAGATTATGCCGATCTGATACCGGGCACACTCGAGGCTGTTGCTGCGTTTAGAAAAATGGGTCTTAAAATAGGGTCAACAACGGGATACACGGGAGACATGATGGCGCTCTTGGCAAACGAGGCAAAAAAGCGCGGTTATGTGCCCGATTCCACGGTGTGCGCCACGCAGGTTCCGGCCGGCAGACCCGAACCCTGGATGTGCGTGCAGAATGCCATGAATCTTAAAATCTTTCCGATGGAGGCCTTGGTCAAGGTCGGTGATACACTGCCCGATATCGACGAGGGTTTAAACTGCGGCATGTGGACCATTGGTCTTGCAAAGACCGGAAACGAGATGGGCCTCACTCTTGCGCAGATCGAGGCCTTGGAGCCGGATGTGCGTCAGAGAAAACTCGCTCGTGCCTATACGCGCATGTACCAGACCGGTGCTCATTACGTTGTCGATTCGATAGCCGATTGCCTGCCTGTGCTGCACGACATCAATAACAGGCTGGCACGGGGTGAGAGACCGTGAGGGTTAAGTGCTTCATTAAAAAATAAAATCACAGCCCCTCTTTCGGATCACACGTGTATGGGGTGCGTGTCCGAAAGAGGGGCAGCAAAAGCTGGGGGAACACCACGAATCTTGCCACTCAAAAAGACCCGGTTTATCAGGGTTGGCGGATCAAGATCTTTGTTGCCACCTGGCTTGGTTATGCCGCGTTTTATTTTACCCGCAAGGCGTTCTCGGTTGCCAAGATCGGGCTTTCTGCTGATCCGAGTATCGGTTTTGATAACGACACCCTTGCCTTTATTGATGCGGCTTATCTTGCGGCCTACATGTTTGGGCAGTTTTTCTGGGGGCCATTGGGAGATCGTTTCGGGCCGCGACGTATTGTGATTTTTGGGATGCTCTGTTCTGTTCTTGCTGCGATCTTTTCGGGTTTTTCAACGACGTTTTTTTTCTTTGCCCTGTTTTCTGTTCTTCAGGGGCTTGCACAATCAACCGGCTGGGCGCCGCTTACAAAAAACATCAGCACGTGGTTTTCGTTTCGTGAACGCGGCAGGGTCATGGGCTGGTGGTGTACCAATTACGCGATTGGCGGGCTGATTGCCTCGCCCTTTGCGGGTCTGATGGCGGGCGCCTATTTTTTCAACGACTGGAGATACGCTTTTTTTATGCCAGCGCTGGTTTTGCTTCTGGTCGCTGTGCTTTTTTATATCATACAAAGGGACAAACCAGAGGATGTGGGGCTTTTGCCCATTGAGGACTATCAGGGCGAGGCGAGGAGGGATGTCACACCCTCTGCTGGCCCGGCATCTCAACAAGGAGAAAGTTGGAGGATTATTTGCGAGGTCCTTAAAAACAAGACGGTCTGGGCACTCGCCCTTGTTTATTTTTTTCTCAAGCCCACACGGTACGCGATCCTTTTCTGGGGGCCCAAATATATCAACGAGCAATTTGGCTCGGGGGTGACGGAGTCAAGTTTCATCAGCGCTATCTTTGAACTGGGAGGGCCTTTGGGCGCGCTGTTATCCGGGTATGTTTCGGACAAACTGTTCAAATCAAAAAGGATGCCCGTGATTATTATCCCGCTTGCAGCACTCGCCGTTGTCCTGTTTTTCTTTAATCACTTTGCCCTCTCTGGCAAGATGGCGGTGGGGATTTTATTTTTTCTCATTGGTTTGTTTGTTTATGGCCCGGACTCGCTCATCAGTGGGACGGCCGCCATTGATTTTGGCACCAAGAGGGGGGCGGGGACGGCCGCAGGTTTTATCAACGGCATGGGGTCTCTGGGTGCGGTGTTGGGTGGGAGTCTGCCGGGGATTGTGGCCATGCGCTGGGGCTGGGGAGGGGTTTTTACATCTCTTGCTGTGTCAACCCTCTTTGCCGCGATCCTGCTTATTCCTTTTTGGAAAAAAGTGCCTTGAGGTAAAACAACGCGGGTCTCTGTTATCTCTTAATGAAACCCAGACACACCAGATATTTTTTAAACCTTTTTAATATCTAGGAATTTCAAAGTTGACAGAGCGCGGGCTATATGCCGTACGGAATATGGAGGGTGCATTCCTCGCAAAATGAAGAAATTCAACCGCGTCCCCCAAGGGGATTTCCTTCGGGGCATCAAAGTCAAGTTAGGAACTTGTGCCCTGAGCACCGGCCTCGGTTTATGGACATGGTCCGTTTTGGTTGCCCTCACGCCGTTAAAGATTGGCTTATTCGGGCGCAGCAACACACCTAAAGCCGATACTCACGGCCCCGATATCGGACTTAAATTGTGTCCCGCGGTTTGTGGTACGCAGGTGTGCAGGGGAGGAATGAAACCACGAACCGCCGCGTACAACCTTGCGCCATCCCCTGTGAGGACCTGACGGATCCTTGGGCGACATGTATCTGTAGGCGGCGCTTTTATACCAATCATTGGTCCACTCACTGACGTTACCGGTCATGTCAAAGACACCATAATCATTTGGTGCGTAACGTCCCACATCGGCGATAAAATGTGAGTCAAAATTAGCCTCGTCTCGTGTGAGTCCGCCACTCTTTGTGGCGTACACATTTTCCTGGGGACCTCTTGCCGCTTTCTCCCATTCAGCCTCGGTGGGAAGGCGTTTGCCCTGTACCTCGCACAAAGCCTTGGCCTGATGCCAGGTCACATGGGTCATGGGTTTGTTTGGGCCTTCTGCACCTTTCATGGGTTTTTGCAGGGCATTCGCAACACCCTCCGCAAAGCCGCGTTTTGTCTTTAACTTATCGGCAAACTCACTTACCAGGCGCTCTGCAGAGGCATTTGTAAACTCCGTCTGGTCAATGCAAAAAGCGGACACAAAGGGTTGTTGTTGGGGCTGCTCGTTTTTAAAACCGTCATCAGAACCCATTGTGAATCTGCCCTCGGGGATGTACACCATGCCCGCCAGACAGACATCGTTGTTCTTGTTAACCGACATACTCACTCCTCCTGTAAAGAAAAATAAATCGAGAAAGAAAAAGTATAGAGGGCTGCAAGATTGAGTCAAGGGATTGGAAGGCGCAAACGCACCAATAAGGGCATTTGATGACCTGCCGCGTATCAATTAAAAACGCAGCGACAAAGGGTGTTGCTAAACAGAATGATGGTATTAGAGATCCATCAACACATTTTCTCAAGGCAGGGTGATTCTTGTCTTTGTCAGGACATTCAGGGGGAAGCGATCTCCGTCATCCCCGCCTTTGCCATGACCAAACGTCGCTGTTGTGATAAACTTGATACTGTATAAGGCAAAAAAAAAATGTTAATATGTGCTTGGGTTGTGCCAATTTAAGGGGGGCCCGTATGTTGATCAAAAATACAGAAAATTTTTCTTTTAGAGACTACTTTGATCCTGATCACCCTTTTTTTTATTTTGTAGGTTCCCAAAAACAAAAGGCCATCGTCAGGATCAGGCGGGTCAATACCTTAGAACTGATTGTCGATTATCACGAGGAACTCATGACCCGCGACGAGATGAAGGGTTTTCTTGTTATTAAAGATAAACAGGGCATCTTAAATGTCAGTGTGACGTTGCAGCGCGATCAACAGGAAGGGAAAAAACTCGATTTCATCACACTCATACCCGACCTTAAAAATATCAGTATCGCCAATCGGCGGGAATATTACCGCATTGATTTTAAACCGCCCCTTTCCTGTGAGGTGCAGGATGCATCTCAAAACAAATTCACGGCGCAACTGTACGATATGGGGGCAGACGGTATTGGCCTCACATGCGATGCAAACCTGCGGGGCGGAGATCTTTACCAGATCACCATCCCCATCAAGATTGAAGAGACAACTCCTGTCAGGCTGCCCGTGTTTGTGATTCGTGAAAGTGAAAAAAAAATGTCAGAAACAGACACGGTAAAATTTTATGGCGCCCGCTTTGTGGTTGGTAAAGGCTCCGCCGGGCTTGTGGCCTTCACAGAAGAAATGCGCTCCAGCATTATCAGGTACATTAACGCGCTGTTGATCAGGCAGAAAAAGAAGCTGTAGCGCGGGAGATGGGCACACAGGGACATGCCC
Organism: Deltaproteobacteria bacterium; assembly: GCA_015228875.1. Taxonomy (GTDB): domain Bacteria; phylum UBA10199; class UBA10199; order UBA10199; family JADGCS01; genus JADGCS01. The sequence goes on along the minus strand of JADGCS010000126.1, from coordinate 125 downwards.
CATAAGCGCTAACTTAATAACCGTCATGATACGTCGTCCACTGAGAAATTCGTTTTCTGGGTCTTTCTCGCAGATGAATAGAAATACGTTCCCAGTTTTTTATGCTGCATGCCAACTTCAATCGA
>JADGCS010000125.1 GCA_015228875.1 Deltaproteobacteria bacterium | reverse complement strand
TTGGGGTTAGATTTGGCCGATCTGAATGAGCAAAACCGGAGGAATAGCAGGGCTATTTTGAGGCTTTTGCGATTGAAGATCGGTCAAAGATGACCACAAGATGAGATGCCAAAATGAACAGTTATTTCCGGGCAGACCCTAAGTGTCATTCATGCAGTACCGGCCTCGGGATGGGGCGGGCTTGCTTTGTGCGGGTCTGGAACAACAACAAAGAGGGCCGATATCAGGTTGAGGCAGGCAATCAACCCGCCAAACAAAAACACAAACTGATAGCCAAAACGCGACCAGATCATGCCGCCTACAAGCGCCACGCTGATCGAAAAAATATGATCAATGGTGAGAGACATGGTCAGTGTGGGTGTGATGTGTTCGGGGCTCGCAGCAATTTTTTTAAGATATGTGGCGCGGGCCATGTTGACTGACATCAACAGTTGATCACCCACAAAGCAGACCGAGACAACAACAAATGCCGCAGGGTAGGGCAGCAGGTCCTTTGCAAATCCGTATCCCAGACAGACCATAACAAGCAGTACGGCCTCGGCCATAAAGACAAACTTTTCTCCCAATTGATCAATGGCGCGGCCAAGCAGCGGCTGAAAGACAATCCCGGCAATCCCACCGATAAAAAACAATGTGGCTATAACGGTTGTGGGTTTGTTGTAAACAGTCACAAGGACCCAGGGGGCAAAGGTAAGAAAGATCTGCTTGCGAGTCCCAAAGAGTATTCCAAGCCAATAATAAAGACGGTACTGTTTATGAAGTTTTAAGTGCAGCCTGGGCGGCTGGACATCTCCGGGGCTAAGCCTGTAGAAAAAAAATGCGGCAACCACAAAGACAAACGACGCAATAATAAACGACACCTGAAAGTTGAGACCCAGATATTTAAAACCCGCAAACACCACAAAACTGCCAGTCACAGCAGCCATGTTACGGATGCTGTGGACCTGCCCCAGCCTGCGGCCGTCCTGTCCCTTGTTGGCCATTTCCATGGTGATGGAACTCACAAGCGGCATCAAGAGATGCTGACCAACGCTGTACATAAAAATCCAGACAAACAGGATGTGCAGTGTCGGTGCAAAAAATGCGATGAGAAGAAATCCCGCCCCCGAAACAAGACAGGCAAAGACGGCAAGACGGCGGCTTCGCAAAAAAAACAGCGCCGCAGAGATAAAGACAACCAGAAACCCCGGCAACTCGCGGGGAAATTCCAGAAGGGATCTCTCAAGGCTGGTGATAAAAAAAGTTTCGTCTAAATAATTATTGAGTGTGGCGTTGATAACGCTGTCACCAAAACCAAGCAGGGCAATGGCAGTAATAAAAAGCAGCAGTTCTGATCTCTGTCTTTTGACAAGGGCAAACACGCACCGCGAAGTAACAGGGAATCAAGAATGGGGTCAAGTCCTTAAAATAATTTTGTTTAAAATTAACGAGTAATATCAATTGCTTGTGTGGTTGTTTTCGAGCTCATTTTTAATTTTTTTATCACCCCCCCAATTTATTTTAGAAACCCAAAGATTGTCTTGTATTATGCTTAGCGCTAAGCTAAAATTAGGCATGTCCCTACGGGAATATGCCAAAATTCTGGGCCGCAAAGGTGGTTTAGCCAGGGGAAAAAGGCTTTCGGCTGCACAGCGAAAGAACATCGCAAGCTCTGGAGGCAAGGCCCGGTCCGAATCCTACAAGCTCGCCCGTCGGATCGAAAATAATTTCAGATATGTCGATTCAATAAACGAACTGGCGTCCAAATGAAAAAGGTTCCAGACTATATAGATACCGTAGGCCAGATCCTTGTAAAATTAGAAAAGCTCGGGTTCTGCCCCGTGTTGGTCGGTGGAATGGCGCTGGTCATTTTGGGTTCGCCGCGCGTCACTAAAGATTTCGATTTTCTCATTTGCACAGAAGGCATGGACTACAAAAAGCTGTTCGAAATATTCTATAAAAAGGGATTTGCATTGGCATCAAAGGTGGATCAGCACAACAATATCCTGACAACAATCAACAACCAAAATATTGCAGTGGCAAGGGTCAAAATAGATGCACCTGGCAGCATCTACTTTCTGAACCCAAAGACAGGTCTCAGGATAGACCTTCTGCTTGATTTTCCGCTCCCCGCCAGTGAGTTGGTCACGCGGGCCAAAATAAAAAAAATCCGTTCATACTCCTTTCGTGTGGCATCGACAGCAGATATCATCAAATTAAAAAAAATATCCTACAAAGACCGCGCTTCAGCGGCGGACGCCGCGGATCTCGAATTTCTTCGCAAACTTAAATAAAAAAAACACTGCCCTGTTCATACTTTATTAAAACCGTATCATTTTTTGATAAAGGTCTGCGAACGGAATCCTGTTTTGCAATGAAATAATAACCTACCGTCTGTTGCCTAAAAACCTCAGCAGAAACAGAAACAGGTTTATAAAATCCAGGTACAGTGTGAGCGCACCGCCTAAAGAGACGCGCTTAAGCCCCTCGCCATCGGCGGCATAGTGAGCGTAGTACGCCTTAAGCTTCTGCGTATCGTAGGCAGACAGGATGGTAAAGATCACCACCCCAATGGCGCTGATGGCCAGATTAAGCACAGAGCTGTTGAGAAAAAAATTGATGACAACCGCAATGATGAGACCCCAGACCCCCATTGCGGCAAAACTGCCAAGGCCGGTGAGGTCGCGTTTTGTCACGTAGCCGTAAAGGCTCATACCGCCAAACATGCCGGCTGATACAAAAAAGGCCTGCGCCACAGATTCGTAGGTATAAACAAGTAGAATCACCGAAAGGGTCAGCCCGTTAAGTGCGGCATACACAAGAAACATGGTAAGGAGTGTTGCAGGGGCGGCACCTTTTCTTAAGGCCATTGTAAATGCAAAAACCAAGGCGAACTCGGCGATGATAAGACCAAAGAAGATCATCCGGTTTGCAAAAATTGCCGCCATGACGGCCTCGTTTGTCACCGTAAACACAGCAACCACACCGGTAAGCGCAAGACCAAGCATCATCCATGTGTAGGTTTGAATCATAAACTGCTGCAGACCCGTTGCCGTGACTGCCATTACCTGTGATTGAAACTGGTTTGCGTAAGGGGGGGTATTTTCTGGCTCCCAATAATTTTTACTCATGGTTTTGTCCTTGTATTAATTTGTTATTAACCAAAACAGGGCTACAGGGTAAACTAATCCTCTCAATTCATTTGTCAACCCCTGTTCGCCCACAGCGTTCCATCATGCCCCTTATCTCGAAACGCGGCATAAAGACAGGTGATGCCGGATTTAATTGTGTCCGGAGAGTCAAAGTTGCGCAACAAACAAGTGAAACACGGGAAGTCGCGCAGAACCCCATTAAATCCGGCATCACCTGTCCTTCGATGTGTTTTAATCGTTAAATGCAAGTTTATCCAGGGTCTCAAAGTTTTCCCAGCTTGTTGAGATTTTTTCTGTCCTTTTTTTTGGTCCTTCGCTTTGGCCCTTTTTTATAGGTTGCCCAGCGTTTGTGTGGGGGCTTCTTTTCTTTGGACCTTATAGGGGCAGACTCCCCTGCCATCGCACTTGCCATGAGCAGCTTGTCGTAAAACTCCGGCGAGGTCAGATGACCTTTTTTATGGGCCTTTGCAAAATCAAGGACGGAGTGATCAGAGCTCACCACAACAAGGTTCCCTTTTTCTGCGGCAACGATCCCCTTGATGATATCGTCAGCACTGATCCCTCGCGGAGAAAATCTGATGTGGATCCCCGACTCTTTAAAGGCCGGCGCAAACTCGCTGAGTGCCAGGTCGCCATCAAAGACCACAGAGATGTTGTGTCGCTTAATTTTTTTATACCCTGCCAATAACGCAACAAGCCGCTGCCTGCCTGCCTCTAAAGAGGTTCTCTCGTGCCGCTCTAGATCGGGGATCTGTCTGATGAGGTTGTAACCATCAATAATGACGTGAAGCATCATTGTAAAAAAAATGACATGGCCTGTCATCGGCTAACCATTGCAAATAAAGGATTGCATGGCCGCGTCAGGCTCAAACACAGGCTGGAACGTCATTTAATTGACTCAAAAAACAAAAAATCACGGCCATTCTTGCCTAGTCCACAAATAACAGGCCTTGGCCACAAAATTGTACAAGCAATATCAATATGTTCCCGCAGGCGTTTTTTATCGACTCTGGCATGCACATTGCAAGTACTAAATACAGGGGGGTGACTATGAGTTCATGGAGAGACAGGCTCTGTGGGTCGGAGGTTGCGGCAAATGCCGGGGAGGGTTCAAGGCCGCCACTCAGACAATTTATCAATCCAGGCCAGTCTATAAGCTGCGGTGGTGGTTTTTTTCCCGCCAACCACAACATAGCAAACATGAAAACAGTCAAGAGCAGTTTTTTACTGCCAACCAAGAGTTATTCTGTCCTCATATTCAGGGACGATGGCAGCGCCGTCATCTACAGCGACGAAGAACCAGGTGCCGTGCGCGAGACCGATAACGAGCCAAAGACAACAGATATGTAAATTTATTAAATTCATTGATCTCCTACTCAAAGGCCCGGCAGGACAAAATCCACCGGGCCTTTTTGTTGGCCCTGTCTTTTATTTACAAATCATCGACAACGCATTATTTCCCCCCTTATGCAGCCCCATCAAAACAACCAACCCTCCGTCATCTTTATGGGCACTCCAGAGTTTGCCCGCATCATCCTCGAAAAATTATTTCATCAAAACTTTCCCATCAAGGCCGTCTTTGCACAACCGGACAAACCCGCAGGAAGGGGCAAAAAAATAAAATCATCGCCTGTTGCCCTCTTTGCCAGAGAAAACAACATCCCCCTCTTTCAACCAGACAAGCTACGCACCCCCGATGTTTTGGAAACAATAAAACAAACCGCCCCGGATTTTATAATCGCCGCCGCGTACGGTAAAATTCTCCCGCAGACTGTCCTTAACAGCGCAACCATCGAAGCCCTTAATGTCCACGGATCCATCCTTCCCCATTACCGTGGTGCGGCCCCCATCAACTACGCCCTGATGGACGGCCGTCCCGAGACCGGTTGCTCCATCATGCGCATGGTCAAAGAAATGGACGCAGGACCCGTCTATCTTATAAAAAAAACACCCATCGAGATATCTGACAATGCCGTTTCCCTCTCACTCAAGCTCGCACACATCGGGGCAGACGCACTCATCGAGGCCATGAGGCTTATCTCCCAGGATAAACTTAAACCCAAAGAGCAAGACCACACAAACGCAACCTTTGCCCCAAAACTCGCCAGAGATCTCTCTTGCATTAACTGGCAGGATTCATCTCAAAAAATATTCAACCTGGTCAGGGCCCTTGTCCCATGGCCCGTAGCCGCCACACAGCTTGACGGCAGACAGATCAAAATTTATGCCACAGAAGTCCTTAATACCCGGGCTGGTGCACAGGCGGGTCACATCGTTCATATCGCAAAAAACGGGTGGACGGTGGCCACAGGGACATCAGACATCCTTGTCAAAGAAGTTCAGCTCGAAGGCAAAACCAAAATGAAGGCATTTGATCTTGCCAACGGACTCAGGTTAGAATCCGGCACGCTTTCAAGTTACTAACTTGACTTTGACGCGATTGAGTTTTTCTATTATGCGAAGAATGCACCCGCGCTCTGTCGACTTTGAAATTCCTGGATATTAAAATAACGCACGAAAGGCTCACTATGACACACAAACTCATTGCACCTTCAATACTCTCGGCAGATTTTGGGTGCCTTGCCACCGAAATCGGCGCTGTCGAAAATGCCGGTGCCGATCTTATTCATGTTGATGTCATGGATGGTCATTTTGTACCCAACATCACGGTAGGCCCCCTGGTTGTCGATGCCGTTCGCAAAAACACAAGGCTTCCCATCGATTGCCACCTGATGATCCAAAACCCGCAAAACTCTCTTGCCGACTTTATCAAGGCTGGTGCCAACTGGGTCTCTGTGCATGTCGAAGAAGGGTATCACCTCGACAGATCCATCAACCTCATCAAAGACCTCGGTGCAAAGGCCGGTGTCGCCATCAACCCGGCAACCCCTGTCGAATCGATCTTTCAGGTCCTCCCAATCATCGACTACGTGGTGATCATAACCGTCAAACCGGGGTCAGGAGGACAAAGTTTTATTGGTTACTGCACAGACAAACTTAAAAAAGTCAGCGACGTCATCCGCAGACAATACCCGCACATCCTTATTCAGATTGACGGCGGCGTTAAAATCAGCAACATAAAGGAACTCTCAGACAACGGGGCCCATGTTTTTGTATCGGGATCAGGTATCTTTCATACAGACGATTACGGCAAAACAATCACACAAATGAAACAACTGATCGGTGCGTCGGCAAACACACAGGGCGGCAGTTAAACCCAAGAAATGTAGCATAAATGAACACACAGACAGGAGATGCGGGATCTCATTGAGTTCGGAGAGTCAAAGTTGCGCAACAAACAGGTGAAGCACGGGAAGTCGCGTAGAACTCAATTAAATCCTGCATCTCCTGTCTCAAGAGGTACTTCAATCGCTCAATGCTGAATCAATAATCATGCACAACTACTTTAGAAACGAAATCATCGAGGGCGATTTCTCCCATGCAGATCTGCAGGAGGGAACCCCTCTCAACAGAAACGAATGTCCCTTTGATATCCCTCTCGACATCAAGGTCAGGATCACGGAGCGTCTCTTAAGATCCGACTGGAATCGCTACCCCGCACAGGACATCATCACGCTTCAAAAAAAACTGGCGCTTAAGTCAGGTCTGCAGCCTGATCAGTTTATTGTCGCAAACGGCACGGACTCGCTTGTGCAGTCACTCATCAATATCATCAACCCGCACCACAAGGTGCTGACACTCGATCCATCCCTCTCTGTCTACGAAACACAGGCAAGGCTTCACGGCAACAAAGTCATCAAAGTCCCCTTAAGCGAAGACTTCGAACTGCAAACAGAAAAAACTCTCACGACCATAAAAAAAGAAAAACCGGGACTCATCTTTATTGCCAATCCCCACACGCCTACAGGCAGTCTGTTTGACAAAAAAAGCCTCTACAGCATCATTCAAACGGCGAGATGTCCCGTGGTGATAGATGAGGCCTATTACCCGTTAACAGAAGAGACTGCCTTGAGTTGGCTCGATGATTTTGAAAACCTGATCATCATGAGAAGTTTTTCCAGGGCCTTTGCCTTGGCCGGTGTCCGTTTTGGATTTATGGTGGCCCATGTGGATATCACATCACAAATCGAAAAATTTCTTCTGCCCTACAGGATCAGCATCATCACAAGCACCATTGTAGAAGAAATATTAAATCACCCCGATTATGTTAAAGAAAATATAAAAGCCATCTTGAGTGAAAGGGCGAGGCTCTTTTCAAACATGCAAAAAATAAATGACCTCACGGTGTATCCCTCCGAGGCCAATTTTCTATTGTTTAAAGTTACTAATGCCAGGGATATTGCCAAAAAACTTAAGGATGAAAAAATACTGGTAAAAAATGTCAGCGACGATACTACTGTAAAAAACTGCCTGAGGGTCACCGTGGGATCCCCCGAAGAAAACGATTTGTTTCTCACGGTGATTCGAAAGATTCTGGTGACACAATAATGAAACTAAAAACGCTGTTGAACTGCCCCAGGCGACAGGAGATGCGGGATTTAATTGGATTCGGAGAGTCAAAGTTGCGCAACAAACAGGTGAAGCACGGGAAGTCGCGTATAACCCAATTAAATCCCGCATCTCCTGTCGCCCTGTACTCTTCAACTGCCGCATCCAGGATGAAACACACCCTATTTTCCGTTTTGCTTCTGCTTGTTGTCCTCACAACGCCAAACCCGGCCTGGTGTCAGGATCCCCTCGCCGTGCAAATTGAAAGCCGCTACACAGCCCTCCAATCATGGTCTGCTGATTTTACTCAAACCACTTTTGTCGAGATGCTTGAGGACCAGATCGTCAAGCAGGGCAAGATCATCGTGGCCCGACCCAACAAGATCCGCATCGAATACACAAGCAGCCCCTATAAAATCTACGCCTCCAATGGCGACAAGCTCTGGATCTACAAACACAACGATCCCACGGCGTGGCAATTTAACAACCCCCAAAAAGTCATCAGCGAAGAGGCCTTGAGTTTCTTAAGCGGTCTTAAGAATATGTCGGAAATCTTTGAGATTGAAACCACACTTGATGAACCAGAGGGCTATTTAAAGATAAAAAACAGGGGTCTTAAAAAAATTCATCTGATACCCAAAAAAACAGACGCCGTCCTTAAAATAACGCTGGGGGTTGATGCTAAAAACACCCTCATCAAAGAGGCCGTCCTGTTTAACACGTCGGGTAATGTTACACACTACAGCTTTGAGGGCATCGTCTTTAACAAAAACACCAGCGACGATCTCTTTGTGCTGCCCAAAGAACCCAAAAGAAAAATCATCAAAAAGTGATTGGTGAGTCCTTGCGATAAACACCATTATATCAACAACTTAAGCCCCGTGCCTATTTTGACCTGTATGCTTTGGTTCCTCAACGCGTTTGGAAAACATCTCACTCAACACATTGCCATTTATCTGCAAGGATGTGATATTCCTTGTAGCCCGGTGAATCAGCCATTTTGGACCCTTGCGGCCAGTCACCACCAACCGCGACCACCTTGCCTTCAACAATCGTTTTTCCCTTGCAGTTGATTTTGGAGCCGCTGGTATAAACAACAGTCTGTGATTTATTGATGTCAAAAAAATTGTCGTAGGGGTGCGAGGCATAAAAACCGCCCACATGCTGCCACATCACTGTGGAGACATTTCCGGTAACCGTGATCACCTCGCCAACATGGGCCGAAAGGTTGACAGTGTCACCTGCTGAAAAGAAAGAGACACCCCGGTGACATCGCCCCAGACCGCAAGATCCAAATCGAGACGCGAGAGAATTTCACTGTTGCTGAATGTGCCACAGACCCCCGACTCGGGATGAACGATGACAGGGACTGTGGTGTCCCATATTGCCGGAAGCCCCCCAGTGCTTATATAAAGCGGTCCCCCTGCCTGCAGGTTTAAAACAGGAAAAAAGGCAATAAGGAAGACAAGGCTCCAAAAAAAAGCTGGTTGTCTCTTGATCTGCATGGACTCCTTTTAAAACTCCGCGTACCCCGGCACCCGCGGAAATGGGATCACATCGCGGATATTGCCCATACCCGTCATAAACTGCACGATGCGCTCAAACCCAAGACCAAAGCCCGCGTGCGGGACAGAACCGTAGCGGCGGAGATCGATGTACCACCAGTAGTCCTTTTCGTTGAGGTTGAGTTCTCCAATACGTTTTAAAAGAATATCCTTGCGGTCCTCGCGCTGCGATCCTCCGATAATCTCGCCCACCTTGGGCACAAGCACATCCATCGCGCGCACGGTCTTGTCGTCATCGTTAAGGTACATGTAAAACGCCTTGATGGTCTTGGGGTAGTCGGTCACAATCACCGGCCTTTTGATGTGATCTTCGGTCAGGTAGCGTTCGTGCTCGCTCTGCAGATCACAGCCCCATGTGACAGGGTACTCGAAAGTCTTTCCGCTCTTGAGGAGGATATCGACGGCCTCGGTGTAGGTGATCCTCTCGAAGGGTGTCTTGATGATGGACTCCATGGTGGCCAGAACGGTGTTGTCGATACGGTCGTTAAAAAACTGCATGTCATCGGGGCAATCGTTGAGCACCGATTGAAGCACGTATTTTAAAAAAGACTCGGCAAGGTCCATGTCGCCGCGGATATCGCAAAAGGCCATCTCCGGCTCGATCATCCAGAATTCTGCAAGGTGACGACTTGTGTTTGAATTTTCTGCGCGAAAGGTGGGGCCAAAGGTATAAACATTGGAGAGCGCCATTGCCGCGATCTCGGCCTCAAGCTGTCCCGAGACCGTGAGATGAGCCTCGCGGCCAAAAAAATCCTGTTTGTAATCGATTTTACCCGCCTCATCCCGTGGAGGGGCTTTGAGATCAAGCGTGGTCACCTTAAACATCTCCCCCGCCCCTTCGCAGTCGGAGGCCGTGATGATGGGGCTGTGCAGGTACACAAAACCGCGCTCCTGAAAAAAATGATGAACAGCCTTGGAGGCGGCATTGCGCACCCTGAAGACCGCACCAAAAGAATTGGTGCGGGGACGCAGGTGCGCGATCGTGCGCAAAAATTCGTAGGTGTGGCGTTTTTTCTGCAGGGGATAATCAGAGTCAACCAGGCCCACAACTGCTATTTTTTCTGCCTTAATCTCGTATTTCTGCCCCTGTCCCGGAGAATCAACAAGCTCGCCACTCACACTGACCGCACAGCCGGTGAGTAGTTTTTTGATCTCGGTGTCGTAGTTGTCAAGCCCCTCTCCCGCCACAACCTGAATGCCCGAAAAACAGGAACCATCGCTCACCTCTAAAAAAGAAAATCCCTTTGAGTGCCGCGCTGTTTTGAGCCAGCCTTTGATCACCACGTTGCCGCCGGACTTGTTGCGGTTTAAGATTTCTTTGACTCTTGCGTGTTCCATAAAGTGGTCTCCTTTAATATATTGTTCGGCTTCTTAGGGCAGTTTGGGGGAGAGGTCAATGTCTCCTTGTCTATCTTGATACCCCTGATCGACCGGCAGTCCCCTCTGAGAGGCAGCCGCCTTGGCGAGTTGATCACAACGCTCATTTTTGGGGTTGCCTGCGTGTCCTCTCACCCACTCAAACGAACAATCGTGCGTTTCACAGAGGTGAAGGAGTTCCTCCCAAAGGTCAGTATTTTCGGCCGCGTCTTTTTTATTTCTCATCCAGTTATTTGCGCGCCACTTCCTGGCCCAGCCTTTTTGCATGCTGTTAACCACATACTGCGAGTCAGAAAAAATTTTTACGCGGCACCCTCGTTTGAGGGCCTTGAGTCCCTCGATGCAGGCCATAAGCTCCATGCGATTGTTTGTGGTCATCCCAAACCCGCCGGAGATCTCCTTTTGTTTTCCCTTGTATTCGAGGATCACACCAAACCCGCCGGGCCCCGGATTACCGAGTGCTCCGCCGTCTGTATAGATGATGACAGCCTGAGTCTGAGTCTGAGTCTGAGTCTGAGTCTGAGTCTGAGGGCTCAAGGCCAAGGCTGTTGTATTTGTGTTTGGTGTTGTCATGGCTGTTGATTATCCGGAACAAAGGTGGGGGGTCAAGTCTTGATTAAGGTCAAAGATTGTGTTACAAGGAACAAAGGTGGGGGGTCAAGTCTTGATTAAGGATTCCGCTGAAAAACCCCCTCTTTGATTGACGTAAAAAAAATTATATTTTTAAAATTTTCAAACAAATTTTAAAACATTGCCAGATTTATTTTGACCATGTTTTTTTAAAAAATCTCTCAATTCAT
>JADGCS010000124.1:4703-11703 GCA_015228875.1 Deltaproteobacteria bacterium | reverse complement strand
GCGCGATATTCTCAACTCCATCAGGGGGGTTCCCAGGCACATGCGCTGGTTCTTAAGGGAGTTTTCAAAACGCAATTACGCGTTTGAGGTGCATCAGCGGGGATACGAGACGGAGTTCTCAAAGATCTCAAAGGGGCTGCGCTTTTTGGGCCTCTCGGTTGTGTCGGGCGTTCTCGCCTTTTCCGGCGTGTATCTCCTCGGCGCCAGGGATGTGTCGTCGCTATCCTCTGTCCCTTTAATCTGCTGGATTTTCTGGGCACTGTCCTTTGCTGTCTTTGGCGGCGGGGTGATGATGGTAAAAAAATAAAACAGGAGCAAAAAATGGACACACTCGACATCAAATATATTTTTACGCTCACCAACGCAAAACAGGTGATCTTTGATCTCAAGCTCAATAGCAAAACGCTCGAGCTCTACGGCAACGAACCCCCCAAACGGCCCGATTGGACACGGCTCGAAAACAAAAAATGTCCCAACTGCACGCTCGATCCCAAAGAACATTCGCATTGCCCGCTTGCAGGCAATCTGGTCAATGTTGTCGAGAAATTTGCGCAGATCCTTTCGTTCGAAGAAAGTCACGTCGAGGTGGTGACACACAAAAGGACCATCACGCTCGATACAACCGCACAAAAAGGGATTGCCGCCCTGATGGGGCTTATCTCCGCAACAAGCGGCTGCCCGCACACCCGATTTTTTAAACCGATGGCGCGTTTTCATCTTCCCTTTGCCGATCATCTCGAGACCACCTACCGCTCCGCCTCCATGTACCTCTTGGGACAGTATTTTAAAAAACAACAGGGAGAGCCCGTCAATCTTGATCTTAAGGGCTTGGCGGCCATCTACAATGAGGTCCAGACGGTCAACACGTTTGTGTCTGCGCGCCTGCGGGATGCGGCTACAGAGGATTCTGCCAATAATGCACTTGTTCTGCTTGATATTCACACCAAACTCATCCCGTTTGCGATTCTCGACTCGCTCGAAGATGTGCGCGCCTACTTCGATGTCTATCTCGAAAAAACCTGATGCCCTTGTTTATGATGCCGGGCAACATAAATATAAATAGGGTCTGTCGGGAAAGGCGATGTGGTGATACCCATAAATCAGTGAGTGACGTGGGATTGTAGCGTCATTGCGTGGTATCCAGCAGAACCTTGAGCACACCTTTTTCGGTGGCCTTTGCGATGGCCTGTACCCCTTCGGAGAGCGGGTAGGTCTTGTCGATCAGTGTTGAGGGATCTACCTCCCCCGAACTTAAAAGAGCGACGGCCTTGTCGATGGGGCCGCAGCGCGAGCCGGTGATTTCTATCTCGTTAATCACGATCAATGCCGGGTTGAAGTTGAATCCCTCATGATAGGTCGAGTTGAGGATGATTTTTCCCTTGGGAAGGACAATCTTTTGTGCGGTGATCAACCCTTGCGGGTTTCCGGTGGCCTCGATAACGGTGGTAAAAATCTGATCCAGCGCTTGTGTGGCGTAGTTGACCATGTTTTGGCCAAGCCTTGAGAGGCGCTCGGGGTGATGACCGACAAGGGTCACATCAAAGCCTGCGTTTGCAAGTGTCATCGCGATGATCAGCCCAAGCTTGCCGTCTCCCAAAACACAGATGGCCTCGTCCTGTTTGAGTTTAACCTGCTCTTGTATCTCGAGTGCTGCGGCCACAGGCTCGGCAAAGACGGCTATTTGATCGGGACAGGTGTCGGGGACCACGACGAGATTTTTTGTGGGTGCGGTGATGTATGTGGCAAAGGCCCCGTCCTTTTTGACAATGCCGATCACTTCTCTGTGGGGGCAGTGGTGCGGGTGACCGCGTCTGCAGGTCTCGCATTCACCGCAGGCGCAGTTGATGTCGCTGACCACACGTTTGCCGATAAGAGAGGTGTCGCTGCTCTTTTCGACAACACCAACAAACTCGTGTCCGAGTGTGCCCTCAAAACCCATGTAGCCCTTGACGATCTCGATATCGGTGTTGCAGACGCCCGCCAGTGTCACTTTTATAAGCGACTCTGTTTCTTTTGGTGCGGGGACAGGTTTTTCCTCGATACAGATTTTTTTGTTTTTATGGCAGAGGGCTTTCATGGGTTGGGTTCCTTTTATACAAAGGTGACAATGGGATGATTGCGAACGGACGCTTTTTTAAAAAGCGCGTCATCACCGCGTCATCACTGCGTTATAAGATGTGGGGCATGTGATTGGCAAATCAAAAAAGTGCAGACATCCCTGAGTGTATTACATAGAGACCATCGGCGACACGGATTAATATTAAACAGGGGTCTTGTGGACAGGTCGGTTTTTATTTAGGCTGCGGGGGGGAAGGCTTGAGTTGAAAAGTGATGCCGATGACAAGGCCGCCACCGTGTGTAAACCGCTCTATCGCAGTGGCTGTGTTGTTGGTGAATGTCTTGTGCCAGCGTTTTTGGCCATCCAGCCAGAGTGATTCTGCTGTCAATTTACCGGCAGAATCATGTTCGTGGTTTATCTGGATCCTGTGTTGCAGGTACTGGTTTGCAAGGGTCTCAAAATCGGGGTGGGTCATCTGTGTGGCGTGATAAAAGTTTGTCTCAAAGGGTTCCCTGTTTTCGATGATGAGGGCGAGCAGGTGACGCAGGGCATCTTCGCCAAAGAAATCTGCAATAAACTGCACCGCGAGATAACCTTCGAAACGATCCTGTATATTGGCAGGGAGGTTTGTGGTTGATTCGATGTGATTTTGAAAACCGTCTGATGCAGGGATGCGCTCTTTAAGGGCCGAGATGCTGCTAACGTGACTGTTTAATTCGGCATCGTGATCGGGATTTGCATAATCAGCAATGCCTTCGCGAAACCACAGGGGCATGGGGTTTTGCTTTGGGCCGCATGTGGGGTCTGATGCAACAATCAATCCCTCGATGACTGCATGCATTATCTCGTGGCCCAGTGTGTTTTTATCATCGTTGAATATTCTGACATCAAAGTGTCCGTCCTCGTGGTTGCCCATCATGAGACCCCGCACGGCATCGGAGTTGTTCCCGCCTGTAACCCTGTAGGGTGCAGTGTTATAATTTTGATACCTCACGGTGATGCCTTGCCAGACGTGGTCCGGTACGGGCAATCCCAGGACGGCTTCGATGCGTGTACGTACGCCCGCAAGTGCAGATCTGTACTTTGCCTCAAGTTCCGAGACCGGCTTTTGCAGTCTGGCGGCAAACGAAGAATCCACCCTGAGTTGCAGTTTTTTTTGCTGCTCTGGCAAAAGGTGTTGATAGTATTTGTCTACAATCAGACCTTCGTATTCGTCCCGATTGGTTGGTGTTACATCCCCGGGCCCTGTTGTGGGTGTCAACAAGGGGGAGTTGATGAGCGACCAGTTTGTAATAACCCCGTCTTTGTTTACATCGAGCCTCTCTGCAAGTTTTTGGTCCAGTGTTTCAGGAGGCGCAAAACAATGCTCATCGTAGCATATTTGTCTCACGGAATTTTGGATGCTCATAGAACCTTGGAAGGTTTTTTCTACGCGTTTCGGCATCAATTTTTGCATGGTGTCCGCCCGCGTAGTATTTTCCGCTTTATGCGGGTTATGGTCTGGCTGCGTTTAAATAAAGGTTTCAAGTGTAAGGGTTGACTGTTGTCGTTTTTTTTTCAAATGAATTATGCCTTTTTGTCGCGCAGGGCGTCGTGGCTATAAGAATGGCGTCAAGATGTTGGTGGGGCTGAAACAAAAAATCAGGGGGTAGAGATGCCATGCTTTGTTTGGAAAGAGCACCACCAGAAGACGTCAAATTCTAAACAGGGCAATATTGATTATACACATTCTTGTGTATAAAACAACTTGTTTGAATACACAAATTTGTGTATAATCGTTGTATGGGAAAAATCTTTAAATTTGACGTTGTTATTGATGCAGAAGACATGTGCAATCGTGTGCGCGAAAAAAAGCGGCTTGTGGCCCTAATCAGAAAACAGGGGCGGATTGTTATCTACAGCTTGAGAAGAATGGGAAAAACATCACTTGTGAATGTGTGTAGTCAATTGCTAAAAAAAACAGACCCCAAAATTTTTGGTCTTTATGTCGATTTAAACGAGGTTACAAGCCTTGGTGATGTCGCGGGAAGATTTAAAAGCCACTACGAGACAGCTCTCAACGAGCAACTCCCGCTTAAAAATGTCAAGGCCCATCTTGATGCGCTTGTTTCCCGTCTTAAACTTGGTCTGCCCGGGGGGGTGGAAATCTCTCTTAAGAAAAAGCCCGAACCACAACCCGAAGCATACATCATGTCGCTTTTTAAAGAACTCAAAACAATGGGCCAGCACCACGAGATTGTCATCATTCTCGACGAATTTCAGGGTATAGCCGCCCTCAGAGATGTTCAGGCAGTTTTAAGAAGAGAAATAAAAAAACTAAGCAACGCGGCCGTTATTCTTATGGGAAGCAATCAACGCCTTCTTTACAAAATGTTTAACGACAAAAAATCGCCTTTTTTTGGTTTTGGCGAAGACATGGAATTAAAGCCCATACCCTTGGACGAATATCTTCCCTACATGAACGAGCGCTTTGCTGTTGCGAACCTGTCTATCGATGGGGATACAGCGGATTACCTGATGAGAAAAATGAATGGTATCCCCAATTACATCAACGAACTTGGCTCGTGGATTGTTGATACCATTGCTACCGGAACAGTATTGACAAAAGAATGTATCGACTCTGCGCTTGCAGACGCCTCAAAGTCAAAACAGGGCAGGTACGAAAGCGCTCTTTATGGTTATAGTGTGAACCAAAAAAAATTCATCAAGGCAGTGGCAAGACTGGGCCTTGTTTCATCTTACACAGGACAGGAAATGTCTGGTGAGACAGGTTTATCCCCCACGGAGCTCAATCGTATCGGTATGAGCCTCGACGATGCCCCCATTATCTCGCGTGATACAAAAAATCGCTTTTTTATTCTCGATCCTTTTTTAAAACAATTTTTGGAGATGTTGTAAATATTTTTGAATATTGAAAAGTATTTACGATGATTTTCTTTCCTTTTTAATCACCGCGAGTTCTTCGACAACGGCAAGGTCCCTGTGGCGCCCCAGTGTTTTCTTGCTTTTGATGAGGTCATCGACAGAGATAACGCGGCAGATTTTATTGAAGAGGTTGAGTTCCACAGAATTTTTTAGAACATCATGGTAGCCCCCAACACCTTCGATGTGCGAAACAACGTCAATGATGCCAAGATCGGTTGTGAGGTGCAGGGATCGCAGTTGTGATATGTTTTGTGTCGGCGCGGCAAGTGATTTTTTTGTTGGGGTATTTCTCAGTACCGGGTTGATTGATTTTAATGCATCAAGCAGGGAATAAATTTCTTCATGGGAAAAAAGGATGCAGATGTCGATATCTCGTGTTGTCTGATTGCAGTCGTGAACGACGGCGGCAAAGCCATCTACAAGCACAAAATCAATGGTAATCAAATTACGTTACCGTATTTGCGAATCGAAGTACTAAGAGCCTATTCGAAAACCTCTGATTGTGAAACATGAAAAGTCTCCAAGCATTGATAAACGTGGTGTCGCGGATGCGACTCAGGAGCCTAGCCGTAGGCTTCAGCCTACGGTTTATTGCGGGAAAATATTTTCACACCCTGAAGGGGTGTAGGTCAAGCCCTGCGCCCCTTCAGGGCGCAAATCCTTCACCACCTTGAATCCGTAGGCTAAAGCCTACGGCTAGTAAGAAGCGCCATCAGACAGTCCGGAGTTTCAGTCGAAGATTTTATCATTGCTTGCAGGGGGCTTTAACTACACTACCCATTTTTTAATCAGGTCACATGCACACACGGGCATGATCCCCGCCATGTGAGCCAAATCAAGTATTGTAAAGCGCGAGCGTAACTGATGGCAGTTTTGCCAGACGCGGGTAAACGCGTCTGTGCTGTATCTGCCGATGTTGTTTATTTGATGAGCGGCGGAGGCTATTTTAAGACAGTTTTTTATGGTTTGGGGAGATCTTAAAAATGGAGTCAATCCCTGCTTTAATTTTTGCCACGCGTCTTTGTTTGAGAACCTGTTGGCGATGGTCGCGGCCGTTTTTAGCTTTTGCTGATAGTGCCCGCTTACCTCGTCCGTGAGCGCGCCCCAGAACGCGGCATCAACATGAGGAGAGAGGGGGGTGAGGGTTACTGTGTCCTGTGCCCATAGTTTTTCGTACAGTGCCGCCGAAAGGATGGTGCCTATCCCAACCTGTCTGCCGTGCAGGTCGTGATCCAGGTGATCGCGCAGAGAGAGCATGTCCAGTGCGTGCGACAACAGGTGTTCGCCTCCCGATGCGGGGGAGCTGGTGCCCGCAAGCGTCATCGCAACGCCCGAGTAAAACAGGGTCTTAAACAATGACTCGATAGCCGCAGGGTCTCTGCTTTTGATACCCTCGGGGTGATCAAGGTAACCGGGTTCGAGTTCTTTAACAATGTCTACAATAAACTGACAGTAGTATTCATCAAAGAGGATCTGGTTGAGTCGCCAGTCAGCTGAACTGACAGGTTTTGCCAGGGCATCACCCAGCCCCGACGCGGTCATTTCGAACGGGGCGTTTTCGATGATGTGCGGCACGGCAAAGACCGCAAGAGGGGCGTGTGCGCGCATCAGCGTCTTGACACCGTTAACCGTGGCAGCCACATTGGCGGCCGCGTAGCCGTTCATCGAGGCCGCTGTGGCCATGACATAATAAGGGATGTTGCGTTCAAACGAGACCCACTTGACAAGATCGTTGATGACACCACTCCCCACGGCAATCATGACAGCGGTTTTTGGGAGGGAATTATTAAGTGTGTTCTTGGTTGTCTCGTCACAGATCGGTGATTTGCCGTTTTGATCGGGGACAATAAATGTTTTTGCATCGACCCCGGCAGAGAGCAGTGTTGCCTCTGTCCTTTGACCCGCGACCTTAAAGGTGCGGGCGTCGCAGATAACTTGAACGGGGTCTGTGAGCGCGTGCAACTTAACGGTCTGCACCAGTTGTTCAAAGGCCGTGTCGTCATACACAATCGCTTT
>JADGCS010000124.1:0-4664 GCA_015228875.1 Deltaproteobacteria bacterium | reverse complement strand
CCAAGTGTTTCGTGGTATCGCATAGTATTTAAGTCAAGTGAGTAACTTGTTGTTCCGCACGAGTCAGGTCTGCGGGCCCTCCCGTTGCTCATCAGATTTGTTGATGATGACTTGGTCGAGAGCAAGTGCCCTTTCAACCGGGGTCGGGTGGGAGTAGTGATAAAAGCTGTAAAGCGGGTGAGGGGTCAAGTTGCTTAAATTATCGCTGGTGAGTTTGAGCAGTGCGCTTTTCATGGCGTCTTTATGACCTGTGGCCTCGACAGAAAAACGGTCGGCCGCAAATTCGTTTTTGCGGGAGAGCATATTAAGGATCGGTGTCAGCGCAAATGTAAAGACCTCGGACACGACCGCAAAGATCACGAGGGCCGTGTGAGGGCTGGGCAGGCTGACATTAAAGGCCTTGTAAAAATCGGGCCAGTCGATGAGCAGGGCAAGGGTGTAAAAACCGGCAAGGCTTAATAAAGACGCGATGATCATGAAATCCCTGATGTGTTTTTTGATGTAGTGCCCCATCTCGTGGGCGAGCACCGCGACAAGTTCATCGGTCGTGAGTCTTGTGATCAGCGTGTCAAAGAGGACGATGCGTTTAAATTTTCCCACGCCGGCAAAATAAGCATTGGAGTGGCTTGAACGCCTTGATCCATCCATGACAAAAATACCCGCAAGGCCAAATTTTATGTCGTTGGCGGTCTTGGTGATCCGGTTCTTAAGCTCTGCGTTTTGCAGCGGGGTGAATTTGTTAAAGAGCGGGGCCAGCAAGGCCGGGTACACGATGGTCATTGTGAGTTGAAAGGCTGTCACGGCAAACCAGACAAAGAGCCACCAGTAAGGGCCCGATGCCTGCATGAACCAGAAAACAAGATAGAGCAGGGGGATGGTAATTGCAGAACCAATGGCGATGGATTTGACGAGGTCGATGATAAAAAGACGCGGGGTCATCTTGTTAAATCCGTATTTTTCCTCGATGACAAAGATAGAATAAAGTTTGAACGGCAGGTGAATGATGCCAAAGTACACAGCCAGATAAATGCAGAACACGACGGAGTGAGTGAGCGTGCCGAACCCGCCGTGCATCGCGGCGTAATAATCAAAAGTATTAAATCCGTTTCTAAAGACCAGAATCCAGAAAAAGGGAATGACGGCGCAGTGTGCCGTGATTGAAAATTTTATTTTTTCGAGCGTGTAGAATTTTGATTTTTGAAAGACCTCCCCGGTTATTTTTGTTTTAAAAAAATCAGGGCAGTCCTGCTGTTTTTTGACATGTTTGTAATTGATGATCTCGAGCCCCAGATGGACTGACTCGTGCAGAAGATAAAACCCCAGAAAGACCCAGAAGAATGTTGTGTTGAGTGGAATCATGAATCAGGGTTAACCGTTGTTAACCGTTGTTAACAGTTGTTAACTATTGTCTGGATAAATTATCCCTATTTGTCTCAAGTGTGTTTTCTGCTATACTTAATGTGTTATGAACACATCAATCATTGATAACGAAAAAAAAGAGAGGGACAGGTACGCTAACAACGTCTCTTCCATGCTTAATACCTTCATGCAGAGCCAGTTTGAGGCCACCATTCAACGATTTGAAAATGCCAAGCTGTCCGAGCAATCACCCCTGCATGGTTTGATGGGTGTGAGTTTTGTGAACGCGCCGCCGCCCAACACCGCTTCTCAAAATATTTCCAGTATTTCAACAAGTTATTACCCTGAAAAAATGACGGAGGTCCGTACTCCCGAACAGACGGCGCAGGCCCCTGTTTACGGTGATGCGGACACACAAAAGATTGTGCAAAAGGCGAGTCAGGAATACGGCGTTCCGGTGGCGCTGATCAATGCGGTGATCAAGCAGGAGAGCAATTTTAACCCCAAGGCGCAGAGTCACGCGGGTGCGCAGGGTCTCATGCAGCTGATGCCATCCACGGCAAAGGCGTACGGGTGCCATAATTCCTTTGACCCCGAACAGAATATCATGGCGGGGACAAAGTTTTTGGGTGATCTCCTTGCCCAATACAAGGGCGACGTCACACTCTCGCTTGCAGGGTACAATGCGGGGCCGGGAAATGTAGCCAAATACGGCAACACCGTCCCGCCGTTTAGAGAGACTCAGGATTACGTGGTCAAGGTGGGTGATTATTACAAGGCCAATCTGACGGCCATGGAAAAATCCGGTCAAAGGTTTTCCCAGATGGAGGACTCCCCTCCAAAGACATTGTCGCGTGGTTAACCGCGATTTATCTTCGATGGATTTATTCCTTCACCAGTGTTAAGATCTGTCATCGGGTGTATCCCACCATCAACACAGTTTTAAAGTAGGCTGTTAAATAAACCGATAAGTCTCGTGCGGGCTTTTTTAGAGCACAACAGGGCATTCCCCCAGTAAATAGTGTCTGCCGGGAAAGTCTCTCAACAGGAAACATGCATGGCGGATTATCTCGACATGGTGAGGGGGGTAACAACCTCGGGCACAACGAGCCAGATCTCTGGTGAGCGTCTGTCGACAACCGAGGTCTTTCGTGCGGTCCATCAAAAAGGGGGCGCCGAGTTTACCACAACGCCTTCTTACCGGCAGTTTCAGTCGAGCATGATGGCTGTTCTTGGGGAGAGCGGATTTACTGCCTCGCAGGCCGTTCAGTTGACAGAGATCGGCAATATTCAGACAGCGCAGTTTGTCAGGGTTGTTTTGATAGCGCAACTGTTTGCCGAGAACAGGGAATTCTTTCAGCGCCTTATTAATACTGTCAGAAATATCGTCACACAGGGCAAAAATATTCAGTGGGGTCTCAAGAGTTATCTCGACGGTCTGGAGAGGATTCTTGGCCTGCAGACTCAAAAGCTTTTTAAAGAGATCAGGGCCAGGGGCAATGACGCAGAGACACTTAAGGAACAAACACTTGCTGGCAAGGCACAGCCCGAGGCAGAGAAAGACCTGTACAAGGAGATCAATCAGCAGTTGGGACAGTCCATCATGAACAGGGCCAGTCAGACCCTTGATCGTGACTTAAAAACCATGATCAAGATGACGGTTGATTCAAAAATCATGGATCGGGTGCAGATTGCAGACACAACCCTCGCCGCGCTAAAATCTTACAATGATTTTGCCGATGCCTCAATAAAAGAATTCCCGCAGCGTTATCACATTGATCTTTATGCGTATGGACAGTTTGCCCAAAGGGGGGTGAGTCTCGAAAATTACATCAGGCTCGCGAGCGAGGTTTCACCGTCAAGATTGCTTAACCTGTTTGCGGCAGCCGAAAGGGCGGGGCAGAATCCATCGGCGATCATCGCATCTTTGCTGGCTACGCAGGCAAGCGGCGGTTCTGTAAAGGATGCCGTACTTAACCTTGAAAATCGTTTTCGTATCAATGTTGATCTGTTAAAGGCGCAGCCCGGCACGGGCCGTTTTGTCCCTGTCACAGCAAACGAAGTCACCCTTAAACAGGGGGATGATGTGTCCCTTCACTTTCTGGCCTTGGACGGAAAGGACGGGGTTGTTTCTTCGGAAAAAAGCGGGTTTGTCCTCTTTCCGCAAAAATACGAGTACACGGGATCTGTCCTTAATCTTGCCTTTCTTCCCGTCGGTGTTTACACCGTCATGGCCATGGGGTACGACAAAGACAACAACCTCCTCAATTACTGGATGAAGGTGATTGTTGAAGGGAGTATCAAAAAAGATATCGAAAAAAGTTTTGAGGAGTTTAAAAAGATAGAACGGGAAAAACAAAAGTCAGGCCAGAACAGGCAGCAGAACACGCAAAACAAACAACAGGGCGCTGAGGACAGAGGAGAGGAAGGGGAAAAGGCAAAGGCAAAGGCAAAGGCAAAGGACAATGACGCAGACCAAGATGGTGTTGTCAGTCACTTTGAAAAACACCCTCCAAATTTTAAGGGGCCCTATCTTGGTGAGATTGTGCTGCCCTTTGATTCCCTGGAAAAACAGGCAGACGACCTCGTTGTGGTTGCACCTCCATCAGGTCTTGTGATTGATCATGAGGAGCTTTGTGAGGGGCGATTTTCCAGCAACGCTGTCCTGTTTCGATTTCTTGCCAATCACATTGAGACACCGGAGATCATTAAAAGACATGGGCTATTACATATCAGTCAGTCAAAGACCTTTATGCTTTTTACAGAGGGCTTAAAAAAGTTTGTTCTTAATCCAGGCGAGCAGTTAACGAGCTGGGAAAAAACACTGCGTGAATTTTTTGCGGCCCTCAAATTATTGTTTCCCGGTGGAGAAACGACATTTGATCTTGCGCATCAATTCTTTGTCCGGGAGTCTCAAGGTTTTGCGAGTGGCACCGGTCAGGGCGAAATATTTTCAAGTGAATCCCTCGAAAAAAGGGAAGACAGGGTGATGCAGGCCTTTTACGCCCGGGGGGCTTATGCGCTCGCGCATGCTGGTGATGTGAGTGGTGCGTTGAGTGGAATGAGTTTTGCATCATTGATGGATCTGAGTGATCACAATTCTCAATCTGTATTGGGTGAGTATCTCGAAGACATCAAAAACAGATATTTCAGCCGCCAGACCGACGTGAAGGCACAACACCTGTTTGGTCTGCACCTGACACGCAATTTAGGCCAAAATCTTTCGGGCAATCCCCATTATCAACCACAGGGCAAGGCGTTTATCAGCTCACTGAATCTGGATATCTCAATGCCCGGTACAGACC
>JADGCS010000123.1 GCA_015228875.1 Deltaproteobacteria bacterium | reverse complement strand
GCGACTTGCCCCAGAAATTGACCACACACCACCCTCTACCAGTTTTTACTCTGGTCCACATCTTCATCACTCGGCGTGGTTTGATCGTAAATAAAGTCTCCCGCGTTTTGATCCTGTTCGTTATCAACAACAGGTTGTCTGGGTAACTGGAAGTACCGTGTTATCACTATCCTCGGCGGGGCCCTTTGCATGTATTGGATGTCCGTCAACATCCGTGTGTCAAAAACAAAACCAACAAGTTTCATTTCCTCGCCACATTGTGGGCAGATCGTTGGCGATTCACCAAAGATGCGGGCAATGAGCTTGGCCCACTGGATCCTCTTTGGCGAGGACTCCTTAATCACTTCAGGTACTGACTTGTCATGAGTCTCTGCCCGTGCTCGCTGAATTCGTAACCTCACGTTTGCGGCATAACATCCGGCATAGCGCCGCATGTTCTGATACCTGTCAGGAACATGTTGCAACACATGAGCAATACCCTACTCCTGCAGGTTTTGTGTCTCGGGTTCACAGACCGGCTCCATCAGGCATTTTTCGTACAAGCGTGTCACAGACGAAATCGAATATTTAAGGGTTCATGCAAAAAACAGATTTTTACGCCTCTCCGATGACAACTTTGGCATGATCGAACACGACATCAAGCTGGCCGAGTACATCCGCGACTCATTCGAAAAGACGCAGTACCCGGTAGGACTCAAGGCTTATTCCGCCAAAAGGCAAAACGAAAGAACCCGCAAGGTCGCGCTGATCCTCAACCCGCTCATGGTCTATTGTTTGTCCTTTCAGACCACGACGCCAGCTGTCCTTAAAGAAACCAAAAGGGTCTCAGCGTTGCACCAAGTGGTTAAAGAGTCCCTCCACTTTGCCAGATTAAATGGACTCGCCACGGCAACCGAACTCATCTTTGGCCTCCCCTTTGAGACCATCCCATCCTGGAAGACAGTCATAGACCAGACCATGGCCTACAAGTTTGATTCGATCTCGATGAATCCCCTCTGGCTCCTCAAGGGATCGGACCTCAATCGCCCGGAAATAAGGGAACAGTACGGTTACAACAGCAAATTCATGCTCGCTGAAAACGCCATCACCATCACAAAAGATTTTATAAGCATCGAGGTCGATGAAATCGCCATTGCATCCAAATATTATTCCTTTGATGACTGGAATACCTTCCTCAAATACCAGATACTGATTTTGCTGTTTAATTATTTTGGCTACGGAAAAGAACTCATCCTGCACGCACTCACAGCGGGGATAAAATGCACCGACCTCTTTGACCACCTTTTGACACACGCAGATCAATTCCCTGTCGTAGGCGAGATGACCACAAGCTACACCCAGCACTACACAAGAAACCTCTTTGACACAAAAGACGCCTTGATGAGCTTTGTCGAATCCCATTACAAGACCTGGCAAAACAATAAAGAGGCCCTCGTTGCCATGAGCAAATCAAGGGCGGTATTTTCGTTTGTGATTAAATATATTTTTGATGACCCAAAGGCTCAAGTTCTCTCCGAGATTGCAACAGCCATCGTAGAACTCTCAGCCCAAAATGCCCAGGCCGATAAAATAAAACAGACAACAGAGTTTATCTTAAACCTCGCCAACGCCATGATCATCAATCCCAAAAAAGACTTTGTCCCTGAGGTGGAGTTGCAATCCCTGTATGATGTGGAAGGCTGGATCAAAAACGATTACACAGAACCCCTCTGGAACTATGAGCACAGGCAAGCGTTCACCGTAAAACTCACAAGCCGCAACCCTGTCACCGTCAGAAATACAATCAACCAGGATAAAGAACAAAAGAGAACCGACGCCTTTAACTTCTTCAGGTACATGAATTCCGGTTTGATGAGGAGGTATATACGTTGTTAATCCCCCATTGGGGGTTTAATTCCTAAGCCCCTTGGGGCGTAACATCATCTCAAGGCAAGAACAGCCCCTCACCTGATCCTCTTTCCACGATGAAACATAAAATATTTAAAAAAGAACAAAAGCGGCACGTTGGCATGTGCGCGTATGTTTAAAAGGGCTTCGGTGGCCTTCCAGATAAACCTGTAGATAAAATTATCCGGAAATTTTATCAGCAGTCCGATCAGGGGTCTTAAAACTTTAAACCTGATGGCAAGGTGGGAAAATCTTGAGAGCCTCAAAAGAAGCTCTCCTTCTCTGTCGATCCTGTAGTTTTCAAAAAAACAAAGATCTCGTGTCCCCAAGGCCAGATTTTTAAGGCCTTTGTTTCCAGCTTGCTCGGTTTTTAATAATTCGGGGAGATCGTGTGACGCAATATCCTCAGGTTTGTACTGTCCAATCTTGATCCCGTAATCCGTGATATCAAGGCCAGGGAACGGCTTAAAGATGTTGATCGCATGAACACTGTTGCGCGCCGATATTTTTTTTGCCATGAGGAGTGTCTCCCAGCAAAGGTCGAGGGTTTCACCCGGAAGCCCCAGCATCATGGCCATGGAATACCTGACACCATTCTTCTTAAGAATATCTGTCCCCTCAATGAGTTGTTTGTTGGTGATGTTTTTTCTTAAAACCGTTTTTCTAAAATCTTCATTGCCTGTCTCAAGGCCAAACCTTACAAGTTCACAATAGCCGTTATCCTTAAGCGCCGCCCCCACCTCCTCATCAATCTCTGTAATCACGGCGTTGATAGAAAACGGGAGAGCAATCTGTTGTTTGTATTTTTTGAGAAACTCAAAGAGCCACTTTTTATTGTAGGTAAGCGTGCTGTCGTTAAAGAAAATATAGCGCGCCTTGTATTTGCCTTTGAGGAGTTTAAGTTCCTCCATGAGGTTATCGACACTCCTTAAATTGCAGTACCCCGTAGAACCCGCTTCTTTATAGAGTCTGCGGTAACCATCATTAAAACAATAACTGCAGGGATAAGGACACCCCCTGCCCACCAATATCTGCGTAAATGGAATGATTTTAAAGTAACTGTCATATTCGAGATAAAGATCCCTGTCGTCAAAAGACAGTTCGTCCATGTTCATGACCCACTGCCTTAAGTGGTTTTTAAATATCTGCCCGCCCCGCTTGACCCATAGATTTGCAATATGGCAATAGTCTTTACCCTTATCAATGTGATCACAAAGCTCAGTCAAAGGTCCTTCGCCCTCGCCTAAGCAAATCATATCGAGGTCCGAGTGTTCCAGTATCTGCGGCAAGAAAGTTATGTCATACCCTCCCGCAATAAGGGGCGTTGTGATCATGGCCCTCTTGATCGCATTGGCGCACACGAGCATGTGGTTTCTGTAGGGGGTCAAAACAGAAAATGCGATCAGGTCAGGTTGTTCCCTTTTTACGTCCTCAACAATTTTTCGTTCATCGCCAATACTCAGCACAACCTCATGACCGGCCTTTTTGAGACACGCGGACAGTCGCGCCGTGCTTTGAAACGGAAAATAGATCTCTTGTGCAAACAAAACCTTAGCCATCAACTGCCCCTTGTGAATTTAAATTTGCCTTTGACGAATCGCGCGCGGCCTTAAAAATAACCGAACCAATAATCTTTCTGCTCTCTCTAATAAATAGATAATAAACCGCGATGATTAAGGCCACAAAAAAGAAATACGCGTGAGTGAGTATGGCAAACGATACGGCGGAAACCCTTTTCATGCCGCAGGCCATCACACCAAACATTAAAAAATAATCGAGGGTCCCTATCATACCGGGCGCCGTTGGAAGCACACCGCACAAGGCGCCAACGGAAAACGCAAACATCGAACCAACAACCGTCATAGAAGCAAACAAGTCACGCGCGATCACAAAAAACATAAAAACCTCTACCATCCACAACAGCAGAGAAAACACAAAAAGCTTGATCATATATGCAGGTTTGCCCATCAAAGAGAGCGCCTCGAAAAACTGTTTAAACCATTCTCTTATTTTTAAGATCATGCCCCATTTTTTTAAAACACCAGCACTCAGCATTGTGTCTAATATATTCCCCGCCTGTTTCGAAAAAACAACGGCCACAAACAACAAGGCTGACAGGATAACAGCGAGATACAGCGCGCCGCTGATGTAAGACCGCGGGACCATCGTGAGATTAACGGCCTTTAAGCCGACACAAAAGAAAAAGAGATAAACCAACAAATCAACCACCCTCTCCACTAAAATCACTCCGGCGCTTTGCGATGGCGAGACTTTGAGCCTGGTGTGATAGGCAAAAATCCTGAACAGATCTCCAATCCTCACCGGAATAAAGTGATTAGCGGCTAGGCTTAAGAGATACGGCGCCGCGCAATCTTTAAGGGAAAGTGAAGCATTAAACGGCCTCATCTGCCACTGCCAGCGCCAGATACGCAAAATTTGTTCTAAAATGTAAAACAGCAGGGCCAGGATCAGGGCCCAGGCGCTGACTGATACCATTGACTCCAAAAGGTCCCGTAACGCGAGCCCCCTGAAGGCAAGCCATATAAAAACAACTGCGAGCACCAATCCCGCAGACAAAATAAAAATGTTTTTTTTGCTTACCTGCATATTTAAAATATAGCCCTACTGTCTGCGTGAATCCTTAAAGCGGAGACCAAACAAATTCCAGGCCACGAGTTCCACAGCCACGCTGAATTGTCTTGCCAGGTCGCGCAGGCTTTTGATGCGTCTCAAAAAATTGATCATATTGCGAGGTCTCAAGTAAAACTTAAGCATCGTCCTTTTTTTAAGCCTCTGCAACTCATCAAAATTGAGGCCCCTCGGTATATACATGGGAATCTTTCCTGTTGCGATGATACCCTGCAGATAATCATCGCCAATCATCCCCTCTTTTTTTGCAAGATCAAATAAATCAGCCCCGGGAAAAATCTGGCACATGTTGATATCCACAATGTCAAAGTTTGACCCTGCCACAAAATCAAGCGTCTGTCTGATCTCGTCAATGGTCTCGGTTGGATGACCGATTAGAAAATAAGCCACAGAAAAAACACGAAGCTGTTTAAGCTTTTTGATGACATGCTCCAGGTTGCCAAGATCAGAGGTTTCGTTGACGACTTTTTTTACCCGCGGGACAATGGTCTCGATCCCAAAACGGATATTGTGACACCCCGATTTTGCCATGAGCTCAAGCAGATCATCATCAACACAATCAATGCGTGTTTCTACGCCCCACATGATGTTAAGTTTTTTTTCAATCATCAATCGGCAAATTTCTTTAATCCTCTCCTGGTTTGCCGTAAAACAATCGTCCCTGAAATCCACATACCGGTATCCCTCATTCGCAAGTGTTTGCAATTCTGCAACCACATTTTCGGGTGATCGGTATTTAAATTTTTTCTTCTGTGTCAGACCGCAAAAAAGGCAATTAAAGGGACACCCCCGCGATGAAGCCATGACCGCAATCTTGCCTTCGAGCATCGGAAATTTATAATGTGATGAATCAGGCAAGACACTAAAATCGGGAAAAGGAAGTTCATCAAGATCACTGATAACAACGGGTTCTGCAACATAAGGCTCAGCCCCTTTATAATGCACAATCCCCGCAATACTCTTCAACCCCCCTTCATGATTTAAAACAAACCTTGAGAGTGCCAGCATGCTGTACTCGGCATCGCCCCTTAACCCGTAATCGGCATGAAGCTCTTTAACCGTCTGGGGATAATGGGTCACTGTGGGTCCGCCAAGCACAATCGGCACATCACAATTCTGTCTGATCAGTTTAATAAGTCTCGCAATGGCGTGAACATCAGATATGAGAACATAAATGCCAATAAATTTTACAGTGCCTTGTTTGATAAAACGCAACATGTCCTGCACGGTCTCGGCAGGTGTGTGAAAGTCAAAACACTTTACGTTAAAATGATGTTTTTTGAGCATCCCCGCGAGATAGCATATCCCCAGCGGCTGATACTCCTGATTGCCACGCGCGGACGTTGCCCTGAGTCCTGTGCCATCATCATAATCGGGGTCCAGCATTTGTGCGTGGGGCCTTATGAGCAGGATGATGTCTTCCATAAATTATCCTCTTTAAACCTTTGTAAATACAAAACTGCTCGTCAGGGGATCTTTTGTATCTATCAACAGGGCATTAAAAAAACTGAATGGAGATTTCAAGAGACACAATACCTGCTCCCTCCATGTTGCCGAGATCAGTTTATCCTTTGTATCTCCCAAACGGTCCAAAAAAATTGCAATGACCCGATTATTAAAAATCAAACCACTCCTCTGAACATCGTAAGGGAAAAACTGTGCAAGTCTGTAACCCTTTTTTAAAAACATCCCAGTCACGGCATCGTCACTAGGAAGAACCGTATGAAAAGGCGCATGGATCGAACAGCGCTGGTAGAGACATGCGGGATCAAGTTTGGGAATTCTGGTTGCTGTGTCACAAATAACAAACACCCTGCTCCCTGATTTTGTTGCCCTGTCAAGATCAGCAAAAAAATCGTCAAAATTGAATAAATGTTCAAACACATAAGTTGAATAGACCAAATTATACTTCTGGCCTCCCTTAAGTGTCCCGCTGTATTTTTTATTGTGTGGCTCATACCCGTGAATATTTGTGAAACCCTTTGTTTTCAAGGCAGTGAGGAGAGCACCCGAACCACAGCCAAAATCAAGGATGCTGTCCTCTTTATCAACTTTAAGTTTCTTAAAAAATCTCAACATTCTCCAAATACAAAAGACAGATGTGCGTCCAGTAGTGGGGTAATCTTGGTAGACATTATCCGGAATCTCATCCAGACAAACAATAGACCGACAGCGATCACACCTGCCATATTTAAAGCTCTGATTCTTAAACCTGATAGACTGCCCCCTAAAACAGGCCATCTCGGAGAAGGAATCAGAACCACACATCAGACAAACATGCGTCTTCAATTAACACCCCACTCTTTTAATCTGTCTTGTCATCACCTCATGCGCAAAGGCCATAATAGTCCCCTGCGGACTCTCCCCAAAACATGAGGGGATAATACTGGCATCGCACAACACGATATTTTTCATCCCCCGCACCCTGCCATCAAGGTCCACAACAGACCTCTGCGGGTCCGTGCCCATAGGGCAGGATGACATCACATGCACGGTCACAAGATCAAGGCCCTCAGGCCTGATCTGATTAAGAAGTTCATCCAACTCGGATAGAGAACAAACTGGCCTCTCCACCGCAACCGGCAAATAAAGCTCCACGGCCCCGCTCTCAAATAAGAGTGTTGCCAGGCGCCTTAAGGCCATCTTAATCCTCTCAAAGTCCGCCTGTTTTTGCGCATACCAAACAAATGGCGACTTGTTAAAGCAATTAACCAGGCGGGCCAGGCTGAGCGAGGCCATAAAACCAATATAAAGGGCAAACCGATCCCTTTGTTCGATGACATTGTTTAAGACTTCATCGGGAAACTGCGTCAGTGCAAGCGCAAGATACATGGTATTAAACTGCGAAACATTAATAATAAGTCCGTCCCTTAAAAATTCCTGCACCTGCAACGTAAAGGGCGTGGACGCCTCCGCATGCACGGCCCTGTCAAACTTTGCCGCTACCTTAAGGCTGTAATTAAATTGTATCCCCCTGCCCGCTAATTTTGAAATTCCACTGCGACGCAACAAAAATGGGGTTTGCACAGAACCGCCCGCAACAATCAGCTCATCAAAATGTATCGTTATTCTTTTTTTTCTGCAGCCCTCTCTCACCTCTGCAATAACCTCACGTGCCACACCCTGTGAGTGTATAATTTTTATCGCCCTACTGCCCGAAAATAATCTCACACCATTTTTTAAGGCCCGCGGCAGGTATGTCTCTAGGGCACTCTGCTTGGCACCCGCCGGACACCCTGCCATACAGCGGTTTAAGTTTGTGCAATTGATCGCCGCCCTTGGAACAGGCACAGTCTTCCAGTTGAGTCTCTCGGCCCCTTGCTTTATAAGAAGGGAATTTAAATTTTTGTCAGGGTCCCATTTTGGCGTCTCAACGTGAAGATCCTTTTCAACCGTGATAAAATGTCTCTCAAGATCAGCATAACCGTATCCCGTTAAGCCATGACTCACAGCCCATCTGTCTAAAATCCAGGGTTCGGGTCTCCAGATCAAGGCCCCATTGACAACAGTCCCGCCACCCACACAGCAGGCCTCAAGAAAATTCACAGTCGGCCTTCCAAAAAAAGGCGAGATACCATGATTGCGATACAAACGCGAAAGAGAATCCCCCACATCCGGCACAAAAGACTCCCTGGTGTAAAATTCACCCTCCTCCATCATGATCACATCGTGTCCGTGTTGTGACAGCAAGGCGCCAGCAACACTGCCCCCCGCGCCTGTCCCAATGACGAGGCATTTGCAGCGGTAATTGCTGTTTTTATAATCACCCGATTTATAAATCATTAAAGACCCTCAAAAAAACTTTTGAGCGCACAAACTTGTTAAATATGCCGTAAAAGGGAAACCGGCTCATAAAATTAATAAACCTATGCCTCTTATTCGGCTCTAGATTTTTTAACAACCGTCCATTAAATATAAAACAGAGGAGATTGAGAAAAAAGGCATAAATCTTTAACGGCATTTTAAGATACAAGGGAAGTTCGTTTAATCCTTCAATGACAGAGTGACCAATGACCACTTCAAAATCCTTTTGGTCCTTTTTTTTGTCGTGAAAGAATTTGATACCCTCGCACTGCGACAGGGAAATACCATACAGGGCATTTTGCCACATACATTGTTCCTTTATTTCTTTAAAAACTTCTGCGTCGCAAAACCAACAAGCAGTTTGAGTTTACCCTTGCTTAAAGTATTGTCCAGTGCATCAACAAATATTTTTATTTCTTCATCGGAGACAATCAGCGATGGCGATACAAAGAGTGTGATATTTTTATTTTCGCCAAACGAGGTGAGTATCCCGTGAGAATTAAACAGGTCCGACATGACTGCCGCGGTGATGAGTTTGCCAATGAAACCATCGTC
The DNA here is from genome assembly GCA_015228875.1 of Deltaproteobacteria bacterium. Classification (GTDB taxonomy): domain Bacteria; phylum UBA10199; class UBA10199; order UBA10199; family JADGCS01; genus JADGCS01. Next base: position 2,855 of record JADGCS010000123.1, on the reverse strand, counting down.
CTTAAAGAGATCCCCCGGCACAAAATTGAGCGCCGCCTTTAACGCGGGGTAGATATCCTTGTTGAGGACAATCCCGTTTAAGGACCCGCTCCCGTTAACCTCCGTGATGAGATCCGGATATTTTTCTTTAAGACCATTTAATCCGGCATTAAGGACCTTATAGATGTGCTTTGATTTTCCCACATAGTCTTCCTCAATCATCACATTGATGGCCTCAATCGCCGTCACGGTCTCCTCGCCAAAACCGTTGTATGTGGTGCTGTGCATGACTGCGTCTTTTTGACTGCCATAGGCCCCTTTAGAAATAGGGGTACGCGTGGTATAGCCTGAAATAGAGGACTTGCCGCCGCCAAAGGATTTTGAAAAGGTGACTATGTCTGGGACCACATCGTGCTTAAAGAAATAAAAGAGCTCGCCAGTCTTGGCCCACCCTGTATAAATCTCGTCAAAGATCAGCACAATTTTTTCTCTGTTGCAGATTTGACGAAGTTCTAAAAGGAACTCTGTGGAACACTGACTCAAACTGCTCGCGTTAAAAGGTTCTAAGATGATGGCATAGACATCAGACTCACCGTCGTCTCTCTTAAGCCTAGCAACAAGTTCTGTGACACTTTGAATATCATTAAATTTAAAGGACTCGACATTGGGAATGGTAGGAAACGGATAATCCAGTTCAGGAGAACCCCCAAGCCCACCTGTCACAAGCAATTTGCCGTGAAAGGAGATGTCTGAATGGAGAATATATTTTTTCTTTCCATCAAAATATTTGTAGGCAAGTTTAACAGCCCCCTCAACGGCCTCGGCCCCCGAATTACAAAAATAACTCACATCAAGATCGGCAGGCATAAGCTGGGCAATATTGTGGGCCAGGACTGCCATGTACTGGGAAAAAAAATGCTTGTGCACCTCCATCCTTTTTTCTGCCTGAAATTCCAGGCGTGCCTTAAGGATACGCGGGTGATTGTGCCCGTGACTTAAAACGCCCTGCCCTCCTGTAAAATCCAAAATCTTTCTGCCATCCTTTGTATAAATATACATCCCCTCCGAGTAGTCAACCAGCGCCCTTCCAAAACCAAACGAACTCACCATATCAACCTGACGCTTGTTAATGTAGCGTGCGTACAGGTCCTGGACCTCTGCAATATCCATCTGGAGACAATCGCGCCATTGGTATAATTTATTATTTGTGCCTTCCATATTTTTTCCTTTTCAATTTATCACATCTTAAAAACGACCTTAAAAAAATCAAACTTCTTAAAATACATCCTCTCCATGACACCCGCGACTTCTGACAAGTGGTATGAGTGTGTGATAATCTGCGCGGGGTCTATGCGTCCTTGAGCAACATATTTTAAACTTTCTGCCCATTCGTTTTCGGGCGCAATGAGCGAACTCCAAGACGACATGATGGTGATCTCCCTGCGGAGCATGTTGTCATAGACCTCTTTATTGAGCTTTAACGAATGATTGGGGTTGCCAAGGATCACCACCTTGCCTTTTCTGGAGGCGATCTGAATTGCCTGAGGCTGTAATTCGTTAGAACCCGAACACTCAAAGACAATATCCGCACCTGCACCTAAAGTGATGTCGTTAATATAATTAACCGGCTCTTTGAGCCTCGTATCCATCACATCATCCATGCCAAGCCGTTTTGCGATTTCAAGTCTGTATTCGTTACGCGCAAAACCGATAATCTTCTTTGCTCCAAAAATTTTGGCCCACATGGCAATCATCTGCCCAATCGGGCCAATGCCCATAATCACGACTGTCCCCGTGTCATGACCGATCTGGGCCTTTTTGACCGCGTGGAGACCTACAGACATAGGCTCGGTCAACACCGCCTGCTCAAAGGTGACATTTTCAGGGATTAAAACCGCGTTGTCAGCGGGACAGAGTACATATTCAGCGTGTCCGCCGTGAGTACGCGAACCCAAAAAATTATAATTTTGACACAAGTTGTAATTTTCTCCAAGACAAGGAGGACAAGCCTTGCAGGGGATGAGTGGATAAACAGCCGCGCGGTCACCACGTTTCAAGGTTGTGACCTGGCTTCCTATTTCCGATACAACACCGCAAAACTCGTGGCCCGGAATAATAGGGTAGTGATAAAACCCTGTCTTCATGGACCGCAACACATCGGTCACACAAATGCCCGATGCCTTTGTTTGAAGCAAAAAATCATGGGGCCCGCACTCGGGGCAATCCACGTCTTTAAACTTCCAGTTTTGCACAGACTCCAATACTGCCGCTTTCATTTTTTTCATATTTAATCCCTCATCAGATGCCCCCTCTTAACAAGAGGGGATTGGGGGAGTTAAAAAAACCCTTTCCCAATATTTAAAAGAAAGCACATCATGTGGCCTCCCAAAGCTGATAAATCTTTTGACCGGATAAGAGACCACCACTCGACCCTCTTTGAGCATCTCGTTGTACACCTCCGACACATAGAACCTGCGGCCGCTCTCTTTGACCTCTTGTAAATATCTCATGGCACAGTTCTTAAAAAGTTGCCATGCAGAAAAATAGTAACAGCCCGCCGCAGTGACCTGCCCCTCTCTCAAGGCCTGTTTTTCATACACCCCGTTGACTTGTTGCCCCCTGACAGAGACCCTGCCAAAATCGGATGAATTTAAATCACAGGGATTAAAGCCATTGCATGTGGTCAATAACCCGTCTGGTCTTTGATGATGAATGTGATTTAGAAAATCTGTATAATCAAAGACCGCATATGAATCATAATGGACAATGAGAATTTCAAACAATAGGAACTTTATCAAACCGAGAATTTCATAACAACCAAAAACAAGGCAAAAAAAACAAAAACCTTGTCCGCAATTGCGCTGTTCATCTGAAAT
>JADGCS010000122.1 GCA_015228875.1 Deltaproteobacteria bacterium | reverse complement strand
AAGCGTTTGCAGTCCAAAAAAAACCAGAAAAATTGTCAAAAAAATCCCAAAAATCTGATTTTTTCAAAAAAGCCCCCCAGAAATTATAGTGCCTATCAGGGTGTTATGTCACTCGCGGAAAAAAGGGAAATTTTTTTTAGCAACCTTTGAATGAGCGTGGCGATGTTTGTGAACCTAAGAGAGGAAAGTTTGAGACATGTGCGGGGCGGGTGAGGCGGGCCGATTTTTATCAACATTTTTGCAGGAGTTTTATGGTACACATTAACAATTTAGGAAACACAGGGTTGAGCGCTGGTCTTGGTTTGCGGAGCACAGTGCCATCAGCAGGGCAGGGTCCTCTTGCAGGCGCGGGGAGTGCACAGTCGCAGGTGAGGGCAGGGTGTGACTCTTTTGGAGGAGAGGACCTTGCACACCAGAGACCACTCCCACAACACTCGCCTGTGAACCCTATATTTATGTCCAGGAATTTCAAAGACGACAGAGCGCGGGTGCATTCCTCGCAAAATGAAGGAATTCAACCGCGTCAAAGTCAAGTTGGTAACTTGAAAGGATCAGCGGCGGGGCAGCAGGTTCAAGTGCCTGTGTTACACGCGAGGGATGCACAGGCTCCAAACGGATTACCGCGTACAGCACTTTCTACAGGTGCACTGGTGCTCGCTGCAGGGCTTCCCGCGTGCGCGTCCGCGGATGAAGTAGTAGTCATTGTCGCCGTTTTTGCAGCCATGGGTTGTATTTTTTCTGCCTTGGGTAATCTTTGTCAAAGCACTTCGTCTCCTGAAGGCCCAACAACAATAGCCGAACGCGTTGCACAAATTGTGGGAGATGTTGCGGAGAGGGTTGGGGATCACCGGCGGGCGATTAAAAACCTTGCCTTTGCCTTAACAGATACAGTGTGCATTTTTGCAGGGTCCGATGCTGCATCCTCCCGCAATATTTCTGTGCACGCGTTTCTGGCCCAGATGACTGGCGAGACTCAAAGGCTCTATGCCCGGTACAAAGGTCTTTGTGACTCAATCAGCGAGGACCTTGAATTTGTCGCATCGGAAGAGCGACAACTCAAGGCCTTCTGTGCGTCTCTCAACGGGCGTTTGGACGGCGCGCAGCTTGATGAGGCACGGGGCTGGCTTGATCGTTTTGCAGTCTCTGTCACAAAAGACCCGTTGGAGACCGTAGACGGGCAGCAGATGCCCGATGGACTGTGGGCGTTTTTGCAATCCATTGGCGACAGACTCAGTCAACTGAGGGATATTAAAAAGGCACTCGACAATGCCGTACTGACCGCTGACAGGACGGCCGAGGTTGATTTTCCAAGGACTCCATACGAGGCACTGCTCGCAGATATTACTGCAGAGGGTGTCATCATCAGCGGCGCGCTGCTTAAAGATCACCCCCTGCACACCGATGCGGCTGCGGCATGGGGCAACCTGAACAGGCTTCGCAAGACTGACCCTGTGAGTTATGTCAGATCCATCAATGCGGCTCTTGATGCACAGAACGACTTGATTTACGGGGTCCGGCGGATGATTGTTTATGTAAAGCTGGCACGCGAGACAGCGCAGCAGGCTCATGATCTTACGCTTGATGACAGCCTGATTGTTCTTAATGCCCAGAACGACCCGCGTCCTGCAGCAACAAGAGCAGAGAGGCTTGGGCGGGGATTGGCAGATCTGCTCCACTCCCCCACGAGTATTGAGGACGTCATGATAAAGGTAGGAGAACTCGAGGATGCCAGTGATGTTGTGAGAGACCTTAAAGAGTCTGCAAATGAGATGATCGAAATATCACAGGGGCTCTACAGCAATCTCACGGAAGACGAGGTGGCCTTTGGCGAGAGGCTTGTGGCTGCACGGCAAAGGATGGATGCTCTGCGCACCATTCACGACGCAGAGTCCCTTGCCTTTGCAAGGCTTAAACTTATGCAGACAGAAGGAGATCGTTTTAATGCGCGTCGCGTCCTTCGCGAGTCTCAAGTGCTTCTGGATGCCCATGATTATTTTGGTGCCTTTCAAAAGCTCCTTGAGGCAGGGCATCATTTGGGCAGGGTGAGAGAAAATATATTTTTGGCGGGGCTGTTTTTACAACGTGCGGAGGAAAACCGCGCAAAGTATGCTGCGCGTTTGCAAGAAATAAAACAGAGACGGGCTCATTTTCTGCGTTTGTTTGACACGGCCAACAACAATTTTTTCAACAAGGGCCTTCTTCAGGAGGGAGATGACTACCTTGCGGCGCACGCAAAAGAACCGGAAGAGATTAAGGGGCCGGTGAATTATGAAGCCCTTATTCGGACTATCGAGCGCACTCCGGGGTTGTGGAAACGCGCCTCTCGCGTGGCTCAGAGGGCTGTGGCTGTGGCCCGCGGGGATGCACAGATGGACGCAAATGAGGCCCGCGATAAACTTGACGAGGCCAGGGAAAGGGTTGATGCCATCAGCGGTTTTCACAGTGATGCCTCGTTGCAATGGGTTAAACAGGAGCTTTCGACTGCAGAGGCCCTATTAATAGGTGTGAGCGGGAATAGCGCAGCGGCTGCTCAACTTTTTGAAGATGGGAAAGGCGAAGAGGCCGATAAACTCTATGTCGAGGAACTCAAGGCCCATATCTTCGCATGGTTTAAGGCAGCAGATGTCATTGACACCTGTGACCTTATGGAACGTCAGCGGGCCGAGTACCAGGAACGCTACAGAGAAATAATGCAAATGCGGCAGGAGGGAAATCCTTTCGCAAGGGCATGGGAGTTTGTCTCCCCTGATGATGACAGTTTGCTTTACAGCTTCAACAGGATCCTTTCGACCCTCCCCGCGCCGGATACTCTGGAGATGGCAGATTATGTGGGACTGCTCAATCTGGTCAGCATGGCCAGGTACGATTGGGATTGGGCACGGGAATTTGCCGATCGAGAACAAGCAGAATATCAACGGATGCTTGAACATGAAAAGGGGGCAACAGACATCAGGGGGCTTCAGAGACGGGTGGCACGCAGAGAGGCCCTCATGAAGGACATTAATGACGCGTACAGGGCCAGAGAACAAGACGCCCCCTACGATGAGGGTCAGTCGTGGGACAACCCAAATAATGCCCCGCGTGTCCACCCTTACGACTTTACCAGTCGGTCGTGGAAATTTGATGATGATCAGTAGGTTGGGAGTGGTGCCTACACAAACACATCGTCCCTGTGTTTGACATCGTCCCAAAAAATTAGCTTGGCTGTTCTTTTTTTTGAGTCGGGCCTTAGCCACACAAAGGATTTGTTTTTTTCCTTGCTGGTGCACTTGATATCCTTGACCGTCGGCGACCAGTAACCCGCATTGATAAACGCGATGGTGTCCACCATTCTTGATTCGGGTGAGTGCGAGTGGCCGCAGACCAGTCTTTGCGTGCCGGTGACTGCCGCGGCATCCTTGAGAATTCTGGTGGTGATCATCGATTTTGCCGCAGGGACCAGCGCCTGTATCTTCCACGTGTAAACCAGAAATAACGGCATAAACAGCACCATGATCAAAAATGCCCAGAGCAGCGAGATATCCCAGAGGATGTTGAGCAGCCCCGCCACCTGAATGGAGGCGTAGGCAAGGAGCAACAGGATCAGGGCCTTGTCGAGCCACAGCACGCGCATGATTTTAAAGATGTCCCATGTGATGGGCCGCGCATGCAGTTCCCTTAAGGCCCGCACGGTTTTGGGTTCGGCATTGGCATTAAAAGCGGTCGTGTTGTAGAGGTCTTCGAGCATCAGCGGATTTTTGATTCTGGGTGCAAAGCGGTCCTTGATCGACATAAACCATGTGACAAAGGCTCCAAAGAGCCAGCTAAAAAGCAGCAGCGGCTGCACCCTGATGGTGCTGATGTAAAATTTAAGATACCCCCAGAAGTTGAGCAGGTAGGTTGTATCGACATGCGGATTAAAGATGCCCATGCTGTTGATGAGGTAGCGGTGTGTGTGGTTGCCAAAGGGCAGTTTTACAAAGACCCGGTCCTGATGTTTAAAGAACGGCTTGATGGGGTTGCTGATGCTGCAATAGGGGTCGTACTGGTTGCCGTGTTCGATGAGTGTGTCGGCGTTGCTGATGTAAAACCAGTTGCAGAAACGGATGTTGTCCCTGGCATCGTCGGACGGGCAGATGGCCTCGATGATGCATTGTTTGACCGAGGGCCAGTGGACCTCGAGGTCGTGGTTGCCGATGATAAACACCACCCTGTTGTCGGCCTCTACAAATTTTTTGAGTGCGGCAAAAAAGACAGGGTGTTCTTTGATGATCTGTTTGATCTTGTAAAGCGACTTGGCCTCTTCGGAGTTAAGCCCCCGTTTTTTTTCGAGAGGACTCACCGTAAAAGCGGGGTTTTCGGGGCAGCTGATCACCGAGTCGAAATCAAAAATATCCCCGGCAAGGACGAGTTCGATCCCTTTTTTAAGACTGCCTTGTGCTTTTTTTAGGAGCGCTGCAAAATCGTCATCGATAAAATATTCTTTGCTGTTAAATTTTTTCCACAGGGGTCTGTCGGGGTGATCGGGTTCCGCTGTGGTGATGTGCAGATCGCTTAAGATAAGCGTGTCTTTTGTTTTTTTAAACCTGTTTTTTAAAAAAGGAAGCATAGTCACTTACAACGGTTCTTATAGTTTATCTCCATGCCAAATGCAAAAAAAATGCACGTCACCCATACCAAAACAATAGACGCGGGTACAATGCCTGTATTTGTTGCGTTGGCGGGTCTATGTGGTTTTATAAGGCGGTATTACTTTTTAAGGAGAATTTATGCCTGAAAAAATCATTGGTCATTATGAGGCATTTGCCTGTGTGCATGATACCTATGGAGAGTATAGAGAGGGGAGCGCCTCCTGTCTTAAGGGGATGAATGGGGCCTTGGCGCGTGAAGAGGCAAGAGGGGCACGGTGTGTTGTGCAGACCGATCATTTTATTCATCCCGGTACTGGTAACTTTCTGACTTTGTGGTCTGTTCTTTGCAGGGGCGAGGCACCCAAGGTGGTCGAGAGGCCCTCTGTTGCGCCTCTCAATACTGCCGACACAGGGGGTCAGGTCCGAGGGCCGGTTTCAAGCGAGTAGACTGCAATTTTATATCACGCAGGGATTGCTTTCCTCTTGAGTTCTGCTTTATTCGGGTGTCCGCATGCCAAACCTGCGCCACACAAAGCCCTACACACAGCAGTTTCGTTTTATCGTGACACGCGAACATGCAGGGCTGTCCCTTATTGATTTTTACAACCGGCGTTTTTCCTTTAGATCCGCGGATTACTGGGTGGGCCTTATGTGCAGTGGTGCGATCACCGTGAATCAACAGGGCGTCGCGCCGGATTACAGGCTTAAACAGGACGATGTCATTATCACCCGGCGCGATGATGTCGAAGAGCCTGATGTCGCCGACGGTTATCAGATCCTCTTCGAAGACAAAGGGCTTCTCGTTATCGACAAACCCGCACCGTTACCAGTTCACCCGGCGGGCCGGTATTACAAGAACAGCCTTATTTATATCTTAAGGGAAAAATTCCCCGAAAAAAAATTTCACACCATTCACAGGATCGACACATGGACCACAGGGGTTCTGGTGATGGCAACCGAAGATGAAACAGCGCGGTTTTTGCACATGCAGGTCGAGAGACAGCAGATCAAAAAAGAGTACGGCGTACTGGCCGTCGGTGATTTTGGGGAGAGTGAATTTATCATCGATGAACCTGTGGGCCGTATAGATGGCGCGCATCGCGGCACAGGGCCGCTGATTACCGATCCAAAGGAATCCCGCACGATTTTTACGCCGCTTGCCAAAAAAGGGGCAATCTCTTTTCTTAAGGCCGAGCCGCTTACAGGCAGGACCAACCAGATCAGGGTTCATCTTAAGGCACGCGGGGGGCATGTGCTTAACGACCCCCTTTATGCCCCATCACCGCAGACCGCGATTCCTTTTATGGGGCTTCACTGTCGCAGAATGACCTTTCGACCGGCTAAAGACACCGACCCTGTTGCCTTTGAGGCCCCCTGGCCCGGGCACTTTAAAAAATATTTTAATGTCCAGGCATTTCAAAGTTGACAGAGCGCGGGTGCATTCCTCGCAGAATGGAAGAATACAACCGCGTCCCCCAAGGGGCGATCCTTCGGGGCATTAAAATCAAGTTAGGAACTTGCTCAAGTTGAAATGTTCTAGATTCTGTTTTATGACGGGTCATGCTTAAAAAACAAAAATACAATGTTGCGATTGCGGGGGCCACGGGTGCAGTGGGTGCAGAATTTATTGCGCTGCTTGAAAATCGCAGGTTTCCTGTGGGTGAATTAAAATTGCTGGCCTCTCAAAAATCTGTCGGCAAAAAGTTGACATTCAGCGGACAGGAGGTTGCGGTCTGCGAACTCACTGCGGACAGCTTTAAGGGGATCGATATCGCATTGTTCTCGGCGGGGGCCGATCGTTCCAGGCAGTTTGCACCCTGTGCGGTCAAGGCCGGTGCCGTGGTGATCGACAACTCAAGCGCGTTCAGGATGGACCCCCATGTGCCGCTCGTTGTCCCCGAGATCAACCCCGATGCGGCTTACAAGCACGAGGGGATTATCGCCAACCCCAACTGCACCACCATCATCATGGGTGTTGTGGTGTGGCCTATTCACCAGATCAATCGCGTTAAACACATCGTTGTTTCGACATATCAGGCGGTGAGCGGGGCGGGGGCAAAGGCACTCGCAGAACTCAATACACAACAGAGGGACCTTGTCGAGGGGCGCAAACCCAAGCCTCAGGTTTTTAAGCATGTGATCGCCAACAACATCTTTTCTCATGACTCGAAGGTCATGGACAATGGCTACAACCAGGAAGAGTTGAAGATGATCCACGAGACCCACAAGATTTTTCAGGATGACGGCATCACGATCTCGCCCACCTGCGTGCGTGTCCCCATTGCGCGCGCTCATTCGGAGTCCATATATATGGAGCTGGCTCGCGTTGTTAACTTAAATGACATTCATCAGGTCTTGTCCCGGGCTACGGGGGTAAAGGTTGTTGACGAGCCTGATAACAATCTTTTTCCGATGCCGCTTGATTGTTCGGGTCGGGACGCAGTTCTTGTGGGCCGCATCAGACGCGACCCATCCGTTGCCAATGCCGTAAGTCTCTTTTGCTGCGGCGATCAACTTCTTAAAGGGGCAGCACTCAATGCAGTCCAGATTGCCGAGTTGTTGATTTGATGAGCCCTTAGCCCCTGGCCTATCACTTTGGGGCTCTTTTGCTCTAAACTGCTGCATGTCATTTTTTTTTCTCCCCGATTTTGTATTCTCGACGATATAAAGCATGATCAAGTTTTTTTGTGAATGCTGTCGGCAGTAGTTTGACATGGTTTTTTTTTGACACATCAATAGCCGCGTATTGAAAACAAAGGGCTGTGTGCTTGTGTGACTTGAGATCCTTTGTTTTTAATGATTAGAAAGACATCATGGCTTCAAATTATTGTCAATCAAGCATTTCCCGATCGCTGTGTGTTTTTCAATGTATTTTTTAACTGGTTTCATGGACTTAAGACAAGGTCGCTGTTTTATAATCGCTTGACCTATTTGGAATATGGGCTATAATCCCGGCAGCCTTTGTGGTTTATTGTCTGATCATGTTACAGTCTCTGCCTTTGGGTGGGTGATTGAAATGTGGTTGCGACGCCACAGGGTTGTGTACACACAAATGCCCGGCTTAAAAGGCCGGTTGTATTTTGCCGGTCTTTGGTGCCCGGTCCGGCCGAGAGCTTACGGACCCTGTACCTTAGGGCTAAACAATACGAGTTGTTTATCTCAAGATCGGTTGTTTTGTTAACAAAACCTTTTAACTAAGGAGAGGATCAATGAAAAAACTATTTATCGCAGTTGCGATGATTGCTTTGGCCTTCAGTTCTGTCGCACAGGCAGAATTGCAGATCAGCGGCAATGTCACAACTATGGTTGGATATCAGTATGACAGCGCTAATGCCGCTGCTACAAATGCCGCCGGCGGTCTCACACAAGGTGATTTGGGTGAAGCAGCTGGTGCCAAGACAAGCCACTACACAACAATTGTAGATCAGGCAGAACTCGACGTCGAAAACGAGTTTGGTGAAAACATCATGGCTCGTATCGATGTAGACTTCATCGACCTGGGCACACCGAGCGCAAGCGCTTTTCTGCTTGAGCAGGCCTATGTGACCCTTAATCTGGGCGTTGGCAATGGCATGGAGTTCATGGTTGGTAAGTTTAATGCGCCCCTGGGTCTCGAAAGTGTTGACAGACACGAAAATGTCTTCTCAACCTACACCCCTGGGTACATTTACCTTAACCCAAAACAAGTCATGGGTCTTAAGTTCTACTACGAGTTCAACGATAACTGGAACTTCGACCTTGGTATCCTCGACAGCATGCAGGCTGTTAATGCCAACAACAGTGCCTATCCTTCAGGTGTCTTGAGGGTCGGTGCAAAGTGGGGCGAAGAGAGCCATCTGTCCTATGTTAACTTAGGCGCAGGCTTTGGCCCTGAGCACAACGCCGGATCATCTGGTGTTTCTCAAAACAAGTACTATGACCTTTATGGCAACCTTTGGGGGAACTTTGCTGCTGGTGACTACTGGGATGTTGGTTTTGAATTCATCTATCGCATGAGCCAGACAGGTGCAGCCGCTGGTGACAGCCAGTCAGCCATGGCCGGTCAGTTGTATACTGTTTATCAGCCATCCGATGTTTGGACAATCCAGTTGCGTGCTGCTACCCACTACGAAAAAGACCCCGATCAGGGTTGGGGCGCATCCACAACCGGTGGAACATGGGGTGCCTTTGATGGTTGGGTCTACAGTGGTACTTTAGGTGGAACATACCAGATCACAGACGGTGCTCAAATGAAAATAGAGTATCGCTTTGACATGGCCTCTGCTTCTGGTGCTGCAGATGCAAACTATCACACAGGTGTTGCTGAATTCGCATACAGCTTCTAATTGTTAGAGTTTGTTCGATCTCAGTTTCGTCTAAAAACCCGGCCGCCGTTCTGGTGGCCGGGTTTTTTTTGCTTTGATTCCTGTCTTGTTCCTCTGTATCAGGGGGCATGTTCATCACATTCGAAGGCATCGAAGGCTGCGGCAAAACAACCCAGATCAAACTGCTCGCCGAAAGGTTAAAACAGCAGGGCTACGATGTTGTATTAACCAGAGAACCCGGCGGTCCTCCTATCAGCGAAAAAATCCGTCACATCCTTGTTGATGCCGCAAACAAGGAGATGGTGCCGACCTGCGAGCTGCTCCTCTATTTTGCTGCACGCGCACAGCACCTTGAGGAACTCATCAAACCAAATCTAAAAAAGGGCCGGATTGTTCTCTGCGACCGCTTTGTCGATGCCTCTGTCGCCTATCAGGGGTACGCACGGGGTTTAAGCTTAAAGGACCTTGCGTGGCTCAGCCGTTACGTCTTAAGGGATTTTAAGATTGACCTGACCCTTGTCCTTGACCTGCCTGTAAAAGAAGGGCTACAAAGGGCAAGGGGCAGGGCGCAAAAACTTACAAAAGCAAAACGCGAGGACAGGTTTGAAAACGAAAAGATTGCGTTTCACGAAGCGGTGCGCAAAGGGTATCTTGCGCTCGCAAAAAAAAACCAGCGGCGCTTTGTTGTGGTTGACGCCGCACTGAGCAAGGACGCCCTGCACGATAAAATATACCACATTGTGAGCGCTCAAATTTGTGTTTAGGAATTTCAAAGTCGACAGAGCGCGGGTGCAGTCCTCGCATGACGAAGGGATTCAACCGCGTCAAAGTCAAGTTTGTAACTTGTGCCATGATTACCATCAAGGGTCACACAAATATTCGCTGGCAGTTTTATCAACTCATTGGCAACAGGCAGTTTCCGCAGACAGCTTTGTTTTACGGCAACGGCAGCATCGGAAAAAAACTTGTTGCCATCGAAATCGTTGCCGCGTTGTTTTGTCAAAAAAACAAAGGGCAGTCCCCACACAGCGGTGACACAGGTACTCAGCCCCCCTGCGGTGAATGTCCTTCCTGTAAAATGGTCTTTAAAGAGGCCCACCCCGATTTTTTTGTGTTAAGACCCACTCCCCCCAACTGGGAGCCCGACAAAAAAGAATCTGTGGCAGACAGGCCCCAGTCGAACTGGAGTTTAAAAATCAAACAGGTTCACGCGTTAACATCGAGGCTGACACACTTTCCCCTCATGGCAGATTATCAGGTGGTGATGATCGACGAGGCCGAAAAAATGACACGCGAGACGGCAAACTCATTATTAAAGCTTCTGGAAGAACCACGGGCTACTCAAATATTTATTCTCATTACAAGCGAGCTTAACGCGATTCTGCCCACGCTGCGTTCCAGGAGTTCCAAATTTTATTTTCCGCCTCTTAATAACAATGAGATCAAAGAGGTGATAGCAGGCATCATACCAACCATGCCCCATGAGACCACCCTTGATTTTTTCATGCGCTGTTTTAACGGTTCGATCAACAGCATTGTCGAGGCTCTGACTTATCAAATCGATCTCAATATGATTACAGAACTCCTGGACGGGTCCGGCGGGTTTCTCGCGTTGAGTACAAAGGTTCAAAAGATTCTTAAAACGGAGATCGATTTAAAAATATTCTTGCAGTGTATCAGGCAGTATTACCGGGAGACGCTTTGCAAAGATAGTTATCACTCGCAGGAAGAGACCGCGTTTTTCGACAGGTTAAAAGAGGCCGAGTTTCAACTCAGCCGCAGTGTTCCCAAAGAGTTTGTGTTGGAGAATTTGTTTTTGTCCCGTGGTTCTTGAGTTTCCACCCTGCATTTTTCCTCCGTCTTGCATTTGCTTTTTTCCTCTGTCTTGCATATTGTCGCCTTTTGCCGCCCCCAACATGCCCCGTCTTGCATGTTCATGTATGAGAATTTCAAAGTTGACAGAGCGCGGATGCATTCCTCGCACAATAGAGGCATTCAACCGCGTCAAAGTCAAGTTAGTAACTTGTGCATATCTTGACGGGGTGAATTTTTGTTAAGGACCCATTATGAAAAAATATATCACCACGGCTATCGATTATGTAAACAGTGTGCCTCATATTGGAACGGCCTACGAAAAAATTGGGGCCGATGTGCTTGCGCGATTTTATAAATTGCAGGGCCACGAGGTGGTCTTTCAAATGGGTAACGATGAACACAGCGCCAATGTGCAGAAGGCGGCGATCAAAAAGGGGCTTGATCCCCAGGTCTACTGCGATGAGATGCGTGTCAAATTTGAAGAGGCGTGGAGGCTGCTCGATATCTCATACGATCAATTTATCCAGACCACAGAGCCACGGCACCACCGCTCTGTTTCCAGGCTCTTTGAGATGATCAACGCTGCGGGGGATATTTACCCGCGGGACTACGAGGGCTGGTACTGCGAATCATGCGAGGCCTTTTACACCGACAAAGACCTTGTCGAAGGCCATTGCCCCCATCACAAGGAAAAACCCGCATGGCTTAAAGAACAAAACTATTTTTTTAAACTGTCAAAGTATGCCGATTTTCTTTTAAATCATATCGAAACCCATCCGCATTTTATTTTGCCTGCAAAACGTAAAAACGAGATTGTACAATTTATAAAACATGGCCTTGAGGATATCAGTGTCTCGCGTTCCTCTTTTAACTGGGGGATCCCTCTCCCCATCAAACAGGATCATGTGATTTATGTGTGGTTTGATGCGCTCATTAATTACATCACGGGGGTTGGTTTTGGTGAGGACGAAGCGCGGTTTAAAGACGTTTGGCAAAATGTTCTGCACATTATTGGCAAGGATATCACGCGATTTCACTGTGTGATCTGGCCGGCGATGCTTAAATCCGCCGGACTCCCGCTGCCCGATATGATTCTGGGGCATGGTTTTTTTAGCCTTAAGGGAGAAAAAATGTCCAAGACACTCGGCAATGTTGTGACGCCGATGGATATATTAAAGGTGTATCCCGCGTTTGGCTCTGAT
>JADGCS010000121.1 GCA_015228875.1 Deltaproteobacteria bacterium | reverse complement strand
GTTTTTTTTATTGTGTCGTTCCCGCTGCTCTGGTGGGGTGAAAACAGGCAGAACCTTGCAGAGTTTGTTAAAGACGCCGTGAGTGTGCCTTCGACACTAGGCGTGTTAGAGGTCGAGCAAAACACACTCATCAAGACAAGCGGCATAATTTCAACAGACCAGCAGGTCAATGATGCCGATTTTTTGACTGGTATTGGCAAAACCAGTGCCATCGGGCTTAATCGGGATGTCGAAATGTACGCCTGGAAAGAAAAAAAGGAGACAAAAAAAGAAGGGGACAAAGAAATAACAACGTATGACTACGTGAAAGAATGGACCAGCATGCCCCAAAACTCCTCCGACTTTTACGACAGCGCCGCACACCAGAACCCTGCGATGACCATCGAACACAAGACATTCAAGGTCGATGCGGCAAAGATCGGCAGTCTCACCTTTGATGTCTCAAATACCGAATTGTGGAACTATAAAAAACTCAGCATCGACGAGACCCTCATCAACAAAAACTATCCCAAAAAACTGCAGGTCGCAGGCGGTGTGATCTACTGCCCCTACGAGCCCGCGCAAAGCAATTTAAACTTCATGCCGGTCCCAACCCGCGCTGTCGCCTCAACCCCCGTTATCGGCGACCAGAGAATCACCTACATGTATTTTCCCGCCAATGTAAACAGCACTGTGGTAGGGGCCTGGAATGGCAGCCAAATCGGTGCCCATTATTACGATGGGACAGATTTTTTTCTCGGTGCCTTTGCAGGGACCCCAAACGAGTTTCAGGCGTTTTTGCAGACAAGGCACACAACCATCACATGGATCATCCGGGCGGCAAGCTTTATCCTGATGTGGCTTGGGCTTAACATGATCCTTGGCCCGATCTGCATGTTGGTCGAATCCATCCCTCTTGTTGGCGGCGCCGGGAGATCCATCATTTCGCTCGTCACCGGCGTTATCGCGTTTGTGCTTTGGGGGATCACGCTTCTTCTTGCCAACCTGTGGCTCATTCTTGCTGTACTGGCGGTCATTGGTGGGGTGGTCTTTTATTTTATAAAACGTAACAAAACCCCGCAGGCGGGTGTGGCCTGACAGATTTTTTTATTTTACAGGAGATGTTTATGCAAAAAAAAATAGCTGTTGTCCTTAGCGGTTGTGGTTTTCTCGATGGCGCCGAGATCCACGAATCAGTCCTCACCATGCTGCACGTCACCAAATCGGGTGCAGCACTTCACTGCTTTGCCCCCGACATCAAACAGACCACCGTGACCAGCCACCTGACCAGAGATTCCCTCGGCGAGTCACGCAGTGTCCTCGCAGAATCCGCACGCATCGCGCGCTGTGACATCGGCGATCTTAAAAAACTTGATGCAAAAGATTTTGACGCGGTGATCTTTCCCGGCGGGTTTGGCGCAGCACTCAACCTCTGCAACTTCGGCACAAAAGGGGCAGATTGTACCGTGCACCCCGAGGTAGAAAGGGTCATCAACGCATTTCATCAGGCAAAAAAACCGATCGGTGCGATCTGCATCGCCCCCGCGATCGTTGCCAGGGTCCTTGGCAACAAGGGTGTGGAACTCACCATCGGCACAGACCCAGGCACCGCACAGACGCTCGAAAAACTGGGCGCAAGGCACGTTAATAAAAAAGTAACCGAAATCCACTACGACGAAAAAAACCGCGTCGCCACCACACCCGCCTACATGCTCGCACAAAACATCGCCGAGGTCGATGCGGGTGTTTCAAGACTCGTGGCAAAGATTATCGAAGTCTGCTAAAGACAGCAAAGGGTGCCCTGTTGTTTAAGACAGGTTGTGTCTCGTCGTCTTGGAGTGATCACACCTCTTGTTTGAAAGAGGCGGGGGTATTCCAAAAGGCTTTGACAACTGCCGCGCCTCAATCTGCGGATATCATAATCACATTGTACCAGTAACGCTTCACCGGAAGATGGCCGTAAGTCTGAACCGTACGGTTGTGGAGTACACGATGCCACCGCTCCGACCATTTTGCAATCTCTGGATACAGGGCATCAAAGTCCTTGTGAGAGACCCTGCCTCCTTTATCAAGCCATTTATCCCTTAGGGGCTCAAGAATTTCCTGACTCTGAATCTCAATATTAAGGTCACTGGCTTCAGGGCCTCCATAACGAAAGGGTTTGCCGCCCTCGGCGACCCCATCAACGGCACTTCCGTGGATCACAATGCGTGCGTCTGATATGTGGTATCCCTTGAGAATGTGTTTGAGGTCCGTCATGGACTGGTCAAACTGCTGGACATCAACAAATCCCTTGGGGACCTTACGTGTCCCGATCATGCGATAACGGGGAAGACCTATCCAATCCCTGAGATGATGAGCCTTTAAGCCGAATGGTTTGATATTTTTTGTGGCCCTCTCATGGGGTTGTTTGGAATAACAGCGAAATTTTTCTACACGGGCAATGGCCGTGAATGTGTCGTTATCATCCTCTGACGCCCTGTCAAGCCCACCCCCTCCATACGACACGTCGTGACCGTCACTTCCGCACAAAAGGTCATCTCCAGGTCCGCCCGAGAGCGTGTCATTTTCGTTTCCACCATCGAGACGGTCGTCCCCTTCTTCTCCAAAAAAGGCGTCACGTCCCCTGTCACCATACGCCTGATCATCACCAGCACCAAGAAGAACAAGATCGTTACCCGAACCGCTATTCACAATATCCCTGCCGCTGTATGTCTGTATATCATCATCCCCTGCCCTTGCCAAAACAAGCGTGTCACCACTCATGGCGCCGCGTATGCAATCGTTTGCATCTGACCCGATCACGGCACACCGGTCATTAAGCCCGCAATAGGCCTCCTCCCTTTCGTTGTCTTTGTGTCGGCTCTGTGGATCATCAATAAACCGCGAGGTTTTGTCCCCTACAGGCGCAGGCTGCCCGTCGTCAGAACTCATGACAATAAAATCACGTTGCATTGAAGATGAATCAAAAATCATGGAGAAAAAAGGTCGGACGGGTTGCAACACACCATCGCCTGCCCCGCGCCCTTTAAGACAAGTCCTTTTTTGGTCGCAATCAGCATCGCAGTTTCCAAAGATCACATCATTTCCCAGATCGCCAAAGAGCCATTCATTTGTGGCACTACCGTATATTCTGTCATCGCCTGCTCCGGCGTTGATGACCAGCCAGTGTGAGAGTTCACCTCTGTTGCAGTGAATATGAATCTCGTCGTTGCCGCCGTAGGTCTCTATCGTCACCTCGTTGTCACCCTCAAAACCAACAAGGGGCCTGCGTGTGTCATCATCAAATAAACCGTTTTTGTTTTGATCCACGGTGATAAAGGCCCCATGGGAATGGCCTTTAAATTCTTTATGAGCGGCATCCTGAGGTGAGAGCCGGTCTTTGCAAAAGACCTCGATCTTGTCTGCGTGATCATGGTCATCTGTCCCCGCAACAAGCACCTCTCCAGCTGTCTTTAACCACGGTCCCTGATACATCATTGTTGCGACAGGAATGATAATGGACAAAAGAAAGAGGCCAAAGAATAGAATTCTTTTTTTAACCATGATGACTACGTTGTTTTGGTCTGCTCCGAGAATTGCCTGTCAAAAAATTCCCTGTAGTAAATACTGCTGTGATAAAGATCGTTGTGACTTCCTCGTTCGACAATCTGCCCCTTGCGCATCACAAGGATCATATCGGCATCGCGGATGGTTGAAAACCGATGAGCAATAATAAGTGTGATTCTGTCTTTCATGATCTCGACAACAGCCTCGTGAACCAGACCTTCGGTCACGCTATCGAGGTGACTGGTGGCCTCGTCTAATATGAGGATAGCGGGGTTTCTCAAAATGACCTGCGCAATGGTCAAGCGCTGTCTCTCCCCGCCCGACAAGCGATTACCCCCCTTGCCGATCATGGTTTGATAGCCCTCCGGAAGGGACCCAATAAAATCGTGCAACCGGGCCTTTTTGCAGGCCCCGATCATCTCATCAAGGGTGGCGTCCGGTTTTGCGTAGCGCAGATTGCGTTCGATGGTGTGATTTAAAAACTGCGGGTCCTGACTCACGACACCGATATGGCCCCGCAGGCTTGAGAGCGTCACATCACGGATATCGTGACCATCAATCAGGATGCGTCCCTTTTGAGGATCGAAAAAACGAAAAAGAAGTGCGGCCGTTGTTGTCTTGCCAACACCTGTCTCACCCACCAACGCGAGACGCTCTCCCTTGTTGATGGTGAAAGAGATATCACGCAGAAGCGTTTGTCCCGGCTCGTAATCAAAATCAACATTGTCAAAAACAACGGCACGCGCTGGCCGGGGGATCTCTATCGCTCCAACCTTTTCCTTGAGCGGAATGTCGCGATTAAGCAGGTCATAAATACGTTCGAGAGACACCGAGTAGCGCTGGGCGTTGATATTTAATTTTGTAAACTGGCCAATCTCTTTAAAGAGGTTGTTCACATACATGTAAAAAGCGAGAACAGTCCCGATGGTTGTGGCACCCGTAACCACCTTGATGCCGCCAAAAAACCAGACCAGGAGCGGGATACAGAATTGAAGAATCTGGCCCAGCGGGATGGAAACAGAGGCGAACCGCGCCATTTTCATTTTATCATCAAACAACCGCTGATGTTTTTCGGCATAACTTTGCGCCTCTTGGGGTTCGCGGGTAAAGATCTGCACCATCTTGATGACATTGAGCCGTTCGTTGATGTAACTGTTGACCTTGGTCCGGCGCTTAAAGATTTCTTTTGTGTAGGCGCGAATCCTGGGCCCAACCCACAATTGATGCACAAGCACAAGGGGCACAACAGACAGGCAGATCAACGTGAGCTGCCAGTCCAGATAAAACACCACGGCAAGGAGCATGACAAACTTGATCAGGCTCATGCCCACAGCGGTAAAAAAATGATTAAACAGGTTGTTGATTGAAGAAACATCGCCCCTCAGGATGGTGATCATCTCTCCAATCTGCGTGCGTGTAAAAAAGCCAATGGGAAATTTTAAAACACGCTGGTAGGCTCGCTCGGACATGTCTTTAAGGATGTGTGCGTTTAAATATGAAGAAAGATAATTGCTGACAGCACTCAGAATAACCTGAACGAGTTTTAATGCTGCCAGTGCGCCAATAACCTTGAATTGCGCATCAACATCACCATTAATAAAGCCCTGATCAATGAGACGCCTGTATAACAGGGGGTGGATAATGCTGCAAAACGCACCTGCCGCCAGCAAAACCCATATCGCAATCCTGATCTTCCAGAAAAGCTGTATATAAACAGCAGCCGATTTAAAAACTCGCCAGAGTTCGGGAAACCCCTTGAGACTGTTAAAGATGGCGATGACATCGTCCATCCTGTGGGTTTTTTCCTGTTCGTCTGTGTGATCCATCTTGTCCATTGTGAAAAAAAAATGCGGCGGGCAGCACTTGCGTGCTCTTTAGAAGAGCTTGATTGTTTCTTCTTTGGCCTGCTACGTTGTCCTGCGGTTTCCGACGCACTTGATTTTAAGCAAGGCTTAAGGCCTTGGGACAACACCCAGGTACCGGGAAACCTCTCCTCCTTGAGAGGTTGTCGATTTATTACATAAATCGACAACCTCTCAAGGAGGAGAGAGCCCGCCGCATAAAAAAAACTACGACTCCATGGCGTACTCCCTGTGAATCCTGCGCTTCCAGTAATGCAGTTGTCTTACCAGTGGCCTCCAGTGCATACCGAGGAGCATGCTGTTGGTCAGTCGTCTTCTGTCGGTTATATTAAAGCGTTTAAATGCGCAGGCGCGAATCCTGTCGGCCGTCCAGTCATCAAGCGCTGCAACAAGGGCAAAGTCAGTCACCCGACAAAACCTGCGCGCCCATGCATGATACTTATTAAAACCGGTTGTGTCATTAACTTCCTTGATCAACTTTAAAAGTATTTTTTCTCCCTCTTTGGTCTTCATTGTTTTTTTATCAAGAGAGCGCCATCGTCTTCGCTGTGTAACAGCCCGAATCCTCCGTTTGTACCTGTCGATCTCCGCGGGGGTGATGGTCACCTCCGCGTTTAAAAATCTGTATCCAAAGAGATCCAGAGGCTCCCCCTGCTTGAGACATACACACTCAACGTGACTGGCTGGAAGTCGCAACTGATCAGTAATATTTTTTATTGAACTGGCTGCGGTGTTAAGCGTTTCTGCATGACCAAGCAGTATCATGTTTTCCTCCCGGTCATCACGAAGGCAGGTAAGCCCCTTGATCCTGGCAAGGTCATCATCAAACGGCAAGAGGTAAAAATCAGCAAAAAATCCTGCATGATCCTGCCCCCTGTCAAGACCGCAACCAATAAATTGTTTTAAGAGCGTCAAGAGTTTTTCCTCACGACCCAGTGTGTGTGCGAGACGCACCTCCAGATCGTGAAGATCCATGACCCCGCAAAGGTCCTTTATGGCCACCTTTAATACACGGACATCTGGATTGTTGTCTGAGTGTCTGCGCTTTAAAATATGAACAACTCTGGAAATCACCGACGACCTTGAGGGGCGCTCTCCAACAGGACAAGTCAAGCCGCTTTTAACGAGAAGCCTCTGCAGAGGCTCTTTGAGTATGAGCCAGAGGATCCTGTCATTAAATGATTGAGGCAATGCAACACGATAAGCACCGTTGATGAGCTGTCCCTGCATGTCCGCAAGATAGCCGTGCGGATTGATGAGATACCCTTCGGGGACTTCTGCGTGCTGCTCCAGAAAAAAAAGACGGTTTGCAGCATGCTGGATATTTCTGAGCCTGACGATCTGATGAAATGATTCTTTGTTATGGTCCTGCCAGAGGTGCTTCCAGTAATACCGCTCCGCCATCAGGGATCTCAAACCAAGATTCATCAGATAGTCTGCCGTGACCAAGCGACGATTGCGCTTGACCCACCTGCCGGTTATGGCGGCCCTGACACACTCGCGAATCCATTGGTCAAGCTCGCGAAACTGCCGATCGTCATGAGCCCTTGTAAAATAACGGGCAAAACCTGTCGCATGATCCTCGCCCTCAATAACACGATTGACCCTGTCAATAAGAGGCAGGACGTGAATGGCAAAATCACTTGTGTGTTCATGCTGTGATTTCTTCCACGCCTTTTTAAGGGGCAACCAGTCTTTTCTTCGTGTTGCCTTTTTGATTTTGTATTGAAACCGCCTGACCGCCCGCGGGCCAACCTTAAGAGTGGGCCCGTCAAATCTGTATCCCAGAAAGACAAATGATTGATCCGGCGACACAATCTTCTCGTCCCCCTCGTTTAAACCAAGATGACACACGGTCATGTGATCGTGCCATTTCTTTCTGAGACTTTCCGCCTCTTCCCTTGTGTTTACAAAGGCGATCAGGTTGTCCGAATAACGATAGTATTGTATCCCCAACCCCTTCATCTCGTTATCAAGGGGGGTGAGATAGACATTGTTTAAAAAAGGATGCAGGATCCCGCCGGTCGGAATACCGCGTGTTCTCTCAGAGACACACCCACCCATCAAGCATGGTGCAGCGATAAAACTTTTATAGAGTCTGAATAAGGGGGCATCCTGTGTCATAAAATGTTCTGCAAGAATATTTGAGAGATAGGCATGATCCATGCTCTCGGAATAATCGTGGATATCTGCGACAAGCGCCCAGTGCTCCCTTTTTTTTGTCATGCGCAGGGTCAAATCAACAGCGTTTTGCACTTTATGTGTTCCATCCCCGCGCCTGTGCCTGTAGGCAAGGCAGTTATCCAGGAGATGGTCATCCAGCCCCCCCTGCACCGACGTAAAAATGGCCCTCTGCACAATGTAGTCCTTGATCGTGGAGTGCCAGACAACACGTGTCTTTTTTTCTAACGGTCTCTTGACTGTGGCGCGCAGAAAGGGGCCAAACTGAAATGTTTCGCTTAAAATTTCATCCCGGATTTCTTTGAGGTGCCTTTCGACCCCCGCGCTAAAGCGGGCAAAGGTCACGCCATCTGAACCAGGTTGGATCGTATACGTCCCCGTTAACGGGCTATACCATTTTTTTTTGCAATACTGATAAACAGAATAGAGGTGGTCTAAATCGACAATTTTTTTTAAGCTGGACAAAAAAAGACCGCGGCTGCCGGCGACATATTTTAAAAACCACCTTACCGCAGGACCCTTGGACCGAAGGGGGCAAAGGCCTAAATCCCGTGGCCTGGCAAAAACAAAGTCCGTACCCCTGAATGTTTTTCAGAGAGTCACTGCCGACAGCCGTGCCTGCTAGTGTAACAGTAATAAAGTTTCATGTAAAGTGATTGGTTGTGTTGAGGCGAACTGCATGAAACGACAAAATCCGTTCTCAGATAATTTTGAATCGGGATAGGGAGTAGCCTCGCGGCTCCCCCCTCCCACACCACCGTGCGTACGGGTCCGTACACGGCGGTTCGATTCAGTTAAATGCTTTTCCCGTTGCTAATCGAGTTGTGCATTGGACTTTCGGTGTGCCTTTCCGGTATGACTGTAACGGCGCTGGTTTGTTCCTGCCGAGGCTTCACCTTGGAGGAACAAGTCGATCTCTCTTCCGAGATTTTCTGCCTCATTTCATTCATACAGTTGGGCTCCTACTTGTCACTCTTCATCGTTCAGACCTTCAGTGGTGTGAGTCCTCGGAACATTTTTTTTCCGCTCGTTTCGGCCACCTACTACGACCTCTGCTGACTCCTGTCCGGCGGTCAAACCACCTTTGGTGATCTCAGTCTGCTCACGCAGACACCGGGCAGGCCTCCCGGGGTAAGTTCCTCTGCTTTCGGAGCGCAACTGCTGGATCTACGTTGCCAGTCCTTGATGGATATGGACTTCGTCGTCATAGGCCAACTCGTCCGACTTTCACGCCTAATCCAGTTTCTGTTCGTCAGCTCGCTCTTTTGCTCCACGCTTCCTTCAGACCCTGCCTCACGACAGATGCCCTTGCGCTTCGCTAGCCTTCACCTCCATCTGGTTGGCACGGAAACTTTCATTCCGCTAGCCGAGGACCATGCCCGGCACACCTAACAACGGGTAGTCCCTACGGGCTGCCCTGCAATGCCTCCAACTCAGCAACCCTTAAGCGATCCTTTGTCGCTGATTCAACATCTCCCATACGCATGAAGGCATCAGCACGATTTCGCAGAGCTATAATGTATTTTGGATTTAACTCTAGGGCTTTGGTATACTGTGCAATCGCGACTTCAGGTCGCCCCAGTTTAAATAACGAGACACCAAGGTTGTTGTAGGCTTTCGCATAGTTGGGATCAAGTTCAAGGGCCCACCAGTAGTACCCAAGAGCTTGATGATGATTTCCTAGTGCCGCCTCTGCCAGTCCCGCGTTATTAAAGGCCTGCACGTTCTTGGAATCAATTTCTGTTGCCTCTATGTAATCTCCCAAAGCATCTGCATAGTCACCTTTTTCAAATTTTGCGCTGCCACGGTTGTTATAGGTGAAAGATATGAGTGTTTCGTATAAATTAGCACGATCGGATTTGTCAGACGATGATGAGGAATTCATGTAAACACCATTCCTAAGCGATTGTTCGGAAATACGATAGGTACGAATGTAATCTTCATCCGTTTTAATAACACCACGGTCAATGTTAAAGGATTCTCCATGGCCGTTGTCCCACCTCAAAAAAACATGTGCCGGTGTTCGTACTACAGACAGGGGCCATGGTGGCTCCATCTCAGACCCTGCAACCAGCACAAGAAGGACGGATGAATCACAATCGATCTTTTTGTTTAAAACATTTTGGAAAAAGAGCGGCGCCGCTTTTTTGACAATTTTATATCCGAGGCTTTGAATAATTTGGTAGGCCCTCATTAGCCTAAACTTCGCTGGCAGAGTTGTCCCCGTGAGTTTCAATTTGATCTCGGCAACGATCTTGCCGATAATGCTATAAACCGAATCTATTTCCTCCGAACTCATCCCTTCCATATCAACCGACAATACATCATGAATAGGGTTATCCAACTTAAATCTCTTCTGATGATCAAAGTAGTGTTTGAAATAACCCATCTTACCCAAAGTTGATTTGTTAGAGTCTAGAAATTTTTCCCATTCGGACGTGTTGTCGTATTTATCAATAGTGATCCTTTCGCAATCCTCAACTACGCCGTCTTTGTCTAAATCAACCCCTTGGACCAAATCAGACGGGCCAAAGTTTTTTGATACCTCACGCTTTATCCAACTGATAGCTACCATAATCAACACGCTCCCCCTCCACGTTTATCGGCCGTTTGAGCATTGAAGTTGATAGTTTTTTTATCCTTCTGAGCCATGAGTATTTATCATTACGAGAAATTTCTCAAAATGAAAAGATCAGGGGATGGATGCCCCCTTGTATTTATTATGTTTTTTTTATTACAAATTGGCATGATATGTGCAACACTACAGCGTTATGAAAACTATAACATTAACACACACAAAATGTTCCTTATCATTCCTTATTATTCTTTGTTTCATGTTATATGCGGGGGTGCCCAATTCATGGGCTGTTACGCTCTTGGCCTCGAAAAGTGCTTCCATGACCAAAACCATGAAAAAAACTTCTGTTGTAAAGCTGAAGGCAGAATGGACTAAAAAGAAGAAAAAGGCGGCCCCAGCTCAAACGGTCAAACAGAAAACAACCTCCAAAAAAAGGGTGGCCAGGATTTTTAGAAAGGTGTTCGTAAAGACGGTATCTGCTGTTTATAAGTCCAAAAAGAAAAAACATTTGGGAGCGTATGTTAAAGATCTTTCGTTCAAGCCTAAAATTCAGTTCTCTAAAAAGAACCCGCCTCCCAAAAGTGGTTCGAAAGTTACCACCAGCAGCGCAAAAAATTACAAATCTAACGATGCTGCGGGATCTGCAAACGCAGATCGGGCATACGCTGTTGCAGCAGGCAATGGCGACTATGTTGTTGCTGTTGGATGGAATGGGGATGTTGGGTACGCATTGACCGGTAGCCCCGATGGCAGAGTCGATGGCATGGTGATCGTGGGTGATGAAGCTACATGGGTGTATACCGATGATGATGAAAATGGCGAACTCGTAGCTGAAAACGACGGAACAACTCCAGAAACCCCTGATACGCCTGCTGGAGATTCCGAAGTTGATCAACAACTGCAAACTGCCTACGACAATCTCACACCAGAACAACAGCATCTCGAGGACATTACCCAAGTCAGCAATTTGTCTGCTAGCGAAGCAAGTAGTTTGATCGATGGATTAAGCGCCTCGGGTGCAAGTTTTGAAGTCAAAGATGGCGGCGATAAAGTGGGAATTTTTATATACGATGCAAACGGGAATCTTATCAGTCAACTTATTATCTTCTTAACTGACTGGTACGAATAAAGTTTCATTCAACCACAATCACATTTCTCCATTTATGCACCCCCGGCGGTAGTGCGTAAATACTCACGTTGCGCTCAAGGATTGAACCCCAGTTGTTCGCCAGCGATCGTATCGCCGGATACACCTCATAAATGGCGGTCTTTTTTACGTGTCCTGTCTGATCGATGCGAAATTGTTTGAGCGACTCCACCAGCATGTCACTGTGAACAGACACATCCAAATCACTCCGATCAGGCCCTGCATAACGAAAGGGTTTGCCCATCGAGGCAATGCCATCCACAGCGCTCCCCATAATCACAATCTTTGCATCCGTGATCTTTAACTCTGCCAGAATGAACTTGAGTTCCGCGACAAACTGATCAAACTGCAAAGCACCCGTAAAACCCTTGGGAATCTTAAGCCCGCCGATCATGCGGTAACGAGGCAGGCCCATCCAGTCTGTGAGATGGTTTGGCTGCAAACGGTTTGCACTCACTTTTTGTTTTTCATTTTTGACAAAACAATCGAGCGGGGTCATCGGTTCTGCATCTGCAAGTTCGTCACTGCTGTCACTGTCTGCGCGATCCTCACCGTCACCACCATCCACACTGTCCCCACCCTCGCCCCCGCACAAGACGTCATTTTGCGAACCACCCACCAAAGTGTCGGCTTCCGAACCGCCGCCCAAGCGGTCGTCCCCCGCCTCTCCAATAAGATAATCATCGCCACGACCGCCAAAGGCCTGATCGTCACCACCGCCAAGCTGTATCCAGTCGTCACCGCCCCCGCCATGAATTACATCGTCGCCGGAAAATGTCTGGATATCATCGGCACCATCATCGGCATAAACCATGGTCGTGCCGTTGACAGCACCACGAATACAGTCACTCATGTTCGAGCCAATGACGGCACAGAGGGCGTTATCACCGCAATAAATTTCTTCAGTCCTGCTGCCTCGCGAAAGGTACTCTTTACGAAAAAAATCTTTAATATTATGGGCAGTGATGGGACCTTCTGGTTTGGCCACGGGGACAAGCTCATCAGACCCGGCAACCATCAGATCGCGGTTTGTGGATAACAACTCGGGATGGTCCTGTCTGGTGACTGGACCTTGTAATTGGGCATCCGGTTCTGGTTGATCCGTTGGCAGGCAGGTTCGTTTGGCCTCACAGCCCGCAGTACAGTCTCCAAACAAAACATCAACACCCTCATCGCCAAAGATCCATTCATCGGCATGACTGCCAAAGACCTTGTCATCGCCTGCTCCGGCGTTGATGACCAGCCAGTGTGAGAGTTCACCTCTGTTGCAGTGAATATGAATCTCGTCGTTGCCGCCGTAGGTCTCTATCGTCACCTCGTTGTCGCCCTCAAAACCAAC
>JADGCS010000120.1 GCA_015228875.1 Deltaproteobacteria bacterium | reverse complement strand
GAAGCTATTTGTTCACTGGCAGATGAATATTAAGCCGTCGATTGGATAATGGGAGCCGGATGAGCTGAGAGGTTCAAGTCCGGTTCTGAGAGAGCCCGTGGGGGAGGTTCCCGCGGGCCACTCACCTTATCATTGGCTTTGAATGTGAAGAAGACGCGAGGAAGGTGATGGCAGTGCTCCCCAAGAGATTTGGCAAGTATGGCCTGACAATACACCCGGACAAGACCCGGCTTGTTCCATTTGGCAAGCCAAAAGGAGGAAGGCAGGGCAATCCGGGGACGTTCGACTTTCTGGGGTTTACCCACTACTGGGGAAAATCATGGGGAAAGAGGATGGTTGTTAAGCGAAAGACAGCCAAAGATCGAATAAGTCGAGGTCTAAAGGGAATCTCGAAATGGTGTCGCAAGAACCGACACCTTGACATCAAAGCACAATACGAGATGCTTGGACTTAAACTCAAGGGACACTGTGCGTACTACGGCATTACGGGCAATGCAGAGTCATTGCGGTTATTCAGGGAATCACTGAAGAGGATATGGAGGAAATGGCTGGATCGACGTTCCAGAAACAAAGGCGGGATGACATGGGAGAAGTTTAGCTGTTTAGAGAAATGGCTGCCACTTCCACCGGCCAGGGCCGTGCACTCAATTTGCGTAGCAAAACCATGACCACGAGGAACCGGATGCATTAATTGTGCTCGTCCGGATCTGTGGGGGAGCCCCGCGAGCAATCGGGGGCTCTACCCGGAAACGCTGAAAGCAGTTCATCAAGGTTACAGAACTCCGATTTTTTCAAGTCCAGTTTGGTTGCGGCGTGGGCCGCGCTAGAAGGTAATGGAGATAGAATAAAAATCCAGACTAAAAATCCAGACAGAGCAAAATCAAAAAAAGGACAAATAATCAGCCGCCAACATGCAACACTTTGACATTAATTGGTTTAAACAATTGCCGAATTTGTGTTGAGATTAATGGAAAATTGCTCCGTCTTGTTTTTTTCTTTCGACTTCCAAAAGAACAGCTGACACCTCAATTCTGATATGATAATTGGTTGTGGATGAAAAATATAATTTTGATAGTACTGATTTGTTTGTTTGCTTTATGGGGTGGCAACACAGAGGCGGCTGATAGCTGGAACAGCCCCGATGGCCAGTTTGGCAGGACCACGGTCACGGTCAGTTCTGTCCTGGCCCCACAGTCCGGCAATTTTTACGGTGCCCGCAGTGCCTTTGATGGAAATCCCTCAACTGCCTGGGTCGAAGGCGTTGATGGTTATGGGGTCAATGAATGGATCAAACTCGCTTTTGGTTCGCCCATGAAGTTTAAGAGTCTCTATATAACCAATGGGTATGCCAAAAATAATGATGTCTATCTCAAGAACAGCCGCCCCAAAAAGATCAGACTTGATGTTGATTCAGGTCAAAGTTTTGAACACACCCTGTCTGACACCTCGGCATCGCAAATCATTATTCTGCCCCTGGCCGTAAGCTCAACCTCTGTCAAACTCACCATCTTGTCGGTCTATCCAGGGTCAAAATACATGGACACGTGTATTTCGGAGTTCACGGCAGATTTTGAAGAGTTCAACTACCAGTAACGCAACTACCTCTTAGACTTGTAAATAATAATTTGCCACACACTCGAGTATTGATAAAAAGAATGGTGTCAGGACTGGAGGGGCTGTTGCCCAAATCAGGAATCAGAAAATATGTGCTCTAATATACAGTTTGGTTTTTCCATAGAGTTATGCGCGGCACCATTTTTTTATCTGATCATAGACATCAGCATGACAAGATAACTTCGCGTGTGAAATTCCTTTAAATGTTCTAAAATATTTTGGCAAAAAATGAATGTGTTTTGATTTTTTAAAACTTTTTCCGGTAACACTGTTTGAATTAACCATCCCATCACCAAAGTATTGCGCAAAGAGATTATTTGATTTTTTTGAGATCGTTCCAGCGATGATGTAGTAATCAACAGCTTTTAACAGGGGAACGGGATGTCGGTTGTCCTTAAGCAGGGCATCCTGATCATGACCTTTCCAATCCTCGTCGAGCAGATATCCAAACCTTAAATCTTTGATCCCTGCACTTCGTTTATTACCCAGATGAGAAATCCCATGGGTTACATGATTGGGAATTATTTTAAGAACTGTTGTTGTCAGATTGCCAAGTTTTTCTACATCACTTCCGTGGTGAGGGGTGCCCAGTAGAAAAATCTTTTTGACACGCCTTGTCCAGTTGGAATTGCTTTTCATTCCGTAGTGACAGGCACTGCGTATCACGAGCCCTCCGAGACTGTGCCCGATAAAAATGATTTCACGAATCTTTTGAGACCTGTTATTACAAAGCCTGTTGATGTGGCGATTAAGCAGGCGTCCGTTGGTAGAGATGTGCAGACCCGAGTTATATCTCAAGTAGAACGGGGAATATCCAAAGTCTTTGATCAGTAAAGAGCCATAGGTTGTTTGTGGATCATCAGAAAATTGCCAGCTATCTTCGGAGGCACAAAGACCATGCACAAGAATGCAGATTTTGCCTGCATCATCGCAGACATTTCCAATGAGCGACATTTTGATGGCGAGCCTGCTTTTTGTCTTATCCAGCGTGTCTCCGATAATTCCGTTGATGACCGATTGCAATCTTCCCCTGTTTTGCAAAATAGATTGGATTGCAGTCATTGAAACGGCCGTGCCTTTTTGAATGGCGTTAAATGTGGTAAGAGATCCTTTTTGGATAGAGCCCAGAGGCACGTTAATTTTGTTTTGCAGGGTTTTTAAAAAATCATCAATATTTAATGGAGAATTTGAGTTCATGTGGCCAACAAGCCTCTATTGTGGTTTTTGTCAAGTCACGAGCACCGCGTGGCTGCTACAAGATGCACATCCAGCGCCTCTGCCGCCATCATGGCTGTTTTGCCGCCCTGTAGGTAGGGCCTCAAACCTCATGATCAAACGAATCCCCACTCAGGAATCAATCAGGTGTCACCATACCTGCCAGCAATCCAGACGGAGTAAAATCAAAAGAAGGGCAAATAATCAGCCGCAAACATGCAACACTTTGAAATTAATTGGTTTAAACAATTGCCGAATTTGTGTTGAGGTTGATAGAAAATTGCTGCGTCTTGTTTTTTGTTGTTTTTTGTTACTGTCATTAGATTTGAGAAAAATCTTAATGTTGGTATTTCCCATAATCTGATTTGTGAAGCCAGGGCCAACAGTTTCAAGATCTCCCATAGTTTGGTGCAAAAGTGTTGTAGCAAGTCCACACCTAAACTACATTAAGCTGCATGGTTCAATCAAGGTGCAAGAAAACGGTAAAGACGTGCTTTTATTTGGTGGCAAAACCAAAAATCCAGAAGAATTTAATTATACAAATTTAAATTTTGAAATATTCTCTGAATGTTTAAAACATTGCAAAAGAATTTTTTTTATTGGTTTTTCGTTTCACGATAATGGAATAGTAAAAAAAATTGAAAACGCTATAAACAAGGACGGCAACTATAATCTTCAATTCGTGATCATCAACCCCGAACCACAATATAAATTCTTAGACCAATTTAAAAATAAGTCAACAACTCCCCATCCACTTTCTTTTAGCTTGGGGTCGATAAGCTCGGCTCTGGTTTCGGCTTCGTTCATGGTTTGCGACTTCCTTTCGTTTTTTTAACGCGTTTAATCTTGGGTAGTTGTTTAACAGCTTGCTCAAAGTCAGCATCTATCTTTCGTGGTTGGGAGTCCAGAAATGCGCGGTATTTGCTGTATTCAAGCTCTGCCTTTGCCCGTCCCATTTCTGCGGATATCTTGCCAGTATGGTTAAGCAATTTTCGGCCCGAAGTTTTAAGAAACTCATCCAGTTTTGTGATCCAGTCGCGCATTGTCATTGGTCGGCGTTCCAGTGCCTGTAGCTCCGCAAACTCAATATAAAGGTTTACTATTCTATTGAGGATTTGTAGCTCATCTTCGGACAAGTAGTTTTTGGCGATGGTAACATCTTCTTTGCGGATAATCCCGCCTCGACGCGTCGTTTTAAGTCCCATGAATGGCTGTTTTGAGTCAGACCTGTCGTGGATTACTTCTGCTGCTGTGTGTCCGTGAGTAGCCCAGTGCATTTTGTTTTGTACGGTGGCAAAAAACTCCTGCGACATCTCTGTGTTGGGGGCGTAGTCCACGCTTGTAGCATAAATATCCAGCACCTTTTGGTAAAAACGCCGCTCGGACGAACGAATGTCACGGATACGTTCGAGCAGTTCATCAAAATAATCAGTATGACCTTTGCCAGCAGGGTTTTTCAGTCGCTCATCGTCCATGGTAAAACCCTTTACCAGATATTCGGTCAATCGGGATGTGGCCCACTGGCGAAATTGCGTGCCTCGATGACTGCGCACACGATAGCCTACAGCAAGGATAGCAGACAGATTGTAGTGTTCGATCTCGCGAGCGACCTCCCGCTTGCCCTCGGTTCGAACTATCCGGAAATTCCGGATAGTTGCCTCTCGATTCAATTCTCCCTCTTCAAAAATATTAACCAGATGTTCATTGATGGTCCGCACGTCTTTTTGAAAAAGCTCTGCGATGAGCGATTGTGTCAGCCAAATCGTTTCATTTTCAAATCTACACTGGATACGAGTTTGCCCATCCTCGGTTTGGTAAAGAATGATACTGGGTTGTGGCTGTGCTGTTTTTGTCATAACGCCGCCCCCTTAAGTTCACCGTTAAAGGCTTTTTGCAAAATAGATTTTTTTAGTTCTTCTAAATCATTTATTTTTTGTTGGTAGATGGATTCGAGTTTTTTTGTTTTGGCACTGAGGGCATCTAGTTTTTGGACGATAGTTTGTTGTTCTGTTTTTGATTTTGGAAATTGTAATAAAACATCTTTAAGAGATGAATTTGAAATAACTGGCTGTGCGGCTTGTCTTGCAAATCCCCTGAGATTTTTGAAATTTAGTAAATATGTCAAAAATGAATGATCAAAATCATATTTAAAATCTACAATTTTAAATGCGTTATCAGTCAGCCAAATATTCTCAGTTATATGCCTTACATTTCCACATAAAGCCCCAACTCGTCCAATAATTACATTACTACCTGAAAGATTAAAACTACTATGCACCCCTGCTATTCCATTTCCACCAAAAACAGAATATTTACCATCTAGGTTCATATTTTTACTTGTTAAGTTATCGCCGCTTTTCAATTTGAAACACTCTTCTAAGTATTTTTCTTCCCAATCCGAACCTTCTTGCCCTGAGCGTGTCGAAGGGTCAAACACCCCTCGCAAATAACTCTCAAAAACCTCTTTGGCGTTTTTTAGATTTTTTTCGGCGTTTTCTTTTGCCTTGGCTATGGCGGTAAAGGCTTTGTCTAAGATGGCTACGATGCGTTGTTGTTCGGGGAGGGGGGGGAGAGGGATTTTAATATCTTTAAGTTGATTTAGATAAATCCCTTTCTGCGCAACACCTCTTGCTTCATCAGTAATAAATTTCAATATGTTTTGAAGAGAAAATATAAGAAACCTAGAATCTAAAATTTCATCTTTGATTTTAAGAACCGCAACACTTCTTTGTAATGTGAATTTCGGATGAAACTTAGGCACTACAGCAACTCTTCCTATTGTTCCTACAATAGTTAACAACACATCATCCGATTTAACTTCAGTTCTCTTATTTTCACTTTCAAAGTCCTTTTGATTCAAATATCTTGGGTTTTCAAAGTGTATTAAATCATCAAATATATTTTTTGAACTAAGCATCATGAAATCACTTGAGCTAACTCCCTTTGGTGGGTTGTGACTTCCATCAGTGATTTTTTTACAGACCCATCCCAGTTTTTTTATTTCCCAACCTTGTTTCATATCAGTTCCAAAATTGAATTTAATATCTCTGCACTCTCCTCATCCAAGACCTTCATCTCTTCCAAAATTTCTTGCGGTTGGCGTAGGGCTGCTTCTTCTTTTTTATTGGGGTTTTTGGCACTGAGGTCAAAGGTATTTTGGTCAATGTCTTTTACATTTATTGCCCACGAGTTTAAGCTGTCGGCCTTTATTTTTTGCAGCTTTGTAAACTCTGCCAAATCATTTTCGTTAAGGGCATTAGTTTTGCCCAAATTTCTGTCTAAGTTGAGCTGATAAAACCAAACCTTTTTTGTTGGTGCTCCTTTTTCAAAAAAGAGCACCACGGTCTTAACACCAGCACCAGTGAATGTGCCACCAGGTAGGTCGAGAACAGTGTAAAGGTTACAGCTTTCGAGAAGCAGTTTACGCAAACTCACCGAGGCATTGTCTGTATTTGAAAGAAAGGTATTCTTGATAACCACACCACCACGACCACCAGCTTTAAGTATCTTTATAAAATGTTGAAGAAACAAAAAGGCCGTTTCACCAGTTTTAATAGGAAAGTTTTGTTGCACCTCACTACGTTCTTTACCGCCAAAAGGCGGATTAGCCAGCACCACATCGTAGCGGTCTTTTTCTTGTATGTCGGCAAGGTTTTCGGCAAGGGTGTTGGTGTGCACAATATTTGGGGCTTCGACACCATGTAAAATCATATTCATAGTGCCAATGATATATGCCAATGACTTTTTTTCTTTACCGTAAAATGTTTTCTTTTGGAGTGTCTCGGCATCTTTGGTGGTTAGTGTCTTACTTTGTTTAAGATACTCAAACGCCTCACACAAAAACCCTGCTGAACCAACCGCACCATCATAAATTTTATTGCCAATTTCTGGCGCAACAACCTTTACGATGGTTTTAATCAAAGGTCGTGGGGTGTAGTATTCGCCCCCATTACGCCCTGCATTGCCCATGTTTTGAATCTTGGCCTCGTACAAGTGCGACATCTCGTGTTTTTCTGCATGTGAACGAAAACGAAGTTCATCAATGTGATTGATGACATCACGAAGGCTGTAACCGCTATGTAGTCTGTTTTTTAGCTCACTGAATATTTCACCAACTTTATATTCAATGGTATCGGCAGCGTCAGAATCGGCTTTGAATTTTTTGAGATAGGGAAAGAGTTTGTTGTTTACAAAATCTATTAAGTCATCGCCTGTAAGCGCATTGTGGTCAATTTTACCGTCCTTTAATTTAGGTGCAGCCCAAACATCCCAACGAAACTGCTTATCAATAATGGCTTTGTATTGCTTGCCAGCAAGCTCAGCTGCTGTTTTTTTATCTTTTTCAAAATCATCCAGGTATTTTAAAAAAAGAATCCACGAGGTTTGCTCCACATAATCAAGTTCACTGCCGCACCCAG
Organism: Deltaproteobacteria bacterium; assembly: GCA_015228875.1. GTDB lineage: Bacteria > UBA10199 > UBA10199 > UBA10199 > JADGCS01 > JADGCS01. The sequence goes on along the minus strand of JADGCS010000120.1, from coordinate 5,422 downwards.
CGTCTTTGTGCAGAATATCGTCGATGTTTTTAAAGGTTTGTTCAAACATTTGATTCCCCTCGGTATTGTAAAAATTTTTACACATCTATATTCTAACTACTTAAAAATAAAGAACTAATTTCAATCTGACTATATTACCGTATTTTATACCTGGGAAGGGACAGATGAGGTCTAAGATTTAGATATTAGGAATTTTTTAATTCCACGACTATTACGCCTCTTGATTTAACCATGTGCAAATTACTTGTTACAGACCCGACAAATTCTCAATTTATGCAGTCTATCACGGCAAGCATTTTTTTTGATTTTGTTGTGAGATTATTATTATCGCCACTACTGTCCGGTTAACTTTAACCGAAACTTTGTAACGAATTAGTTTTAATAAATAATTTTCGTTTTTTAAAAAAAACGATTTGATTTTAAAAAACCTGAAATAAGTCACTTAACTCAAAAGTGTATAACTTCCACTTTTGAAAAAAGGAGGCTTATGAATCAGGGGCAAACAGTTTTTTCTCAGGTCATGGATCATTTGCCATTACCTGAATTTTACAAATGCGTTTCCAGATATCAGGGCAATCATCGCATCAAAAATTTTTCATGCTTGGATGTCGCGTCCCATCAAAATTGAGAATCGCGTCTCGCCCCAAATGAGACTCACGACTCACCCGACTTGAAAGATATTTATATCGCTCATTCTCAACAGATCATGAGGGACATATGACCGTGCTCGTTTAATTCTCAATTTGCTGGGACGCCATTCTCATTTGGAGTGGGACGCGACATTCTGAGTATTCGTGTGTCCATTTGCTGGATTGTTTTTGAAGCCACTCTTTTCCAATGTTTGAAAAAATATTTTCTGATTTGCTCACTTGTTTGATTTTTTCATCTTTTCGTTGCTGACTGGGATTAATCCCATCAGCAAGCAGGGTACGCGCCTCGTCTCTTTTTTCTCTGGCCCTTTTCAGACTGACATCAGGATAAGCTCCCAATGAGATGCTGTTTTCTTTGTCATTGAACCTGTATTTAAAGCGCCATAATTTTCCTCCACTGGGGGCAACTTTGAGATACAGTCCTTTTTCATCAAAAAGTTTATAGGGTTTGTCTGTAGGCTTGGCCTTGCTGATCTGGGTGTTGGTTAAAGTCATTTTGGGGGTACCTTTCTTTTTAAATTTTTCAATTTATCAAGATACCCCAAAAAATGCCCCAAGTTGATCCCAGCTGTCAATATTCAAATTTGTACGCTAATAGACACTAAATTCAATAAAAAAGGCACCTTGCGAGTGCCTTTAATATAATACTTTATTGGATTTTATTGAATGTTAAAAAACACTCAAAAAGTGCCGGTGGGAGTCATATTCACAAGCTAACTCTTTAACATCATTAAATATCCGACAAGCCAGAGTTTAAGGGTGCCCCCAAAGGTGCCCCTTGCAAGTCAGCTTGAATCACTACTCTTTAATTCCCTCAACATATTGCAAAACAAAGCACCTTGTTCAATGGCATCATCAAGTGCTTGATGCGAATGAGGGAGGGGATCAAACCATTTTTTTGGCATATTTCTCTTTGTTGATTTTCGATAGTTTGTTTTTAACAACGCCATTGCAAGTGTTTTGTCTTCTAAATAAGCAGCAGAACCAAAGCTCAGCATAGAATTCATGCCTGGTATTGGACCATCAGCTTCAACATCTGTGCTGATATAAATTTCTAGTTTATGAACCATAAAGTATTTTAACAAAGTTATTTATTTTTATGATCACATTTTGAATCAGGGGTGGTGCTGTTTTTATTTTATCCCGCAGGATAAAATGCTCCCAGTATGTTTGCAGCCTTTGGAGTTCTGTTTTATCAAAATTGAGTTGAAATATTGGTTTCATTTTACGTTTCTTAAATGTGTTTGTAATACAATTTTTAAGTTTGATTGGATCAAGTTTGTGGTCACACAATTTGAACAAATCATAGTAATCTTTCATTCTGGTATTTTGCGAACCTTTATTTACAGCAATTTGTAGTTTTTCTGAAAATATAGTTTCGGGAGGGTAAACAGATAAGGATAGGGGTGCATCAAAAAAGGATTCTCCCTTATACTTTATTCGCTGCAATGAAAGCTTAACAGAATCGACAACATCACCAAATGCAATATCTATGCGAACAACCCCTTTCATGCGCCCTAAAAGAAAGGGGCATGTGAGTCTTATTCCAGGTTCATCCATATCAGGATGATTCAATTGTTTCCATTTTATCTCATTCCATTCAAAACCATCATCAACGGGAATTTTAAGTACCGATTCAATTATATTTGCAACATCAACCCCCTTATGACTTGCTTGTTTTACTGAAAAATCCAGGTCCTTAGTTTTTCGATCTGAATCAATGAGGTAAGTGAGCAAAGAACCACCCTTGAAGATGAAACTCTCTGTAAATGGTGAGATGCTTAAGCGGTAAAGAAACTGTTCTGCGGCAAGGTGGTTGATAAGCTCCTGAAAATCAGTGTTTTTTTCTTTAGCAATATTCAGAATTTTTGCATGCAAACTTATTACATTGATTGACATATTCTACTCATCTGCCAAAAGTGCTGTTACAATACTATCAAGAGGTTTTCTGAGTTTTCTTGAATAGTCACACAGTTTCTTAATGTTTTTATCTTTTCTTTTTAGATAACCCTTAAGTGCTTTAAAAGCTACTTCTTCCCAAAGATGCTTAAAGGAATCAACAACAGTCTTTTCAAGATCATATATTTTGACTCTTTTATTTCCAAATTTATGAGTTATAATTCCCAAATTATAACTAGGCCCACTGGTTCGGATGGTTCTGTATCGTTTGTTGTTGAGTTTCATGGCATGAGGTATTGAAATCCAGGTTTCTTTTTCAATTTCATCCGTGAGATCATAATATGTCAGTGCTGATATCCCACATATGACAGCTTCAGGTATGTTAAAACAAACAGGGAGATATTTTTTTAGAGGATGGGTGAGCCATTCCAGATTGATGGTATATAGCCCCCTCTCAATACGATGAATTTTATTGTCAGCAACATAACGACTCATTGCCATAGCACTAATGCCCATTTTTTTTGCCTCAGTGAGTGTGATGAAATTATTGTTGGCGAGATGCTTTTTGAGCTGATGAAATTGGTCCATGGCAATATGTTAACAATATTCCCACAAAACATCAATTGGGAACTATATTAACACTTTGTAGCTGTGATCACAGGGCTATCTATAAGTAATTCATTGGATAATCATGGTTTGCGAATCGTTTCCAGTTCCACAACAAGCCTGTGTATCTCTTCATTTGTTCTTCCTGCAATACGAGCAGCATTGATTGCTGCAACTTCCTCTTCTGGCCATGCTACGGCCCTAGATCCCAAAGTAACAGGCTTGGGCCAAAGACCATCTTGGATACGATTGTAAAGAGAACTGCGACTGAGGCCCGTGTGTGATAACACAACAGGCAAGCGTATAAGTTTTGGTACCATAATATTATTCTCCTGGTAAAAGTTAAAAAATTTCCTCACTTAGTCTCTGTGGCCTAAGGTCTGTGACATTATCTGCTGATATCATAGGCACTTCTTGGTTAATCGTTGGATATTTGGGAACTGCTCGTTTATTAACTGGTTGAATACGAACCTCACTAAGATCACCAAAATTAAAATGATCCAGCTGGATGCGTTCGAGGCGATTATTGTTGCTCACCATCAATACGGCTTCACCAATTTTTAAATCTCTAAAAACATTAGGATGAATTTTAAATTCCTCGGCATTAATTTCTGAGCCCAAACCAGTTTTTTTCATATGATTAAAAACACCTTGATCTACCTGATAGGTGTGTACCTTCAATTCTTTGGTGCCTGTCATTTTAGCGGCTTCTTCGACTGTGGTGTTGTCATTAGATTTGAGAAAAATCTTAATGTTGGTATTTCCCATAATCTGATTTGTGAAGCCAGGGCCAACAGTTTCAAGATCTCCCATAGTTTGGTGCAAAAGTGTTGTGGCAAGTCCACCGCCTCTTCCCATACGAATGAAATCTGCAAATCCTTCGTAGGCAAAGGAACCAAACTCATCTACATACACGGGGCAAACACGCCATTTAGACATTCCCATATTTTTGTAGATAAACCCACAAAGGTTCTGGATGTCGTTAAGGACAAGTTTTCCCAAAATTTTGGCTGTTTGTGGAAAACGTAGAGTGCTCGCTTGGATGATAACTATTTTTCTACCAAGATAAGCATCCTTGATGCTGATTTCGTGAGTGCTCTCGCTCATGATAGCCCCAAACTCAGAATGACAAAGATGCTCCAAATTTGCGATTAGGCCCGCATAATCATCTTTACTTTTTTTATAGGCATCAGAAAAATTTCTAAAATCGTCTTCGATTACTGCTGATTGAAAGCCTCTTGTTAGAATAGTTTTTGGATTTTTGAGTCCATCCAAAATATTATGAATTGTTGGAGTAATTTTTTGATCTTCATAAGCTCGAAATATTGTGAGGAGAGCTGATTCAGCCTTGTGTTTATAAAAAACCTCCGACCACTCCAATGAAGCAACCAATTTATTCATATTTACAGTTGGCTCATTGTCCTTTAACGGATTGTAATGCCAAGATTGCTTTGGTTGGTCTGGTGAAAAGATCAACACATCATCTTCTCTGCCAAATTGTTGTGCCATTACAAGAATTTGTTTTAACAGATTCTCGTCTGCTTTAGCATCCAGAGCAATGAGTCCGCGTCCTCTCCTGATGTCATTGTAAATCATGGGAAGTAAAACAGACTCAGTTTTGCCAAATCCAGTTGAGCCTAAGACCTGCACATGTCTTACTCTTTCGTCATCATATAAATAAGCTGGCTTCTTTGTGTCTTTGTTCATTCCAATCAAGACACCGCCACCATGATTTCGATTTTTATCAAAAGTCTTTGCTTTAAAGACATTGTCTTTGTTTTTTCGACCCGCCCTAAAAATTTTATCCCAAAGACCATGTGATTGAATAATCCCAAAGGGTAAAATCAATGCTGCAAGGGGACTCCAGCCTATAGATAGCTCACAATATCGCACTATCCCTCTTTGAAATTTAAACGGTAATGGTGTGGAAAAGGCAAAGTCTGCAATATAAGGCATCATTATATTACGATACTGTTCAACTGGTTCATTCAACCAGTCTGTAAAATAAAACGTCCATAGAGCGACAAGGCCTAGACTAATAATGCCAACTACCAGATGCTTTAAACTCCGCTGATATAAAAACCATAGTCCTATAGCCACTGGTATTAATAAAATATCGAGCAAGGCTCCAAAAAAAATGCTATGCCGCTCACATAAAAGGGACCCTTTATACTCAGATAAAAGGGACCTTTCAAACCCGGCCCCTTACACAGCATGTTGTTAGGTTTTAGTAATGACTAAAATTTACAGTTCTCTGAGAGCCATTT
>JADGCS010000011.1:53504-57405 GCA_015228875.1 Deltaproteobacteria bacterium | reverse complement strand
TGCTCTTCGATCTGGTCGATTGAAACAGGCCTTTTTGCTGTATTCATAAATACCTCCGGTTAATGGTTTAACTGGAGATATAGCAGACTGGGGTTGGGGATTCACGCAGGGTCACCGGAAGGACACGGTTTTATACCGTGTCTTTTTTCTAAGCGCAGACAGGGGGTCTTTAAATGCTTTATGTTTTCGAACCTTCCACTTTGATAAAAACGGGGGTATATCACCACTATTCATTGATCCCATTTTAGTCGCACATTGCATCGAGCAATAATGTTCACTTTTATGATGCAGTGGATTCTCGCAGGTGATGCATTTTTCTGGTTTGCCGTCACGCACAGGCGGACTAAATTTAGACTTCATAATTCCTGATTTTATTAATGCAAAATTTTGGGTCTATCCAGCACTGGCCATCAAATTACCAACTTCCTTTTGAGCAAATTCGATTTTTCCCATCTCTTGCATGCGCTTATAGCCAACAGAGGGACCTGCTTCTCGATTAGCCATCCATTCATGTGTTGCCTTTATTTTTTCCTGAACAAGATCTTGAATATCTTTTTTTAAAATAAATTCTTTAAAGTGTTTTAGAGAGGGGCGGCTTTTCTGTTTTAAGTATTTATGAAGATTTTGACACACATCGATTGAACAATTGTGATCGTCACATTCTTCGTGGGTCTTGGGGGTATTCTTTATGTGAATTCCAACAAGGGCGTTGGCCGTTTTGGGATAATGCAGGGTGGCGTGTAAAAAATATGTGTTGGCTTCTTTTGTATTTCCTAATTCAAAATTTGCAAAGGCGACGTTAAAGCTGTTGTCAGGAAATGTGTTACAGTCATAAGTTGCGTGTTTGATAGCGAGTCTCCATTGGTCTAAATTCAGGTAAATGTCCGATTTCATGCATCGTGCGACGATATCGTCACCACATTCCTCGTCTAATTTATCACAGACATCCAAGGCCTCATCAAATTTACCCGATCGATTAAGGACTAAGGCCAAATTGCGCAGTCCTCTCATGTAAGGGCGTGTGTCATGATTTGACCAATAATCAGATTTGGCAATTCTGCGTGGAAACAGTTTTAGTCCCAATTCAATTGTTTTATTAAAATGGTCTGCGGCCTTTTCTAAGTCATGACGTGCCAAGGAAATCAGACCAAGATAATTGTAACCCTCGGCATAGTTATCAAAAATCTCTGTGAGTAATTTAAAGATAGCCTCTGCCCTGTTATAGTCACCACGGAGGTACATTTCTTCTGCCATTTCTTCGGTTTCTGGAGGTGATTCGGAGGGTTGCAGGGATTTAAACCAATAAAAGGAATTGTCACCATTCCACTCGTTTTTTTCTTTATTTTTTGATGTTTCAAGTCTCCATTTTACAAGATCAATTAAAAATTCAAATTCGTAACGATGTTCTTCAATAAGTTGAGCAGAAGAGATCATATCTTGCGGATCAGTTAAAATGAGTTGCCGTAAACAGGCCCTGAGATCTTGTTTGAAATTCTTAGATAGCCTTTCTTTCTTATATTCATACATGTCAGGTAAGATAGAGAGACTCTCTCGGATTGTTTGTTTGATCTTCTTCCAATTGAATTTAATATTGGGGTAGCGCCTTTCAATCAAATATTGAAAGGTGTCAGGGCTTTTGTTTTTTCGACAGCCAATGACCTCAAGGGCCTCCCCTTTTGAATAGATAGTAAACAAGATTTCCTGATAAACTTTTTGTGTGTCCTTATCCCTTGAACCATGGACCAGTACTAATTGATTGCCTTTTTGACGTATGTACGCCATGCGCCCTCCATAATTTTGTTGTGCTAGAAATACGTTTAGGCACAACATAATTGAAAGTCAAGGGAATGGTAATATTATTTTTTTATGACGACCTCCCCACCCATCACATTATTAGAATCTCCACAGAGTCTGTTTTCATTTCCTATAAGGGCCAAGCACCAGCACACCTGATAAAATCAGGGGATCATGGTTTAAAATTTTGTGGGAGTTTTTGTGGGAGTGTCATTCCATCACGATAGGAAATTGTCCGTAATGATCCGTAATCTAATCTTGAGATCGTTGTTATTGTTAACGTATTAATTGCCCGTAATCACGGGAAATGCCTATAAACACTCAATCCGCGCTTACAAGCTTCGCCTCGCACGCCTATTCGGCGTGCTCCCTGGTTCAAATCCAGTATCGCCCACAAAAAATTGCAAAGCAATTTTTTGAGAGCAGTTGAACAGAAGATCAGTAGAGCAGTAGAATTGTTAACAATTTGACAACTGCGGTCTCCTGATCTTCTGTTCTTCTGCTCTAAATCTAATGCCACTTAGCAGAGATGTTAGGTGGCTTTTTTATTTTGTGGGAGAAATGTGGGAGTTGCCGCAAACTTTTTTCTTTTTGTTTGCAAGTCAATGACGTTATTTTTCTTTCCGCCATTAATAGCTACGAGTTCGGTTTTATTCACCAGAGATTCTGGTGAGAGGTGAGCATAACGCTCGGTCGTTTTCATGTTTGCATGACCCAGAAGCTTTTGCTGGTCATAGATGTTGCCCCCCTTCATGACAAAGTGAGAGGCAAAGGTGTGACGCAGATCATGGAATCTTATTTTTCTGATCCCTGCCTCTGACAAATCTTTGTCAAAGTGATCCCGTTTAAAATTAGCGATTTGAATTGTCATTCCCTTGTTAGAGGGAAAAACAAGTCCAGTCTTATTTTCGCAATCATTGTATTGTGCCCTTAACTCCGGCGGAACCTTGCTGCCTCTACTACACGCTGAGGGAGGTCTTTTTTTTCAAGACCCTCTCTTTTTTGAATTGATCTGTCTGTTTGCGCCAGTATTCAAGTTCCTGCTGGTCAGTCATTCCCTTGGTCTTCTTTTGTATTTCTTCGGCACCATGGTGTTTCATTTTGACACAGTCAAAGTTTTTAATTGTCGTTGTCTTCATTTTTGACGACCTCCATGGGTGAAAAAATGGCAATGTTTGAAAACCCGTTTAAAGCATTTACGGCATTATACAAAGGAATCTTTTCAAAATTTACGATGTGTTTAAAGTTCCAACTGACAATGAGCTTGCAATCGGTTACGGTTGCCAAGGCTACATGTAACGCATCATCAGAAGATTTTTCTGTTACAATCCTGGCATCCAAATAGGCATTTCTTAAACTTAAAGCCTCTTGGTTTATATCTGCCACTTCCGCATCAGCGGTAATCGATGCAAAATACTCTCGAACCTGCTCTGGCGCTGGTTGGATTTCATCTCTCACAACAACAGACGTGACAAGAGATAGATATCGTGTTCTCACCAAATCAAAAAACTTCAGGCTCGCATCAGAAAACCTATCATCAAATACACCTCCAAAAACAGACGTATCCACATAGACCTTGAATTTTTTCATGTAGCCATCTCCTCTCCCCATGCATCAGAAAAAAAATCAGTATGTTTTTATCTTCATAAAGGAATTTTCCGTCTCTTATCAATAAGTATTTTAATAATGCAAAGATGTTCTGAGGCCACAACAACGAGCTTAACAGTTATGAGCGGGATCACACAAAAAACAAAACAAACATAAAAATACGGAATCTATTTCTGAGATGTCCCGGAAGTTTTTAATCACCCTTCTCCCACAAACACCCCCCAAGGCATTCTGTGCGCGGAGTCACCTGCTAAATTGAAAATGGTACTGGATGCCATAGCGACCAAGCCTCCTTTTGTTGGTTACAAAGAAGAAGAACGAGGGCATCGTGGGCTTCCCATGCGCAGGCATACTCATCGCAGTGCACGGTTCAAATCCAGTATCGCCCACAGTTGATGTCACTTTGCTTTCTTTGAATGGATTTGAACCGAAGCGACCGCTGCCAGTGGCAGAAAAGCGAGCGCATGCGAGCGTCAGGGAGCGAAGGCGGCCCCGAACG
>JADGCS010000011.1:35815-53404 GCA_015228875.1 Deltaproteobacteria bacterium | reverse complement strand
AAATCCAGTATCGCCCACAGTTGATGTCACTTTGCTTTCTTTGAATGGATTTGAACCGAAGCGACCGCTGCCAGTGGCAGAAAAGCGAGCGCATGCGAGCGTCAGGGAGCGAAGGCGGCCCCGAACGAGTAGGCGCACGCCGTTAAGCGAGTGAGGGGAAATCCAGTATCGCCCACAGTTGATGTCACTTTGCTTTCTTTGAATGGATTTGAACCGAAGCGACCGCTGCCAGTGGCAGAAAAGCGAGCGCATGCGAGCGTCAGGGAGCGAAGGCGGCCCCGAACGAGTAGGCGCACGTCGTTAAGCGAGTGAGGGGAAATCCAGTATCGCCCACAGTGGATGTCACTTTGCCTTCTTTGAATGGATTTGAACCGAAGCGACCGCTGCCAGTGGCAGAAAAGCGAGCGCATGCGAGCGTCAGGGAGCGAAGGCGGCCCCGAACGAGTAGGCGCACGCCGTTAAGCGAGTGAGGGGAAATCCAGTATCGCCCACACTGTGATGCGAAATAGTCCAAGGCAACATTTCGCATTTTTTTTTGCACTTTAACTTTATGGACAGGGTATGTGGCACCGTTTATAAGTTACACACACCCTACCTCTGCGGCTCAATAATGACCTTCATGGATTCATTGGCCTCTGCCACAAGTTTAAAACCTTTGTCTGTATCTTGAAGACCAAAGCGGTGCGTGGTGAGTCTGCTAACGGGAACCCTTTTTGAATCGATGAGTTCTATGGCGAGTTTGGTGTCTAAGGGACTGCTTGCATAAGAGGGGAGGATTGTGATCGCGTTGCGCCAGAAGTCGTTTGCGGGGATCACGAGCTTTGTATTGGGATCAGTTGGTGCAAAACACAGGATCGTGCCGCCGCATTCGACAGATTTAAGGGCCTGATCGTATGCCGCAAGGGCGCCGGCGCAGACAATGACAATATCAGCGAGCCTGCCGTTGTTTTGATTTTTGATTTTTTCAGGGATGTTTTCACCCGCACTCAAGACAGCTGTTGCGCCAAGCCTTTGCGCCATTTTAAGGCGGTACCCGCTGATGTCGGTGGTGAATACTTTGCCGGCCCCCAATGCCTGTGCCAGAAGCAAAAACAAAAGGCCCGAGATGCCGCTGCCTAAAATAAGAACGGAGTCCCCCGCTCTAAACCCCGAAGACCTCAGCCCCCTGATCACGCAGCCTAATGGTTCAATATACACGCCGTCTTCAAAGCTGACTGTGTCGGGAAGGATAAACGTCCCCCTGTCGACATTAATTTGGGGCACCCTGATAAATTCTGAAAAACCACCGGGATCAAAATTGGTTGTATGCAGTGTGTGGCAGACCGTGTGGTTGCCCCTAAGACAGTGATAACAGGTATTGCAGGGCACATGGTGCGAAACAGAGACACGATCACCCTGTTTAAATGTTGTCACAGCGGAACCGGTTTTTTCGATGACGCCTGTGATCTCATGACCCAAAACAATGGGGGCCTTCTTGATGCGATACCACTCCATGACGTCACTGCCACAGATGCCGCTTGCTATTGTTTTAACAAGGATCTCGTGCGGACCAATTTGTGGGACGGGTCTTTCTTCGAGTTTGACAGTGTTGTTGTTGTAGTATGTGGCAACACGCATAAATTTATCCCTTAAACACTTGCAGTGCCTCTTTGGGCGTGGCGTTTTCGTGTATCACGGCACGCAGGCCCTTCATGACCCCAACGGGATTTTTTGCCTGCCAGACATTTCTGCCAAGGTTGACGCCAATGGCGCCCTTTTGAAGACCATCGTATACAAACTCGAAGACCTCGAGTTCGGTTTCGCACTTTGGGCCGCCGGCAATGACAACAGGGACAGGACAGCCCTCGGTGACCTTGTGAAAATCCTCGCACCAGTACGTTTTAACAACACTGGCACCGAGTTCGGCGCAGATGCGGCAGCACAGGGCCAGATAACGTGCGTCGCGTTTTTCGAGTTCTTTTCCCACCGCGGTAACAGCCATGACGGGGATGCCGTATTTTTCGCACTCGTTAACGAGTGTTGCAAGGTTGTTTAATGTTTGGTGTTCGTATTTGCTGCCAATAAAGACCGATATGCCCACGGCCGCAGCGTTGAGGCGTATGATTTCTTCGATGGATGTTGTGAGTGCTTCGTTGGCAAGATCTTCGCCAATGACACTGGTGCAGCCCGAGACACGCAGGATGATGGGCAGGCTGTCGGCAGGACGGATGCAGCTTCGCAACACGCCTCGCGTGACAAAAAGGGCATCGGCATAGGGGGCAAGCGGCTCGATGGTCTTTTGCGGTTTTTCGAGGCAGTGTGTGGGCCCCTGAAAATAACCATGATCGATGGGCAGAAAATAGCAGCGCCCGTCTGGTTTAATAAGTTGTGATAGTCTGTTTTGTTTTCCCCAATCCATATGAACTCCTTTTGTTTTTTTTTGATGTCTGGGAATTTCAAAGTCGACAGAGCGCGGGTGCATTCCTCGCAAAATGGAGGAATTCAATCGCGCACCCCAAGGGCATTTCCTTCGGGCATCAAAGTCAAGTTAGTAACTTGTAAAAATTTTTTCTACTTTCGTGCTTTTTGTATATCCCCCGATACACCGGCTGAATCAACTGATTTTTTCCAGGCAGGGGGCAAATCACACCTTTCTCTCCACAACAAACCTTGCAATGTGCCGCAAGGGTTCTGCGTTGTCTTTGAAGTTTGCAAGGGCATCAAGCGCCTCCGTAAGGGCTTCTGATGCGGCCTCTTTGGCCCTGTCTACGCCCATCAGAGCGGGGTATGTGGCCTTGCCTTTCTTGACGTCGCTGCCAATATTTTTTCCAAGTTCTTTACCCCCCTCGATGTCGAGGATGTCATCCACAATCTGAAAGGCGAGCCCAATCGCGTTGCCGTAACACACAAGCCTCTCATGCGTGTCTTTGGCTGCACCACAGAGGATCGCCGGAAGCTCAACAGCTGCCGTGATGAGCGCGCCGGTCTTGTTGCGGTGGAGTGTCTTAAGTCTGTTGATGTCTATTTGTTTTCCACCGGATTGCATATCGATGACCTGGCCGGCAATCATCCCGTCACTTCCTGTTGCCTGCGCGAGTCTTTTAATGACTTTAAGGATGTTTTGCGGTGGGTATTTGTTAGCGTCAAGTTCGGTGAGGACATCAAAGGCATGAACGACAAGGTTATCGCCGGCGAGTATGGCAATGGCCTCGCCGTAAACCTTGTGATTTGTGGGTAACCCCCTGCGTAGACCGTCATCATCCATGGCGGGGAGATCATCGTGAATGAGAGAGAAGACATGGATCATTTCGAGTGCTGCTGCAATGGGAAGGACGTCGGATTCAGGCATACCCAGGGCGAGCGCGCTTGACAGGCACAGGATGGGACGGATGCGTTTTCCGGGTGCAAAAAGGCTGTAATGCATGGCCTCGTGCAGAATGACGGGATCGGTTTCTTTGGGACGCATGTATTTTAAGAGCATGACGCGATCGATGATCTCTTTTTTTTGTTTAAAATAAAGGTCCAGGTTAAACGTCATTTTTTGCTCCGTGGAGTGCCTGTAATTCGCCTTCGTCCAGCGTTATGATTTTTTCTTTTCCCGAGAGATCTTTGACTATTTTTTCAACCCTGCCCGATGCCTCATCGAGTTTTTTTTCGCACAACTGTGCGAGACGCATCCCTTCTTCAAAATGGTCAAGGGATTGTTCGAGCGGGATGTTGCCGTCTTCAAGTTCGTCGACGATTTTTTCGAGCGTCTTCATGGCCTCTTCAAAGGGCATGTCGGGCAGGTTAGGTTTTGTATTTTTTTTCATTTGGGGTTCCTTTGCGTTAGTCAATGATTTTTGTTTTTACTTCTCCGTCGTAAAACATCAAATTAATTCTTTCGGTGTCTCTTGTCTGTTCTTTGCGTGTGATCATACGGCCATCAACGGATCTGGCCATTGCAAAGCCGCGCTTTAAAATATTTTGGGGGTTAAGGAGTTCCAGTTTTAGTTTTTGTTTTGACAAATGGTGTTTGAGGTTAAGTAACTGGTGACCCAAAAAAGTATTCAAGTTTTTTTTAAAGACCTGTGCGTTCTGCCTCAGGAAATCTATTTGTGTCTTTGGATTTGTGATTCGGATCTTGAGTTCGATGGCACGGGTTTTAAAATCTTTGATGCGCAGGGAGATGGCTTGGTACAGCCTGTCCTCCAGGTCGCCGACCCGCAGCAGATGGTGATCGAGTATAGCTTTTGGTGTGGGGATGCTTTTTACGTAGAGCGTGATTTCTTTTCTGAGACTAAGGATCATTTTTTGCATCTGCATCAACATCCCTTTTTTAATCACACCAATGTGTTGCGTGATGTCATTTTTTACCGGGGTGCAGAGTTCGGCTGCGGCTGACGGTGTGGGGGCCCTCAGGTCGGCCGTAAAATCCGCGATGGTAAAGTCTGTCTCGTGACCGACGGCTGAGATCACGGGGATTTGCGAGTTGAATATGGCCCTGGCCACGACCTCTTCGTTAAAGGCCCAGAGGTCCTCGAGGGAACCCCCGCCACGTCCCACAATCATGACATCGCAGAGGTTGTTTTCTGAAAGGCATTTCACAGCGGCCGCGATTTCGGGCGCGGCCCCCTCTCCCTGAACCTTGACAGGGTAGATGATGATCTCAATATTGGGAAATCTGCGCCTTAAGATTGTAATCATGTCGTGAACAGCGGCGCCCTGCAGGGAGGTGATGATTCCCACCTTACGAGGGAGAACGGGGAGCGGTTTCTTTCTTGATGCGTCAAACATCCCTTCTTTTTTAAGTTTTTCTTTTAGCTGTTCAAAGGCAAGTTGCAGGGCGCCGATGCCATCTGGTTCAATCTGTTCGATTTGAATCTGGTATTGACCCCTTTGTTTGTAGATCGTGATCCGGCCGTGACAGATGATATTCATGCCGTCTTCGATATGAAACTTGAGTAGTTTGACGTACCCCTTAAACATGACGGCGCTGATCTGTGCGCCCTCGTCTTTCAGCGTAAAGTAGGCGTGTCCCGAAGGCCCGTACAGTTTATAGTTTGAGACCTCACCCTTAAGCCACACGTTCGACAAGTGGGATTCGACGAGGTTTTTGATTTCGGTGGTGATCTCGGTGACTGTGAATATTTTTGTGGCCGCAGAAACACGCATGGCGGCTGGTTAATCCGATAATCACTCGAGGTCAAAGGGTTGCCGTGAACAATTTAAAATTGAGTGGTTTTTTAAAATTATTTGAAGAAGAGGATACGCTTCCAGAACAACGTAACTTGTTGTAATTATTTTAAAATGGCATATTGCAGCGTTGTGATTATGACAAATCGGTTTACACATACCCACTCTCACCCTATAATATAAGGACGTATGAAGATAGAGACCCAGCCCGATTCCCAGAAGCAGACTCAAATACTCAAGCTTTTGCAGTTTGGTACTGTGATGGTTTTTGTTGATTCCCGCCGCAAGGAAGTGATGGTGCCGGATCACTTGAAGGATGATTACCAGTTGAGACTCAACTTTGATTACGCTTACGAGGTTGATGACTTCAGGATTCTCACCGACAGGATGGAGGCCTCCTTAAGTTTTAATCACAAGGATTTTTTTTGTGTGATCCCCTTGGAGGCTGTTTATCTCGTGGTTAATCACAGCATCAAACACGGCGTCCTGTTTACCCAGAGCGTTCCTGTGGAGATGCTGGAGTATTTTGCCGCAGAGGCCCAACGGGAAGAAGAAAAACTTAAAGGTAAAAAACACACGCATGGGTTGTGTGTGATCAACAACGAGGGCAAAGATACCGGCAGCGCGGGTGCATCGGTGAAAAAAGCGGTTGGTTCGTCGGGCGAAGGCGGAAAATCCGCTCCGCGCAAGAGGGGACATTTAAGGGTGGTAAAATAAACTTGCTGTTTTATTCTTCCACGATCTCCGTTGTTTCTTCCTGTTTGCTTTCTGTGCTTTCTTCCTGTTTTTTAAACTCCTTCATGATCTTGTAAAAATACCCCTGTGAGATGTCGAGTTGTTTGATGGCCGCGTAGGGGTGGTTTTCGTGGTATTTGAGGGCGGCAGAGAATATTTTGAGGATGTAATCCTTCATGCATGTGCCGTTTTGGTAAATAAAATTATCAGCGAACAGCGGGTTTGAGCTATCATCGAGATTAAGTTCGTCGATCTTTTTGTAAATGGTTGAGTGCGACAGCTTAAGGGCCTCGGCCGCGGGCATTTTCTTTTTTTTGTGAAATTCGTACGCCTTTGCCAGAATGACAGATTCATAATCCTGCCATGTCTTGCGGGGATCAAAGGCATTGTGTTCATCGATTGGAATAGAGGTCTGCTTAAAGGTTTGCGTGTGGGACAGGCCTTGTTCGGCGGCATTTAAGTTTTGATCTGCCATCTGTTTTATCCCGTAGCTTGGCGGGATGTTGTCCATGGAAAGCAGGTTTCCGTCCTTTAATGCACAGGAAACAGAGATGAGATTTTCCAGCTCCCTGATATTGCCGGGCCATGAGTATTCCAGAAGGTATTTCATGAAAAGGGGCGGGATGAGGATGTCTTCCTTTAATTTGTTCTGCTCTTTGTATTTTTCTACAAAATGTTTGGCAAGCAGCGGGATGTCCTCCCTTCTGTTTTTTAGCGAGGGGAGGTCTATTTTCATCTGACAGAGGCGGTAGTAGAGATCCTCCCTGAACTTGTTTTCTTTGATGAGTTCGTTTAAGTCGCGGTGTGTGGCGCAGATGATGCGCACGTCAACCTTGACAGTTTTTGAGTCACCAATGCGCTGTACCTCCCCCTCCTGCAGGACCCGCAGCAGCTTCACCTGAAGCTGAAGGTCAAGTTCTCCAATCTCGTCCAGCAGAATCGTGCCGCCGCCCGCCTCTTCAAACAGTCCCTTTTTGTCTCTGATGGCGCCGGTAAAACTGCCGGCCTTGTGTCCAAACAGTTCACTCTCCATCAGATTCATGGGGATGGCGCCGCAGTTGATTGCAATAAACCTTTTGTGTGAGCGCTGTGCGTTATTGTAGTGGAGGGCCTTTGCGACCAGTTCTTTACCTGTCCCTGATTCCCCGTAGATCAGTATCGAGAGGCTTGTCTCTGTGACCTTGTCGAGAATTTTGAAAATGTTCTGCATCTCGCGGCTTTTGGAAATGATATTGTTGTAGGCGTATCTGGTCTGGTAGGTTTCGGATTCGGACTTCAGGATGTTTTTGACATGGGCGAGTTCTTCGGCTGTTTTTTCAAGTTTTTCCCTGAGCTGTTTCTGTGCGGCCATCAGTTCATTTATGAGTTTGCTGTTTTCGAGGGCAATGCCCGCCTGATCACAGAAGGCATTGAGCAGATTGATGTTGCTGTTGTCAAAAGCATTGATGCGATAGCGGTTATCCAGATAAAAAACGCCGATACTTTTGTTTTTGGACTTGATGGGGAGACAGAGCACAGATTTGAGTTCGTTGAGTACGATGGATTCCGAACTGTCAAAGCGATCATCGCTCAAGGCATCGGACGAAGAAATGATTTCGCCCGTCTCGATGGCCATTTTTGCAATGCTCATGCTGATTTTTTCTTCGTCAGTCTTGTTTGTGTTCATCGAGGCCTTGATGCTGAAACTTCTGTCTTCATCAAGCAGCAGAACAAAACCTGCTTCGGCGTTGGACAGTTGGATGGCGTAGTTGAGTACCAGGTTGAGTAACTGGTCCGGGTTGTGTTCGGAATTGATGAATTTGTTAATCTCGATGATTTTTTTTAAATCATCGTTGGTTGTTTTGATTTCGGTAGTCATGACCTTGATCTCCCTGTCTGCTTGGGGTGAAATCTGTTCCTTGTTGATTTGGTACTTATCAATAATTTTTTTAAGATCTTCCTTTTCGTCCTCTTTTTGGGCAAGCTTTCTTGCTGTTTGAAGGGCCTTGATACCCTGCTCTGTCTTGTTTTCTCCCAGATAGGCCGAGGCGCGGCGTGCATGGAGATAATACTCGTAGATCTTGATGACATCGGTCTGTTTGAAATACTCTTCGGCCCTGTCGACGGCCTGATGGGCCTTTTGAAATTCAGAGTTGGTTATATGAATTTCGGAGAATAAAATATAGCAAAGGTAAAGATTGAGTTCGGTGTGTGGTGAGCGCTGTTCTTTGATGTTTTCGAGGGTATTGATGGCATACACAAGATAGGAGTAGGCATCTTTCATGTTGTTTATAAGCTTGTGTATTGAGGCAATGTTGTATGAGATGAGCGCGGCATCAAACAGTGTTTCGAGTTTTCGTGCCATGGCCAGCGCCCTGTTGTAATAATCGAGTGCCTTGTTAAGGAGTTCCTTGTTGTCTTTATCGTCAGAATAGATGTTGCCAAGACCGTTAAAGGCCAGCATCATATAGCGGATATTGTCGATGGTTCTTGCGATTTTTTCGCATTCAAGAAAATACTCACTTCCCTTTTTAAAAAAGGCGGTTCTGTTTTTGTGGGTCTCGGCTGTGGCCATTCTGTAATACACATCCCCAAGCGCGTAGTAATTAAGGGCAAGCGCGTTATTGTTGTTGTATCCAGTAAAGGTTTTAATATCTTTGAGACAAAGCTCAATCGCGAGATCTGTTTTCTGTTTGATGACATAAACTTCTATCAAGCGGTTGTTATCTACCATGGCTTTTTCTGTTTCGTTAAGCCCTTCTGCCCATTCCAGTTTTGTGTTGCAGTAGATTGATTCGGCCTCTTCGAGTTTGCCTTCTTTCAATTTGATGTAGGCCCCGTGGTTTTTAAAAATGAGGTCGTATGCCAGAGTGTCGGGATGGCCGGAAATAATATTCTGCGCAAGGTCGCAGCACTCTTTTGCGGCTTTAAGGTCTCTCATTTTGATGAAGACATCGACAAGTTTGTGCAGGGTCAACAGGAGGTTTTTGTTTTCCTTTGCTTGAACTTCGTTCGAGAAATAATGCTGCAGGGCCCTGTATTCTGTAACGGCATTTTCGTATTGATGGGAGTGTTTGTAACATTCTCCGAGCTCAAACCTGGCCTTGATTTCGGTATCTCCGAAAGGTGTGTTTGTAATGTCCAACAGGAGGCAGAAGGTTGTAATTGAATCTTTGTACCGGGCGCTTTTAAAGTAGAGTTTGCCGAGTTCCAAAAGACCTTCCTTGGCCTCGTCAAGATAAAGACCATGTCCCTGGTGGTAGAGATACTGCTCTCTTTTTTTGGAGTTGTCTTTGTAGATGTTTTTAAGTGCGTCATGGCAGATGGCTGCCTCGTTTTTTGGAATGGTGCTGTAGATCGCGTCTGCAAAAAGGAGATTTTTAAAATAATAAGAGTGTTCCCTTGTGGTCTTTTCCAGAATATTTTGATTGATCAATTCCATGATTTTTAACTGGATATTTGTCGATCGTGAGACAGTGGCGAGATCCTCTATAAAAATGGGTTGGTTGTTGACGGCAATCCATCGCGTGATTTCCTTAAGGTCTGCGGGCAGCTTGCAATATTTGTCACGAAAGTATTCTTCTACACTGGAAGGGATGTGAATTTGTCCGAAGTCAATTTTAATGTCTTCAAATGTGGTGGCATCCCATTTGCCGTGTGAGTCCAGAAACAGGTTGAGTTCAAAAAGTGATTTGATGAATTCTGTCACGAAAAGAGGGTTGCCCGAGGTGCGTTGGGCCAGTTCGTTGATGAGATGTTCGGGTGCAGAAGAGAGGCCTGTGACGGATTCAACATATTGCTTAAGCTGGATGTGGGTATAATTTTCAAGCCGGATCACATTGCAGTTCATCCAGTTTGCCGGGGCAGATTCGGTTGCCCAGATGATGAGAAATTTATCCTTATCCAGTTCTTGCATCAGGGCATTGACCCTGTTCGCATCGGCTTGTTCCGAATCGATCAGAAGAACAAAATTGTTTTCTGTTGTTTCTGTTTCAAGTTGTCTTAAGGTCTTGACAGTGATGTTGTTCAATTGGGAGAAGTATTTTATTTCCGACAAAACTCTTGTCTTGCCGCTTCCCTTGTGGCCTTCAACAATGAGCAGCCTTTCCTGAAACGGTTTGTCGGTCAAAAAGATGTTTTCAAATATTTCGACAAATTTTTTCCATTCTTTTTCACGTCCAATCAGGGCTCCTTTTTCTGGCAGGTAACTGAGCCTGGTATCCTTGGTTTCTATCTCAAATGTTTTGTTTGAAAGAAAATTAAGATCCCTGATCACGAGGGATGCTTGCGGGTAGCGGTTGGCAGGATTTTTTTCGAGAAGACGGGCCAGAATATGATCCCAGTATTTGGGAATTGCCGGATTGATTTCCGAGGCCGGCTTTGGAACAAGGTAGAGTTGATTGTGAAAAGTTTCCTTTAAATTCTTCGACGAAAAGGGATTTGTGCCCGTAAGGATCTTGTATGTCACAACACCCACCGAGTAAAGGTCAGTGCGGCCATCAAGGACACCGCCGCGAATCACTTCGGGGGCCATATAAGCCGGGGTGCCGATTTTTTTTCTTGGTGATGAAAAGCCCGCCAGTCCAAAATCGATGAGTTGTGCCTTGAGTGAGCTGTGATCATGTGTTTGAACCAGTATGTTCTGTGGTTTGATATCAAAGTGGTAAATACCGCGGGAGTGAAGATAATTAAGGGCGCGCAGGACCTGCACAATCAGTTTTTCGATGGTCTCCACAGGAAGGTTTTTGCAGGCCACATGGAGTTCTGCACCTTCTATAAATTCGCAGGTAAAGTAATAGCGCTGTAATACCGAATCATAGCCAAAATCGAGTATCCGGGAAATATTGGGGTGATTGAGTTCCTTTAAGATGGAAAACTCGTTTTTGAAGTTTTCGAGTGCCTCTGCCCGCGATATGTTGAGCTGGATTTTTTTTAAAAACTTGAGTGCGGCCTTGTTGCTCTCTTCATCGGAGACCAGCAGAATCTCTCCCGAGAGACCAGCCCCGAGGCTTTTGACGACTTCGTAACGATGATCTATTCTTTTCAACCCTGCCATACAGAATCTTTCTCAACTCCGTCATACGGCCACAGTACGTCATACGGCCACAGTATGGCCAATCAATGAAATCCTTTTACGTCATTGCGAGGAGCGAAAGCTGCGCGGCAATCCCTCTGAATCCAAGGGTATCAGGCGGATCGCCACGTGGGCGCACAGCGTTAGACATGACCCCGTCATGTCCACCGCAACGCATCGCTCGCGATGACGAAGCAAGTTTTGTCAGCAAAGACTCATGACGTCATGTATAGTTTGTAAACTGTATAAAATAGATAAAACAACCATGTTTCAATGAATCAGTATACAGTGTTTTTTTTATTGTGTATATATTTATTTCTTACGGACTGCGTGTAAAAGAGGTCTTTTCAATAATCCAAAAAGTCTCAAAAACGAGACTCGTTGGACAGTGTGCGAGATTGGAGAAGAGCAATTTTTCCCAATATGTTGAAATTATAGCATAAAAATATATCGCAATTTGGCATGATAGTTGCTTCACAAGATCTTCATCACACTATGGTTGTTTATGATTTCGTTAGTACATCAATTGTTACAACCATAAGTAATTTCTAACTTTTGCCAAGCACTGCTGTACCTGGCAAAAGTTGAATTACTATATCGGAGACACGTTATGGCACACACACAAGCAGTCGCCAAGCTTGGTTATCATCACCTGTCATCACAATATGGAAGGTTGATATTGGTTATAGTTGTTATGGCTATATTAACCTTGATGATCATCCCGCTCTCTCCGTTTATGCTCGATTTTATGTTGGTGATCAGTATCGTGAGTGCGCTGACCATTCTCATGATGACCCTTTCGATTACTGACTCGCTCAAGTTTTCAAGTTTTCCGGCATTGATTCTCATTTCGGCCATTTTCAGGCTGAGTCTCAACGTGAGTTCCACGAGACTTGTGTTGTCCGAAGGCGAGGCGGGGGCAATTATCAGGACCTTTGGCTATTTTGTGACCGGGGGAAACCTGCTTGTCGGGATCATTATTTTTTTAATCCTCCTGATTATTCAGTTTCTGGTTGTTGCCAAGGGTTCCGAAAGGGTGGCTGAGGTTGCGGCACGGTTTACCCTTGATGCTTTACCAGGCAAGCAGATGAGTATTGATGCGGATTTGCGGGCGGGTGTTTTGACGACAGAAGACGCTGCATTACGACGGAGTGAGCTTATCAAAGAGTCGAGATTTTACGGGGCGATGGACGGCGCAATGAAATTTGTCAAAGGGGAAGTGCTTGCGGGGTTTGTGATCACCTTTATCAATATGGCAGGCGGTTTGTGTGTGGGTATTTTTCAGAGGGGGATGGACATTGGGCTGGCTGCGCAAAAATATTCGATGTTGACAGTCGGAGACGGACTGGTTGCTCAAATACCTGCGTTGCTGGTCTCGGTTTCTTCGGGACTGATTGTGACAAGGGTCTCCGATTTTAATAATCGCCACAGTCTTGGCTCCGAGATTGGACAACAGATACTCAGTCAGCCGTCCGTCCTGTTTATTGTCTCGGCTGTGACACTCTTGATGGCCCTGGTTCCCGGATTTCCTGCCTTGTTACTTTTGGGTGTTTCGCTGGGACTCTTTATGTGTGGCCTGGCTTTGACCATGTATCAAAAAACAAGCGCAGCCCGGTTAAGCTTGGAGGACATGTGTGTTGACAAGACGCGGTGTGACGATCCGGGAGTTGGACATGTGCATCCCTTAACCCTCGAACTTGGAAAAAAAATCTATCACAGTTTTCTTACAGATAAACGATGGCAGCATTTTTTGCAGGAAATGTATCCCAAAATAAGAAACCATCTCTCCCACAAAACAGGTGTGCCTCTGCCCCATATAGTCATTTCGTGCAACGAAGAGCTTAAGGCCGACAGTTACACGATTAATGTTTACGAAATCCCCGTTGAAGACGGTGTTTTGTCGACAGAGCATGATGTTGTGAGATTGTATGCCAGGGACCAGTTTGATTTGGATTTGAATCAGGGTGAAAAGCGGTCCAACACGGTGCATGGGACTCCCGTATTATTATTGCATCCTCTCAGAAGATCAGAACTTGTGCAAAAAGGTATCAAATACATGTCGCCCGAAGAGGTGCTGCTCAGGCATGTTGCCAAAACACTTAAAAAGCATGCGGCCAGTTTTACAGGGATCCAGCAGGTGAGTGAGATCATTGCCGCTCTGGAACAAACACATCCCGAGCTCGTGCGCGAGGTTGTCCCGCGTCAGTTAACCATTAACAAGCTCACCGAGATTGTCAGGCGTCTGCTTGACGAGGGCGTCTCTATCAGAAACTTTGGACTCATCCTCGAAGTATTGGCTCGCTCACGTCCTGAGGGAAAAAACAGCGTTGATCTGTGTGAGATTGTGAGAATGGGCTTAAGCCGCGAGATCAGTCACGGTCACATCAACTCCGATCACAGCATCTCGTGTTTTATGCTCGACCCCGCCATAGAAAGCGAGATTGCTGATCACATTCAAAAAGATGGCGAGGACTGTTTTCTTGCGCTCCCACCAGAAAGGATTACCGCGATCTGTGATGCGGTCAAGGCAGGGTATAAGGCCCATGGTCTTAAGGGGCCAGACGCTGTGATCCTGACACACACAGAAATAAGACGTTATGTGCGACGTTTGATCGAGGGCGATCTCCCCGATGTGGCAGTCCTCTCGTATCAGGAACTTGCCCCCACAATCAGGATAGACAGGAGGGATACCATCAGTCTCTAAGAGTCTCAAAAAAGAGACTGCGTAGACGCACGCAGAGACTGCGACCACGGGACAAATGAATAACCCGCTGAAGACAAACGATAATTTTTTTTTGGAATCTGGCACAGCTTTTGAATAAAGAAATATATGGAAGGAAAAAAGTGAAAGAGAAAATACAGGGAAGAGAATATATATGGATGCAAGAGACCTGAACAGTGAAGGCCAAAAAAAAGACAAACTCGAGACCATGCTCGAAAGATACAAACAGGAGCAGCGTGAGTTTGAAAACCACAGGTTGTGGAAAGAACTCAACACAACACCGGAAAAGTTTTTCAAGATGGTCAATCAGTGCGTTAAAAACAGCGGGATTGACAGACGGGTCTGGGAACAGAAACTTGCCGAGGCGAAGCGGGTGATTGAGACCAGGGTTATGGAAGCACGGGGTGAGAGTCGACAGGTCAATTTTAGAAACATGAGGGGGCTCAGGGTTTAAACGAAAGGAAAATTTATGTCACAGGTAAATACAGTTGCGATAAGCAATAGTCAGCTGCTGCAAGGCGGATCCACAGGGGATGCCGGGATTGTCTCCACGATCGGTGGTGCCATGGTCGAAAATTTCGACGTACAACTCGCGGATATGAATGGAGAGATGATGCAAATTATAGAAGAAAAAAATAAGGCAATGGCCGATAAGGAACAGCTTGTTAACTGTGTTTCGGAAAGAGACACCAAAGAAGTCGCGGGCCAAAAAATTCCCGGTTATAAGGTTGCAGATGACAGCCAAGAATTAAACGACATAAGGGAGATTGCTGCAAAATATGGGGTGAATACTTCCTCTCTTATTACACAAACATGTGCAGATAGTGCATGGTTTGTCCCCGAAACGTTGATACAAACTATTAAAGATGCAGTGGACACAAAATTGAATGATCTCAATTCGACCTCAGAACTAAAAATGATCCGCTTCCAGTCCTTAATGGACGCGCGCAAGCAGTCGATGATGCTTTTATCCAACATGATGAACGCCGATCATCAGACCAAGATGGCGATCATTCAGAACCTTAAGGGATAAGGGGACACAATGATGATTACACAATCACAAAACAACCCCGTCAACCCTGCGCAGGCCGCGCAAACAATCAACATCAGCGGGGTCAATGCCGAGGCGATGATGCTTGAGGTGCAGACAATGCTTGCAAAAGATTTTGACAAGCAGCTTAATTTTGCCGCCGACCAGATACGGTTTCTCAACAAGGTAAAAAAAATGTATCGCGAAAAGATAAAAGGGATGCAGGCATTCATGATGCAGAAGGTAAACAAATCCAGAGATGACGGGCAGGCCTTTTATGACGCAAGCGCAGCGCAGATGGCGGGGCTCTTTGGCAGCACGGTGAAGATCGATTACGACACAGAGACGCAGACAGTCAGGGGAGAGAAGGGTCTGCCCATCAAGGACAACGGGGACAAACACACGCTTGATGATGTTGTGGATGAGGAAACAGGTAAAAAATATATCAATTACAACGGAGACAGTTTCAGCACGGATGACCTGGCCCATTTTTTTGGCGACTTGGCAAAGATCACAGACCCAAAAGAGGCGTATACATTTGCGTCAAATGTCTGCGGTGACAAGGGATCCCTGCCTTTTTATCTTGCCAAGAAAGAATTTTCTTTCGAAAACGGCGAGCCCAAGTTTGCTGTGTACGAAGAGGCCCTTAACAATATGCTTGATCAGGTAAAGAACAACATGACCGATGTTGAAGAAGAGGCTGACGAGCTTGGCACAAAACTCACCCAGCTTGTTAATCAAAGAAAGGCAGCGTTTGATGGATTGAGTCAGTTGATTGCCAAGATGGACCAGATCAGGTCAAACAGTGTTTCAAAATTCAGTAATGGATAAAATATCAGGAGGAAAGCCATGAACGCGATAATGCACAACACGATTCTTGAGGACACGGATTCCATCATCCAGCAGGTTCAGACAGAGTCAATCCGTGAAGGCCACGAGGGTTATAAACAGGGACGCGCTTTCTTAAAGTTGTCTCTTGGCAGGGCAAGAGAAAAGCGCGGTGAAAAAATAAAAAAAGCGGCGGAAGGGATCAGGGCAAAGGGGGATGAAAATAAATTAAAAAAAAGAATAGCCCTGCTTGCAGCACAAAAATCTGTCAAACGCGCAGAGTCCTATGTAAAGAATTGTTTTGCGAGCATGAAAAACCGTGCCGCACAGCAGGAAAGACTTAATCAGAGGGTGATGACGGTCATCAACGATATGGACGAGGGAAGAACGAGGAAGACAAGCTCTGCGGCAGAAAGGGCAGAGCAGGAACAAAGATTCGAAGGCCTGGGTGATGAAGGGGCTGCATCCGTCCTTAAGGCCGAGATCGGGCAGATGTACGACAATCAAAAAAGTACTGCAATTAAGAGGAGCATCGATAACGAGAAGGTTGTTCAAAACATCGAGGGTCAGAAGGGCGGCGCCGAAAAAACACTTAAGGCCATGAAAAAACAAAAACTGTTTGCCGGTCTTTTTAAGGCCTTTTCCACCTTTGTGGCTGCGGCGGTCTCGGTGTTGACAGCAGGGGCGGCCTCCCCTCTGGGTATGGCGATTGCTTCATGTTCAAGGCTTGTGCAGGCTGTTGTGCCCTCCCTGATTCAGAATGGTGTCAATGCCATCCTGCAGGTCACAGGGGTGATGGGGTCAAAGTTTTTTGAGGATCAGGCAAAGGCGGGCCAGGATACGCAGAAAAATGGTGCAGCCCATCTGGAAAGACTTGTTGAAAATATGGCAGATGAAGAAAAATTTGTAAATCACTCCGAAAGGAGAACGCAAAACATGATCAACAATCTCGAACAGGCTGTTTGTTAGAAGGGGTTCTCTTTTATGAATACTCAAATCATCGACAGGGCCATGATGCATGATATGACGATCAATGAGGGAGGTTCAGCACTGCCGCGGTACCTTGTGCTCATGGATAAACTGATACAGCTCGTGGCTTTCTTATCAAGGCCCGATGATGCAGGCGGCGATATCGCGGCTGTCATTACAGACTTTATAAAAGAGTACGGGTCTCTTGGTGAAGAGGCGCGCTCGTGCCCTCAAACGGAAGCCGTGAATGCCGCTGATTTGTGTCCCGATGCAGGCTTGATGGGAGGCTCCCTCACGGCGGCGAATCTGGTCAGGCAGAAAACCAGGCCAAGACCGCAGAAAAAACCTGTTGTGCCCTATCCGCGATCACGGTCTATGGATCCCAAGGGTATTCTCACATCCGGAAAACTTGCCCCCGTGCTTTGCCAAAAAATAAAATCGCTGCTTGTTAAGGCGCGCAAAGAAGGGCTGAATATTTTGGTTTTGGAGGGGTATCGCAGCCTTGAGCGTCAGAAGATGTTGTACCAAAGCAAGGCAGGTGTGACGCGGGCTGCGGCGGGGCAATCGCTTCATAATTACGGGCTTGCCGCTGATGTGGTTTTTTATGACAGTCAGGACAGGCCCTCATGGTCTGAAGGACACAATTGGCAAAGGCTTGGGGAGATTGGTAAAGAGCTTGGTCTTGTGTGGGGCGGTGATTTTAAATCCATTTCTGACAAGGCCCATTTTGAATATCACCCCGGAATGACACTTAGGGAAGTGAAAAAAACATACCGGAGCAAGGGGATGGCAGCCCTCTGGCAGAAGGTGGGGTGCGGCTGATCCGTTAGGGAAAAAACGCTTACTTCTTTTTAACGTCGCTCTTGGTCTGAGTTATTTTTTTTGTTCCTGCAGGCTTAGTGGGGTCCTTGGTTGCGGGTTTTGTTGTATCCTTGCTTGCAGGCTTTGTTGTGTCCTTGCTTGCGGGTTTTGTTGTGTCCTTGGTTGCGGGTTTTGTGGTGTCCTTGGTTGCGGGTTTAGTGGTGTCCTTGCTTGCGGGTTTTGTGGTGTCCTTGCTTGCGGGTTTTGTGGTGTCCTTGGTTGCGGGCTTAGTGGTGT
>JADGCS010000011.1:0-35764 GCA_015228875.1 Deltaproteobacteria bacterium | reverse complement strand
CTTGCTTGCGGGCTTAGTGGTGTCCTTGCTTGCGGGCTTTGTGGTGTCCTTGGCCGCGGGCTTTGTGGTGTCCTTGGCCGCAGGCTTTGTGGTGTCCTTGCTTGCAGGCTTTGTTGTGTCCTTGCTTGCGGGTTTTGTGGGGCTTGCGGTTGGTTGCACACCAATGATGGAAAGACTTGAGCCTTTGGCGTAATTGGTTTCTTTGTCAACGATCACTGCAAAGATAATGCCCTTCTCGTTATCGGGATTAAGCTCTTTTGTGCCCACATCTACTTGACCATCTTCATCCGGTGTCAAAGAGATGATCGTGTTTTTGGAGTCTTTGTCGTCCTGATCAGCACCTGCAAAGCCCACGACAATCGCAGCATCACCCTTCGTGGGAGCAAACGGACTCCATACATAGACAGGAGGACCATCGAGCATATCCTCTTCCGGGCGTTCGATGCAGGATTGGAGATTAGCAACAACACTGCCTCCGTCCACCTTTGTATACACGCGGGTTACCTCATCTTGATACTCTTGCGCTGTGCAGTATTGCGGTTCGCCTTGTTGGGGGGCATCATCTTCTTTGGGCGGTGGTGCCGGGATAAATGCCAGTGGGTCTCCATCCCTTTGAAGTTCGCCGCGGCCCGGTTGTTCAAATATGTCACCTTCACGGGTGGCTCCGTTTGTCACGCCAGGGGGAGGCGTATCAGTTTCAGTCATGGGTGGCGTCCCTGCGGGATCAAGGTCCCCGTCTGCGTCCGCTTGAGGGTTGAAAGGGATTTCATCACCCGCCATGGCTGTTATGGTCTCAGTGCTGTCGCCATCAATAAAGCCAACGCCCGCAGTTGTTGTGGTCACGGGGCTGTCGGAAGGGATAAAAGGAATAGATGTGTTGCTTTCGACAGCTATACCAGTATCAGTTGCGCCAGAACTAAGGTTATCGTTGTCCTGATTTTCGTTGAGGGCGTTGCCAAAACCAGAGGGTGGGGTATCAGATTCGGGTGCAATGAAGGTGTTGTCAGCAAATGCCGGGATGTCTGGCATGAAGTCGTCGGGAATTTCATCTGCATCAGCATTGTTGCTGCTTTCGCTGGCGGCATTGTTAAAGGGTAACTCGAAACCCGCGGGCATTTCATCCGAGGCAGCGGTAAGAATGTATCCATCATAGATATCTTCTTCGTCTGTCGGGATCGTGTCTTCTGCAAACGAGTTTGCCTGAACATTGTCAAAATAAGCGATGTTTTCGAAGTCGGTGTCTGATTCGTCGTCAGCATAGTCAGGGATGTCTTCCTCCGTCATGCTGTTACTGCTATTGAAACTAAAATCGTCAAAATAAGCGATGTTTTCGAAGTCGGTGCCTGATTCGTCGTCAGCATAGCCAGGGATGTCTTCCTCCGTCATGCTGTTACTGATGCTGCTATTGAAACTTACCAAGTCTGCCAGTTCTTCGATATCCATCTCATAGAGTTCATCAACAGGTATCTCGGATCCATCTGGCTCCAAGGGATCGGGATACTCACTGTAGTCTTCGTTATCAGTGTAGTCTTCGTAGTCCCCATCTTCATCGTATTGACCCATTTCAGAGGAGTCGCCGCCTGTCATTTGGCCACCGCCAAAGATCTGGCCGGCAGACAACGTAAAGCCCGCACCTGAACACGAAGAGAGAGAGATCGCAATCATGATGACAAGAAAGAGTATGATGACGTACGCTGTTTTTTTCATATAAACTCCGTGAGTTACGATGGCTTTTGATAAGCCTCTCATTATAACTATGCAATGTGTATGCCAAAAACAAAAAGATTGTAATTCATTGATATCGTTATATTAATATCAAAAAACGGCTCAGGGCTATATGAACAGCGACACAAACCGGGGACTGTCCACCCACGACATGGGTTGTTTTATACCCATTTTTAAAAATCTCATTTGACGTGATGGTCCGAGAGAACGCATCCATATGCGCAGTTGTTTTTATCAGGAATCTATTTTAAGTCCCTCGGCGCCATAGAAAATTTTTTGGGTGGATATGACACCCGATTGGGAGCTTGAAATATGGAATATGCATTTCTGGCCGTTTTGTTTATCTATCTGACAGCGGCACTATTTTATATTTTACGTCTTGTGTTTGGTTATGCAAAGTTTTCGGCCATTGGTTTAAGATGCGTTGTTCTTGGGGCAGTTGTGCAGTTGACAGTCCTTGTCATACACTTGATCCGATTGCAGGGGACCGTGAGTCTTGGTTATCTTGAGTACTTTCAACTTTCTTCTCTTTTTCTGGCCATCCTGTTTATTGTCTTGTGCTTTTCAAAAAGGTTTTACGGTAGCGGCCCTTTTTTTATCACGCTGATTGTGGTTTTCTGCCTTCTTTCATTTTCATTACACACCCCATCTATGCTCTCACAACTGACAAGGGGGTCCGGCTATTTGCTGTTACACATGGTTTTTTTGTTCTTGTCGCTCGTGGTTTTTTCTGTTTCGTTTGTTGTGGCGATCATGTTTCTGCTTTCGGAATGGCAGATAAAACAAAAGCGCCTTAAGGGGATCACCGCGCGGTTTCCGCCTTTGCAGGTATTGGACCATGTTCACTATCGTTCACTTTATACGGGGTTTGTCCTTTTTACTCTTGTGATTATTACCGGTGCTGGTTTTGCAAAGATAAAGACAGGCCATTATATTTCGGCTGATCTCAAACAGGTTCTGGGTATAGTCAGCTGGCTCTTCTTTGCAGCCCTTCTCAACTTGAGAGCCGGGAAGGGGCTCTCGGGGCACAGAGGGGTTGTCTTGTCGCTGATTGGATGCGTCAGTATTATTATTTCATTTATTTTGGGTTTTTCAAGATAGTCACTTGTATGAATTACGTTCTTGCAGGCATGAATCATAAAACAGCTCCTGTTGCCATGCGCGAAAAGGTCGCGTTTGGAAAAGGCGATCAATCGAGGGCGTTGGCTCGCCTGCTCAACACACCAGCGATTCAGGAGGCTGTTATCCTGTCAACTTGCAACAGGGTCGAGATCTATTCGTCAACCAAAGAAATAGGCGAGGCAAAAAAAATCCTTCTCGAAACTATGCTGTCAGGCTGCAACACAGAGGATCACCACACCCTAAAAAATCATGTCTATTTCAGGGAAAATGAGTGCGCTGTCCTGCATCTTTTTGAGGTGGCAGCGAGCCTTGATTCACAAATCACAGGGGAGAATCAAATTACGGCACAGGTCAAAGAGGCACATCTCGTTGCCCATCAAAATTCGGCAACCGGGTACTATCTTAATAATCTTTTCAGCCGGGCCCTGTTTGTCGCAAAGCGGGTTAAAACAGAGACTGACATCAGCAGGGGCAATGTCTCCGTTGGTTCTGTGGGGGCCATGCTGGCCCAGAAAATATTTGGTTCTCTCAAGGATAAATCTGTACTGCTTCTGGGTGCAGGTGAGACGGGTGAGCTTGTGATACGTCATCTCAATTCGTTGCATCCAAAGGAAACCATGATTGTGAACAGGACCTTTGACAAGGCCCTCAAGCTGCAGGCGGAGGGGCTGGGGACAGCGTATGAGTTTGAAGAGTTGGGGCGCCTTCTTTGCGATGCGGATGTTCTGATCAGCTCCGTCTCGGGTGTTTTAACCCAATTGTCGAGAGATGCAATCTGCACCGTCATGAACGAACGCTATCAGCAGCCCCTGTTTATCATCGATCTTGGTGTGCCCAGAACAATCCCCGCCGAGGTTTCGGGGATTGATAATCTGTATCTTTACAATATCGATGATCTTCATGAAATCGCAGGCGAAAACAAGGCGGCAAGGTCGCTGTCTGCAGAAGAAGCCAAGAATATTATTGATCAGGAGGCCAGGCTTTTCTATGAAAAGCACATCAATTTTCTGGCGCTGCCGGCAATAGCAGGTCTTGGTAAAAAGTTTGAAGCCATCAGGGCCCACGAGTTTAAAAGAACCGTGTCAAAGATGCCCCTGCTTTCACATGAAGACATCGCACGGATAGAAAAACTGACGCATTCAATCATCAACAAGATTCTGCATGATCCGGTGCTGTCCTTAAAAAATCAAAAGGAGTTGTCAGAACCTTACGTGATTGGTATCTTTAGAAAACTGTTTCGGCTTGATGACGAAGGGAGCGAATAATTTATGGATAACGAAAAACTGGTCAAGATGTTTCAGGATAAAAAATTTCTTAAATCAAATGAGTTTGCTGCGACTGTCGACAAGATTTATGTGTTTTTAAAACAAAACAAACAGATTACGTTGACAGCTCTTGGGATCTTTTTGGTTCTTGTGCTCGCCATACCCGGATTCAAGTGGTATCGTTTAAAGCAGATTGATGCCTTTAACACCAAACTTTATCAGGCTGAAAAAAGTCTTAAGAAGGAAGCCCTGTTTCGCGAGATTATCGGCAACTTCAAAGGACTCACGGCCTCTCAGTACGTTAGAATCAGGCTGATCAACGATCTGCTGGATCACGACAAAAAAGACGAGGCCCTTAAAGTGGTTGATGAGGGGCTCACACAAAAGGGGCAGAATATTTTTACAACCGTGATGGCACTCAAAAAAATTGCCCTCTTAAAACAACAAGGCAAATTTTCAGAGGCTGCCGCAGAGGCTGTGCGACTCGAAAATAAAATCCTGCCCACTTTTTTAAACAGGTATAAAATGATCACGGCGGAGTTGTATCTGCTTAACAAAGACACAGGCAAGGCGAGGGCTGTCTTTGAAGAATTGGGTGAGTTTGCCGGTGTTGGCGCCGAGGCCAAGGCAGGACTCGAGGACTTTGACCCGGTGCTTGCCAATCAGGCGAAAGACATGCTTTTGTTTCTGGATCTGGGAGTCTTATGATAAAAAAAATTGTCTGCATCATGATTATGCTCGCCATTTCTTTTTCGGCAATGGCCAAAAAAAAGGAAAAGGATTTTTATTTCTCAAATAAAAAGTTTAAACCGCAGAATATTTCCTTGTTAAAAAAAGCATGGTCACGCGGGCTTAAGGCTGGGAGTCCCGGTAAACGTTATTACCCCGAGACCAGCAATCCTGTCGAAGAAAATGGAATTATCTACGTGGGGACGCATGCCAATCTGTTTTACGCCCTAAACAGTTCAACGGGAAAAAATTTGTGGGTTTATAAAAATGATGAGCCAATTTCATCGACTGCGGCACTGTCATCGGACAGGGTTGTTTTTACAGATCTCGGCGGATGGGTGATTTCTCTTGACAAGGCTACGGGGCTTCTTAACTGGAAGCAGGATTTAAACTACGAAATGTTGGGCCGCCCACTGGTTGTGAATAACAGGGTTTACCTTTTGCACGGCGAGAGGGAGGTGATAGCACTTTCTGCCGATGACGGTCATATCGTATGGAACAGCACACTCCCTGCTTATGTGCAGCAGATGACCATGAGGGGGCACTCCAGTATGATCCCCGATCAAAACTCCCTGTATGTCGGGCTTGCAAACGGTCGTTTGTGCAGACTGAGTTTAAATGACGGCAGTATTGTCTGGGAAAAAAATCTTGCGATCCCATTAAGGGTCTTCAAAGATATCGATTCCCCAGTCGTGATGGACGGTGATTCGCTCTACGTTGGCGGCTATTTTGGGGCTGTTTACCGCGTGAACAAGCAGACAGGGGCCGTTATCTGGTCATCCGAGGTTGCAACCGGGACGAGTCCGCTGGTCCTCGATAACGTCGTTGTGGTCTCCGATACAAATGGTGCTGTGCATGGACTGGACAAGTCTGATGGCCAGCAGATCTGGTTTAATGAACTTGAAGGCGGTGTTTTATCTGCGCCTGTTTTGTTTGACGCAAAAGTATTTGTAACTACCTTTGAAAAAAATGCATACCTGCTTGATACAGAAAACGGTTATCAGATACAAAAAATAAATTTGGGTGGTGGTTCACTCAACACGCCCCGTGTAGCTGGAGAGAGTGTTTACCTCTTAACCAACGATGCCAGACTTGTGGCTTTGAGAAAAAAGTAAGTTGGTGCCTTAACCAAATTTATGTATAGGAATTTCAAAGTTGACAGAGCGCGGGTGCATGCCTTGCAAAATAGCGGCATTCAACCGCGTACCCCAAGGGCATTTCCTTCGGGCATCAAAGTCAAGTTAGTAACTTGTTAAATATCACTGATATATTTTTTGATCAGCGCCTCTGCCGCCTTGATGTCTGACCAGTCGCACATGCTGACCGAGGAATGTATATAACGAGACGGCACAGCCATGACAGCAAACTTGACGCCGTCTTTAACCATGTGAAACTCTCCTGCATTGGTTGCCCCAAAACGTGGGGTTTTAAGCTGGTGCTTGATCTTTCCCTTCTTTGCGGTCTTGATAAGAAAATCAACAATGTCCGGTGAAATCACAGTGCAGTTATCGGCCACAGTCAGCGCAGGGCCGCTGCCCAGCTTTGAGACTGTTTTATTTGCAGGCACACCGTAAGTATCACAAGCGGTGGTACACTCGACCGCAAGAGCATACTCCGGTTTGACCTTTTGCAGCACAGAAAAGACCCCCTTTGCCCCGATTTCCTCCTGCACCGAAAACGAAAGGACAACGGTTCTCTTGGGTGTGTTTTTTGTCAGCCAGTCTGCCGTACTGAGAAGAAGGGCACAGCCCACCCTGTCGTCAAGCGCCTTGGAGGCAAATCGGTTATTGGCCACCTCTGTAAATTGATGCAGAAAGGTAATGGCACTTCCCACCCTGATACCTTTTGCCTCGACCTCTTGTGCCGATTTAAATCCGCAGTCGAGAACAAGCTGATCTAAAGGAATGACGCTGACATCTTTACCCGCTGTGACATGCGGGGGCAAAAGACCCACGACCCCTGCAAACCTTTTGCCCTTTGCCGCATGAACCTCCATCCGTTGAGCAGGGATCACGCGCGCGTCTACACTGCCGTAATTAACAATTTTTAAAAAACCGCCGGCCTCGATGTGCTGGACAATAAAACCCACCTCGTCCATGTGGGCATCAATGAGTACCTTGCCTATTTGATTTTTTTTCCCCTCAAAGACAGCCGTCACACAGCCCAGATGATTTACATCGACAGCCGCTTGGGTCTGCTTGAGATGATTAATAATGTAATCGGCAACAGGTTTTTCATACGATGAAATCCCCGGCAAAGCTACAAGGTCCTTTACATACTGCTGTAACATATAACCTCCAAAATGGTGATTTTAAAAAACACCCTGGCAACATGGTGTTTACCGACAGCCACTATTGGCGGATCGTTTTGTTATGCCAAACTGCAATGGACATGGGATTTGCCCTTTCCCCGCCCATAATATTTTTTCCGATATAGGTAAGTTCTATCTCGTCTTTGACATAGCTTGTTATAAGTTCTTTAAACAGGTTTTTGTTCCACCCTTTTTTTGTAAAAAAACTCTCGTGCTCTTTGTCAACAATGCTTTTTTCCCCAATGGCCACCTGATAACCAAAAGGTTCAAAGTGAATGCAGGTGACTTTTTCGGCATGGCCCGCAAGACATTTAAAAAAAGATTGGGGTAGTTGTTCAACCTGTTCAACAGAGTGACATGTAAAACAAAAGACACGGCCCTTTTCTTTAACCTCGGCAAGGGAGGGGGTTTTGTAATCAAAGAAAAAAGGTCTGAGTTGAATTTCAGAAGCAAGCGAAGCCAGTATCTTTGCCATTTCGGTCCCGCTGTTTGTGTATTCCCCCGCATAATAAGGGATCTGTGGCCCTCCCTGGTAATAAAGTTCAATCAGGTTTCTTGCGTAGCCGCTGCCAAGTTCTACAACGGCATCAAATTGTTTGTCATGCAGATAGTCCGCCAGAAAGGCGGCGACATTTTCGTTAAAATATGAGGGGAGATCGTAATATGTGCCCAGAACAGGCTTGGTTCTGAAAACGGGAACCTTTGTAGGCAGAAACGCGACGCTTTTAATGTCTATCTTGGTTCCGTTTTTAATGACATTGACAACCTCACGATTCGCAGAAATATCCCCGAACTTTGGCAGATAGCGCGCCTGATTTGTCTCGGGGTCAACGGATAAAATGTGATAATTTTCGTGGGAATTAAGTTTGGAAATAAGACGGAGCGGGTGTTTTTCGCCTTCCTGGATGGTCTTATTGAGGAACTCAAGGCGCAAGGCCCATGCATGTTCGTAAAATATTTCGCTTTTAGAATGACTCATTCATATCTCCCCGTTTATCTCTGTGAATTGGGATGGGTGTCCGGCATGTTTAAACGCAGTTTGAACTATTAATCCTGTCGGATATTATCCCTCTGGCACTGGTTGACAAACTTGAGAATCTCCTCGCGTGCACTTTCGCTGATGTCTGCAAGTTTGACTTTTATTTCGTAGCCGATCTCGGTCTTTTCGCTGCGGACAACCTCTCCGATGACCGCGAGCGAGGTGTAAGGGAATCTGGGGAAAAAAAGAGAGATTCTTAAAAGCTGTCCTGGATGATAGGCCACATCGGAGGGGAAAGAAATACCTGAGCCACTGATATTGACCATGATCTTTTTATAGAGCATCTGTTTGCGTCCGAGCATGGCTGCATCAAAGAAACGCTTCATCATGGACAAAAGCTGCTGAATTTTTAAAAAATAGTCTTTTTCTTTGGGATTTTCGAGAAGGATCTGTTCGCGAAAGGCATCGATTGAAAGGCCCGCAAAATCGTCGTCATCCTGCACAAATGTCGGGATAAAAAAGCCTTTGCTCTCCTGTTTGCTGCCCTTGTCGAGTTCGAGCGGGACACAGTGTAAATAGAGCCTGCCATTGACCCTAAAATAATCGCGATCGGACGCACTTGGCATTCTTGATACATTGTTATCATCGGACATACGCCCTTTTTAGCAAAATCCCACGAGATTGCAACGGAAAACATTCCTCCAGTCTCTGTTAAAAGTATGCTGCATCTCAACTTGCCCCGGAATTTCTAGACAACAATCCTCCTCTGATGTGATTTTTTCTGATAAACAGTAACCGCATTGTTTTTGAGAACACAGTGCATCATGTGCTGATGAGATTCGTCCTTGAGCCCCTGAACCACAGCCATGATCACCCTGTTTCTTTGTGCGGCCTTTTTGTGACTTGAATGAATCGTTTGAATTGCTTCACAAGCAAGCGATCCCGCCAGGCAGTTTATGAGATCCTGTATTGCGTCGATACAAGATTGTCGTTTTTTAAGATCGCTCTTCATGTTTCTGTAATAATGCGCATTGACGTCGAGGAGAATCCTGATGTCTATCGCTTCCAGTTTTTGATACATTTTCAAGATTTGTTCTATCATTTTGTTCCCCTTTTATCAGATTAGACTTGTTGTTCTTCTCTGCCTGCCGTGTTTGGCAGGGTCTTCCACCCCTCGTGTATGGAGGAGAGAATCCTGTTGATCGTGATCACGGGCACTGTATTCTTGATGTTCTTTTGATAGACAACATATTGTTCGCAGATAAAATGATAGAGTTTGGCCAGTCTGTCTGCAATCTCACCCCCTTCTTCAAAGTTGAGACAGCTGTAAAGGTGCAAAACAATTTTGGTGGCATAATTAATGCTCTCAAGGACTGTAATCCTGTCATCCTGCTCCAACGCCAGCAGGGCTTTTTTGTTGTAATTTATGGCTCCCTCAAGAAGCATGGAAACAAGGGTTACCCTGTCAGCGGACTCTATGAGGTGATTTCTTTGATTGCGGTACTGGGCATAAGGATTATAGACCTGTTGCATTTTATCCTCCTTGATAAATATACAAGTTTTTCTGATGTTGTGACAGCATCCGTAGTCCGTCACATTTTGTCCATCGTGGTGCCACGGGCCTCTGACTTCCTGTTCAGACGCCCACGTCCCCTCTTAAAACTCATCGGCTGTTTTTTAAAAAACTTGAGCATGTCTTTTCTTATCAACTATTTTTTGCTGCCGTCAGACTATCGAGTGTTTTTTCCATCGAGTCCAGTGCCGTGGACTGCTGTTGCAGGCCCAGCAGGGTCTGTTCCATGTAAGCAAATTTGCTGCGCAACGTTGCCTCGTAAGTCTCGATGCGATCGGTTCGGTCGTCGATGTCATCGAGGTAATCATCAATCACTTCCTGCCAGATGTTGCTTTTTGACTGCAGTAATCCATCTGCCGTGTTGGTCATTGTATACAGGTACTCGTATGTTGTGTCGGCAATCCCTCCGACAGTGGAGGACATCCCCTGAAACAGCCTTTCGACGCCATCAAGATCCTCGGCCATTTTTTCGTAAAACTCATTCTGATCAATCACCAGATAACCGTCCTCATCCATGGTGATGCCCACGTCTGACAATGTCCTGTAGGCGTTACCAGCGAGCTGAGTCTGCTCAGTGACCATCATCGTGTTTAAATTGTACTGAATGCTTTGCAGGGTCAGGTCGCCTGCGAGTGTTCCCGTAGACTGGCCTGTTGTTTCGTCGTAAGAAAACTGGTCTTTTAATTTTGCAACGACTTCGTTGTAGGCGTTAATGAATGTCGCTACTGTCTCGTGGGCCGTTGTGAAATCCGAGGAGACAATGACCTTGACTGTGGGATTGCCTGTGTCATCAAGGATCGAAAAACTTAAACCGGAAATAGCATCGGTGATTGTGTTTGATGCGCTGGCCACAGTCATCGCGTTGATCACAACCTCTGCGTCTGTTGCCGTATTCGAGGCATCGCCGGTGAGGGCCGCATCTTCAACCAGGGTAAATCCCGCAGGGGCACCAATGTTATGCGTGATATTCGAGGCCGCACCGGTCTCGTTGGAGATGAGAACAAGACGATAGGGATTGGCGCCACCGTCATTAACAATGGTCGCTGTCACTGAGCCGCTTGCATTGTTGATCGCGTCGCGGATTCCCTCCAGAGTGTTGTTGGTCGCATCAATGGTCACGTTGATTGTTTCACCGCTTGATGTGATGGTGATGGTCCCTGTGCCGTGCTGCGTGCTGCCCATATCCGCGACACCGTTAAAATAGACCCTGTCTGACTGTGCCAGTTGATTGACCTGAATATTGTAGGTTCCCTGCGCACACGATGTGCTTAAGGTGTCAATCGTCAGGACATCTGTATCCGACGACGTGCCTGACCTGCCGTCAAAATCGAGGAGGCCGTTTAACGAATTTGCCGCAGAACGCATGCTTGTTGCCGCAGTAACAATCGTCTCCAGTGCTGTTTGTTCTGCATTTATTTCGATGATGCGGTTTTGAAGGGGGGTGATCAACTGCGCTGTTTTGACATCGACCAGAGACTTGATAATCGCATCGGTGTCCAAACCGGACATCAGACCGCTGATTGAAAAACTGGAAGCCATGTGTTTCTCCAAATTTTTGTCCTCACATGGCCCAAACAAATCATGCTTACAATAATCGTCCCAGAGCTTTTATCGGCCTGATTTGGAAAATCTTGAATTTTTTTTTCGTGTTTTTTTTAACCCCCCTTCTGGACCGATCAACCTTTATCATCGGCATACAACATGAGACATCACTTACAGCTTATGGATCGCTTCGACCACCCTTTGGGCACCATATCCGTCCACCAGACGAATAGATTTTGCTGACATTTCTGCCATTTGTCCCTGGTTTTTTATAAGTCCTTGCAGTGCTGTTGTGATATCATTTGCGCCAAGATCTGTGCGGTTGCCCAGAAACAGATGGCATCCTTGTTCTCCCAACAACTTGTTAAAATGAAATTGGTTTACCTCCATGGAGACCACCGCGCCGGTGAGTCCCAGGCAGCATCTCTCCCATGTGATGCTGCCGCCACTGCCAAGGTACAGGTCCATCTGGCCCATCAAGGAGGCCATGTTGTCAACATCGGCATAAAACCTGCAGTGATGATTCGATAATTGCGCTTTGATCATGCCTTTGATGGCTAAAGAATCACCACCCGCAACAAAATGAAATCTTGCATCCGGTAGCCTTGTCTGCCTGATGCCTTCAATAAGCATCGCGGTAAAACTGTCTGTATCACCCCCGCCTGGAAAGATCAGGATATCACGCACGCGTCCTTGCCGCTTTTTTGTGGATTGATTTATTCTCTCCGCAAGAAACTCGGACCTGAGTGGGGCATACTCTGGCCCTGTCATGACAAGGCAGCGGGAGGGGACAAAACCCCGACAGGCTTGAGCGTCATCAACGACTGTTGGGTTTACAAGCGCATCACAGAAGTGTTTGCGGCTGACAAGATCATCAATGACCAGAATTTTTTTTACGCACCCCGAAACAGTTCTTTCCCAGTCGTTATCGAGGGCATAATGATCTATCACCAGAAGATCTGCACCACCCGCTTGTTTAATGGCTTCGAGGGTTTCAAGGGAGTCTGTCCCCGGGTCGCCCTTCAGCCAGTCCCGATAATCACCCGTGTCTACGGCAGGGCTGTTTTGTTCTTTGCATTCTGGAAGAACAAAGACATCGTGCCCCTTGCGCCCCCTTAACCATTCGATCGCATCACCCTTTTGCGCCCTGCAGATAAAAAACACGGCATCGCCGCGCCTTTTAAAGGCGTCTGCAAGGGCAAGGCATCTGTAGAGATGTCCCCTGCCAACGGTGTGCGAGGCATCCACTCTGATGGCAATCTTCATTTTTGTTTGACACCCGCGTTTATTTTTAACCATTCCGGATTTTTATCGAGCAGATCAATGACGTCTTGCATACAGAAATAGGGCGTTTGCGGGTAGAGTTCTTTAATGATGAGTGTGACAAGTTCAAGGTCTTCTCTTTGATCGACTGTCCATCGGTGATGACTATAATCCCCCTCCGCACAGGCCACGTTGAAATATTTGAACTCGTTGAAATGATCATAAACATACGGTGTGACATGTTCGCGTTGTTCTGCCTCTGTTGAAAGACGGTGAATTTTTTCCAGGACCTCGAAGGAGAAAAGCTCGGCATCCAGACCGCGCGGGTACGTGCGTCTGATGGTGTTGCTCACAAAATCGTACTGCGCAGGGTTGTTTTTATAACAAGCGATGATCTGGTCTATCACACGAGGATCGATAAGAGGGCAGTCCGCCGTCGAGCGAATGATGACATCTGCCTTCTCTCTGACGGCCGTATCGTAATACCTGAGTAAAACATCGTCCTCGAGTCCCCTGAAGGATTTTACATTGAGCCTGTCACAAAGATCCACAACAGGATCATCGGTGCGGTTGATCGTGGTGGCAATGACGATATCATCCGCAAGGGAAACTTTTCTTAGTCTCTCAATCTGGTACTGAAGAAGTGGTTTGTCCATAACCCTCATCAACACCTTGCCCGGCAGCCTGGTCGAGGTCATCCTCGCCTGAACAATGATTACTGTTTTCATGTTTGAGATTATAAGGCAGGCACAATTAAAACTCCATAAAAAAACCCCTGTCCGAAGACAGGGGTTTTTTTACACCATGAATCACAAGCCAGACTTAGCCAAGATTGCTCAATAAGGCGATTGCAATCTGTGGCGCAGCATTGGCTTGTGACAACACTGCTACACCGGCTTGTTGTAATATCTGGTCCTGCGTGAGTCTCGCGGTTTCGACAGCGATGTCAGCATCGCGGATTTCGGACTCAGACGCGTACAGGTTTTCCTGTCGCGACTGGAGTTCTGCGACCGCGATATCCAGACGCTCGGCTGTCGATCCAACTGTGGCCCTTAAACTCTGTATCTGGGTCACAACCTGGTCCATGATACTCATCGCGGTCTGCGCGTTGGTTGTACTCGACAAATCGGCATAGGCAAGCGCCGTTGTTGTGTCGATGGAGACCGCCTCGCTGCTGTCAGAGATGTTGCTCCCTGTATCGGTAATCGTGAAGGCATTCTCACAGACAAGATCAAACGTGCCCCTCTGGGTCGTTTGCGTATTTGTTGCACCCCCGGTGATCCCAAAGATGTTGTATGTGGATCCCACATCCCCGTTATCACTAAACCGGATATTGATGTTGCGTCCATCTGAGGCTGTCAGCTGGATCGTGTTATTTGCTGTGTCTATGCTGGCCTCGACCCCGGTTGATGCAGACTTGGTGTTGATCAAACTGACGAGTGTCGCGGCACCAGTGTCATCTGCAGCGGCGATGGCCAGGCTTGTATCCTTGACCGTCACACCGTTGATGATGATGTTCTGGTTACTTTCCAAACCAGCACCGGCACCATACGCAACAGTGAATATGTTGGCATTAACCGTCGCCGTGATCCCCGAACTGCCGCTTGCCCTGTTGATAGCATTCACATAGGCAAGGGCCGATTCGTCAGCATCGACGCTTGACACACCGTCATCGGCATAGTCCCCAGCATTGACCACATAGTCTGTCCCGTCCACGTTAAACGACAGGGTTGCTGCCGGGTCTGTAAAATCGGCTGTGGCCGTTGCCTCACCGGAAACAGCGGTCTTTGTGAGCGTGGTAAACTTGGCCACTTGACCAATGCTTGCCGATCGTGCGTCATCAATGCTGATTGTCAGGGTTTCACCCTCGGAGGCCCCAATCTGCAGGGTCCGGTTGGTAAAAGACCCGTCAAGCAGGCTGACACCGGTAAAGTTGGCTTTTTGGGACAGCCTGTCATACTCCTCAAGCAGCGTGGAAAACTGGGTTGACAAGGTATTTCTGTTTGCAGAAGAAATTGTCGACTCAGCAGCCTGCACGGCAATCTCGCGCATGTTCTGCGTGATGTCCGTGAGCTGGGATAGATAACCTTCGGCCACGTTCATAAAACTGTTTGAGTTGGATATATTGGTGAGGGCCACATCGATACCTCTGATCTGTGACCTTAATTCCTCTGATTTGACAAGACCAACAACGTTATCACGCCCGGTATTAATTCTAAGACCGCTGGATAACCTGTTCAAACTCTGTTCGAGTCTGGCGGTGGTCCTTTTTAATGCGTTCTGAGCCTTTAAGCTCGAAACGTTTGTATTAACACGTAACCCCATATGGTTCCTCCATGAATTTTAGGAGAAAACGGTCTTCATGACCTGACCGGTGAAAGGCTTTATGCCCTCCACCACAGTCCTTCTCCCTTTGTGCGCCGCCGCAACGGCAGCACGTTGATCGCCGTCAGTGCCGTCTGCTTGCTCCCTGTGATCATGGGATCTAAGGGCAGCAGCAGGCAGCAAAAACATCCTTGAGCTGATTTCGATTTTTTTGAAATCAGCATCGAAAAACTACATTTTTCTCAGCAGCTCCAGGGCCATGGCAGGTGCTGTGTTTGCCTGCGAGAGCACCGCCATCCCAGCGCGTTGCATAACCTGAAACTTTGTCAAATTTGCCGTCTCCTCCGCAAGATCCGAATCACGGATCATTGAGTTTGAGTCCTCCAGATTTTCGATTCTGACCCCCATCTCCTGTTCTGCAACCTCAAACCTGTTCAGCAGTGATCCCACATCGGCCCTGC
This sequence comes from Deltaproteobacteria bacterium, assembly GCA_015228875.1. Lineage (GTDB taxonomy): Bacteria > UBA10199 > UBA10199 > UBA10199 > JADGCS01 > JADGCS01. The sequence goes on along the minus strand of JADGCS010000011.1, from coordinate 20,469 downwards.
GTGTCTGTAGTTGATTGATCACATTCTCCATAATTGTAATCGCGTACCCCGCCGTTGATGCTGTTGCCACATTTGCCTCTGAGAGTGTGGTTGTCCCCGCAGCATTGTCACCATATTCATCCATGGCCACAGACTCCGTTGCCGCGCTTGTAAATTCATTTTGGGCACCCACGATATCAAAAGCCTCATCAGCCTCGAGCCTGAAAGTTCCCCGCTGCGCAACCTGTGTATTTCCCACTGCTCCTGTGACGCCGAAAACATTGTAAGAACCACTGACAGCACCCGCCGCGCTCAATTGCAGATGGATATTTCTGCCGTCGGTGGCTGTTAATAAAATCTTGTTACTCGTTGTATCAATCGAGGCCGTCACACCCGTGTCAGACGAATAATCATTAATCAAACTTACGAGCGTTGACACCCCGTCATCATCACCGGCAGCCACTGCCATGTCTGTCGCTTTGACTGTGACCCCGTTAAGCACAAGGTGCTGATTCGATTCGAGTCCCGCACCGGCGTCGTAATTGATGGTAAACACATTGGCAACCACTGTGGCCCGAACCCCGCTTGTCTGACTTACAGAATTTATGGCCCGGGTGTATGCAATAGCCGACTCGCTTGACCCCACGTTGGAAACACCATCGGTTGTAAAATCGGCAATTGGAACAGCCACATCATTAATCGTGATCCCTGCGTTTGGTCCGGCAAAAGCTGCCTCTGCCGTGGCGCTTGCAGATGTTGCTGTTCTTGTCTGCGCTGTGTAGACAGCCACCCTGCCGATGGCCTCGATACGCGTGTCAGCAATGGAGACGGTTAATGTTTCATTGGCATCGGGACCCACTTGAATAACCGATGACAACCCCGTTCCGTACGCGCCTGATCCCAGAATCGTCACACCGTTAAAATCGGCGTTGTCAGTCAGTCTGTCGTACTCATTTCTTAACGAGTCAAATCGGCTCTCCAGCGTGCCTCTGACAGACGATGACAGACTGTCCTCGGCCGCCTGCACGGCCACAGCCCTGAGTTCCTGGGCTACCTCCGTCAATTGCGACAGATACCCTTCGGCCACATTAAGCAGTCCCATTGCCGAATTGATGTTGAGTCTCGCCTGCTGCAGTCCGCGAATCTGAGTCATGAGATTGGTCGAGGTTGCGAGTCCCACCACATCATCCGCAGGTGTGTTGATTCTTAATCCGGTTGAGAGTCTCATCAACGCGGTATTAAAATTTTTATTAGTATGTGAAAGAGCAAATTGCGCCCTAAGGCCCACAATGTTTGTATTAATACCAATGCCCATGCAATCCTCCTTGATCTATGGGTCTGCTTAATCGGCAGGTCCCTGTGTTTTTTAGGGACTGCCCAGACATTCCGCCTTCCATGGCAGACATCTGCTTTTCCTGACCACAGCGTTTATAACAAAAACATATATAGAGGTTCTTCATAAACAAAGAACCTCATCTAAGCATTAGATCGGCGGGTTTTATAAATTCTTAAAATTTTTTTGATTTTATTTTCGAAAAGATTGGAGATTGGAAAAAAAATAGAGCTATCCCATGAGCGTTCTATATATGATGCCATAAATCAAAGAGATTGCCGCGTCGCTTGCGCTCCTCGCAATGACATAAACGTCATCGTAATATATATTTAAGTCTCACCGTCCACAAGAGCAGGGCCTGCAGCCATTCCATGGTCATGATAAAATATTGATCGATAAAAAGCTGTCTGTTTTTTAGATCCAGAACAAGGCTCTCCCTCTTGGCCATCGTCATGATGTGGGAGGGACCAAAGGTACAGTTGATAAAAAAATAGAACAGGGGACGATCAAGGTTAATCAAGTCTTCCTGGACCTCCCGCCACCTGTTGACTATAGAGCGTGCCAGGGACCCGTCATCGTCTTTAACGGCAATCGCCCCATCTCCCTCGTAATAATCAGTCATGAGCACTGTGATCGCCTGATGAATTTTTGGTGTGAGATCATCAAGGAATACACTTGTCCGCTTTATCAGCTGCACGATCGTGTTATCACGGACACAGGGTTGACTCAAGGCCGCTTCGAGAATTTGTGAAAAATTACATGACGGCAACAAAGCAACCGTCTTGTCCCAGAAGGCCTCGGGCGTGATCCTCTGAGCCCCTCTGATCAACGCACCGCGGCCATCCGCTTGAACATGAAAAGTGGGCAGGGAATACTCCGTGATCTGGATGATCAGTTCGTCCAGCAGTTTTTTCCAAAGGGCTGTTGTTTTTACAACGGTCTGGTTATGCCCCTCTATTTCGATCTGAGTTGAGGTCATGAGTTGAGCATTGACTGTATTAAGATAATCCGAGGACTTTGCGGCATAAGCCGTTCCTGTTGCCGCGTCGAAAGAAAAATCCTGTCCCAGAAGATAAATTGAAGAGCAGCCAAGGATCGCCAGTGCACAGTAGGCCACACTACTCACGCCTAGACCGACAGGACCAATAGCTTCATCGGGCCACAACCAGAGTCCGTATGTCGCATGTCGCCCGATAAAAACCACTGGTCCGGGATAGTTTTTGACAAGATCGGGATTTGTAGAGGGCAGAGTTATTAAGGGGATTGATGTACCCGGCGGCAGATGATCAAAAATGTATTTTTGATTGATGCTTCTCTCCGAACAAACCACACAGTGGGGCTGTATCCCGTTACTCAGCAGCGTGGCGAGGGCGGCATCGGTGCAGGCAATCACCAGCCTGTCGCTGTTTTGTTTTAAGTGAGCGGTCTGTTTGTTGAGTGAGGGTCCGGCCCCAATAACGATGCCGGGCCTTCCCGTGAAAAGCCCTCTGATATCGTATAGAGTATCGCTACTGGCGATTCGATCCTGATTTCTTATGATATTGAAAAGCCCGTAGGCATTATCAACCGGTGGTGTTGTAACAGCATCCCCGATGTGCTCCACTGCCTTTTGCATTTGACAGGCGAATGCCTCATAATACGCGCCACCGGTCAAAAGGGCCGGTTCAAAATAAAAATGTTCAACCCTCGATACGTAGATGAGCCTCTCCCTGTTGATGAGAAACTGTTTGAGCCTGACAGTCGCAGTGTTTTCATCAAGCCCCACAAAAAACTCGTAATCTTCTGATTCGATATACGGTGTCAGGTCAAAAATTTTAAGGGCGTTTGCGAATATTTCGGGGTATTTTTCGACAACAAGAATATCCCGGACGTGATCGGGTCGCGTCTTTATGTACTCAACAAAATGATACCCAAGCCCTATGCCGTCAAAAACAAGGATGCGCGGGTGGTTGAGTCGAGACAGTTTAAGGCTTTTGGCGTACTCTTGCTGAGGAGAACAGTGATACAGCGTGATCTTTTCACCGTGGTCATCCCTGTAATTCAAATTGAAACCGTCCCAGTCTGCTGCCTTGAAAATGGTGGACTCGCTCGCTTTGCTGCTTTCAAAATACCGCAGCAGATCCCTGTACAAGAGCGGGCGTTTCTTTTGAATCGCCCTGATGTTTTTAGAAAGAAAATCCATACAACTGAAATCCTTGTCTTAAAAAATGGCGCAGCGTGGTCTCTTCAATCTTGAGCCTGATGTTTTTTTTCTGCGGCAGATGAACCTCCAGCGGCTTTAAACAAGGCATGAGCGGAGCCACAGCCTCATGCCGAATGTTCAGGGCCTCGTTAAAAAACTCAAGCCAGTTTTCTGCAAGTCCCTCATACGTCTGTGTTGCGGCTTTTTTATGCGCATCGCTGCTGATTTGTTTCCAGAGGGTTTCATCTTGAAGCAGTTTCGCTGTGATCTGTATAAATTCACGCTCATAGGATTCTTCGTGCGGTTCACCCGCAATCAAAAACCCGTCAACACCGTTTGTGATTCTTTCCGGCATCGCGCCTTTTTTTGATGTCACTACCGGCAAGCCCGCTGCCTGTGCCTCTAATACGGAGATACAAAAAGTCTCTGCAAATGTATTGGGATAGGTGAGAACCCTGTTGGCACACATCACTTTAGCGAGCTGCTGTTGTCTCACAGGACCATGCAGGCACGCGCCTGCGTTCTTAAGCGCCTCGTAGAGTGTGCCATACTGTTCCTGATCATCCTTGTCTGTCATGCCATAGAGCTGCATCCCGCTAAAGACATCAAGCCCCACATCGGGTGCACGCACCTTAAGCTTGGGATAGTATCGCGCAAGGTATTCAAGTCCGCGAAAGGGCGTCGAGGTATACATGATCCTGTTTTTTCTATGCGCCAGTTCAAGCGGCTTGAAAAATGTTGTATTGACTGCGTTTCCCGTTACAAATATTTTTGCCCGCGGAAACCCAAGCCCTGATACAAAGGTCTCGGCCTGCCATTTTCCGACACAAAAGAAATAATCAATGCTGTTAAAAAAATCTTGCGGTGGAAAGAGTGAAAGGGTTATTTTTTCGCCGTGGACATCGAGACCGACCTCTATCGCCCGCTTTAAAAAGGGCTGATCGTAGGCATCCGGTGAAAAATACACCCGAAGCCTTGACTTTATGGGGAGCCAGAAGGGGATCCACTGTCTGATGCTGATCAGCACATCAACACTGTGAGAAGCACTCCACACGTAGAGATTGCGCACAGGCAGGTAATGAACCCCGTCATAGTCTGCTGTTTGAGGTGTATTGGTAAAAACAAAAATCTCATGCTCGGGATTTTTTGCAAGCGCCTTCGCCATACTGATCAACGCGGTCTCGGTGCCGCCAAGCGGGCCCTGCTCGAGCGATGCCCCGTCAAACTCAATGCCTGTATGTATGAATACAATTCGCATGTGATACTTTGCTGCGTCATTGCGAGGAGCGCAAGCTTCGCGGCAATCTCTTTGATTTATGTCGCTCAGTATAGTCACGTGTCATGCTGTGCTCGCGATGTTACCACAGTTTCCAGCGTGATTTATTTTGATCCTCGATGAGATCCAGTGCCCTTGACGCCCACAAATGCAGGCCGCTGTACCATTCAAAAAGCAGGCACATCTGTTTTTCCTGCCTGTTGTTGACAAATTCATGCGTGTGCAGAATCTGTGACATCTTGATCCCAACAAACCTGTGCAGGGCAATAAAGAGCCTGAAAAATTGGCGGTTAAAGAAACCGTTGCCCTGTGATATAATCTCCGTCTGGTCATGTTCCAGTTTCTTGAAAAAATCCCTGTATTTTTCCTCATGAGCTTTACCACGGACATCAGGTGTGTGTGTATTAAAGAACACACTCATCTCTCGCATTACAGCGAGACTTTTGGCCGAGTAAAACTTGAGACTTTCAACAGCGGGAACAAGAAGTGTTTGCGCCTCATCAAGCAGTTGTTGTCGGGAAATTTTCTGTTTAAGCAAGGATGATTTTGCCGCCTGCTTGTCGACAGGAGTACCTGCAAATTGATTAAAGGCGGTCGCGGGATCGATGCGCTCGGTTCCGCTGATCGGAATGCCGTATTCTGGAGGCATCATATTGTAAACTGACGAAATTCCATAATCATCAATGAGGCGGAGAAACATATCGCGAAAACCCAGCCACCACCGCATACTTCTCTGTTTTTTCCCAAACCCCTCGACATCTACGTTTAAGTCATGTCCATTCCCGCCATCGCTTAACATCTTTCCGTGTTCCCTGATCTCTTCCGGTGCTCCCTGATCGTGAGACGCGCCGGAATAAGGGTCGTAGCAAAGATCCTGTCCCAAAAGAAGAATGGGGGAGCACCCCATCTCATGCAAACCGACCATGCAAAGATGGCTGGACGATGCGCCAACATTAAGAGCCCCTTTCTGCAATACTACCCAATTTTCAAAATCACTGTCTCTTGAAAATTGAAGCCTTGGCCCCTTAAAGGCTGCAAAGGTCTGTGGGGACACAACCGCCGGGGCCACAAGAAATGTGTGATCAAGCCGCGGCATGTCTTTAAAAAAAATGACGGTCTCGCCAATTCTCTCCAGACAGGCCACGTAATCAGGCGTGATCCCTTTATTAAGCAGGATTTTCAGGGAGGCATCACAACAGAAAATCACACAGCGGTCCTGATGTTCTTTGAGAAGATCAAGACTCTGACTGAGTGAGGGCCCCGCGGACACAACAACACCAGTCATGCCGCGATGAATATTCTTTGCCTGATTAAGACGCGGCTGTAAAAAATAATCGGGAAAATTTCTCACGGTATTTAAAAGACCGTGAAAGGCATCTTCTACATTGGGCGTTGCCGTGCTCTGTATATCGCGGACTGTTTGATCAAGAATCTTTGAAAAAATCTCAAAATACTTTTTGTTATCTGCAATGTGGTCCGTGTAGGGGGTGACAAAATCAAGCATGTCACAGGCGTACATGAGACGTGATGAATCCTCGCGTAGATAATTTGCAATCCTCATGGAGATGTTTGTTTGCTCCGTCCCCAGAATAATCCTGAGTCTCTCATCCGAAAAGAGGGTCGCAAAGTCATTGTGGTCCAGAAGGCCCTTTAAAAAATCAACATGAGGCTCGTAGAGCAAAACCTCTTTTGTCTCCTTAAGACTGAGGACATTTGAAAGCAGGCTGCCGTCCCCTATCCCCCTGAGGACAAACAGTTTGGGGATCCTTTCAAGCTTTAAGGCTACTTTTTTTTCAAACCTGACTTTGTTGCCTGCCGGGTCGACAACACTTAAAACGGGGCCCTCGTAAAAAAACTGATAGCCGTTTTGTTCTCTCTCTTTGATTAACTCAAGATAAGCCGCCTTGTTGTGTTTGGCGATTGCCTCTATGTTTTTTTTAAAATTCATGTTTACTCAAGAGATATTTTACCCTCTCACTCCATACAATGAGTTCGGAAAACCACTGACGGCACAGCTTAAGCTGTTCGCTCAGCCTTTTAACGGGATCATCAAAATCAGCGTAGGCCTTGTAAAAAAAATACCCCGTCTTTGCATAAACACCTTGCAGGATATTGTGCAGGGTGTTCGCGTACATAAAATCATTTCTGCTGATCGTTTGAGAGCGTCTTTCCATCAAGGTCTCAAGGTGTGCGTGATACAAGCCGTGGTGGTCGAGGTCTGTTATTCTGTGTTGGTAGAAAAATTCTGTCATGCCCAACAGCGCTTCGAGACAAAAAGCACTTAAGGCAGACAGGGATCTCGTGGCTTGGTCCATCACGCAGGCTTGGGAAAAAGATGGCTCTGGACCGCCAGCCCCCTCTTTGATGATTTTAAAGAGATCCTCGGGCACACCCTTGCCAAGCACCGTCAACGAATCAGGGTCAATCCTTTCGGTATGGGCTATGGGGATCCCATATTTTTTTGGAGACACGCGCAACACACGGGCCTGTGCCCGAGCGATCATGGCACCGATGATCTGCGAATCCACAAACCACAGGGGCAGGCTTTTTTTTGTGTGACCGTCAAACCCTGTGACCTCAACGATATTGAGCCTGCCGCTCTTGATGAACTGCCGGTGTATGTCCTGATTCCATGGATCGGAGTCCTCGTGGTGTGTTGCATCGGTATCGGGGTCGAGGGCACAGTCAAGGCCCACGAGATAGACAGCGGGGCAACCCAGTATCAGGGCGACCCTGAGGGCGAGTTGGCTCACTGTTTGTCCCAAAAAAAATCTCTGCATATCGGGAAAGAGCCACCCGTCAAATCCGGTGTCGCGATGGATGCTAAACTTCGGCCCCTTGTGTGCCTTTAATGACCCGGGGTAGATGATCGATGGCGCCACCAGGGCGCTTGGAAGGTCTGCGTCCAGGGGGGTGTAGTACCTCTCGGTGGCGATGTCACGTTCCAGACTTACAATAAAATGCGGCGTGATCCCGTGCTTTAACAGGACCTGCACAGCCGAATCGCAAGAGATGATCACGGACTTGTTGCTGGCATCTTTGAGATAGACCAGACTTTCTTTAAGCGATGGGCCTGTCGCCACCACAATCGCCGGCAGCCCTTTAAACCTGCCCGCCAGCGTGTATACAGGGGGAATCTTTCTGTACTCGTTATAGTTGGCGAGGCAGTGACCAAGACCGTAATAGGAGTCCTCCTCTGAAAATCCAGCCTCAAGACGCACGTTACTTACTGCAGCCTTAAAGGCCTCGGCAAATTTGAGACAGTAATCCTGAAAACCGGGAATTTTATCTACACCCGGCGCAATCAAATTGCCAAAGTTCCCCGCGTGACAAAAGCGGTCTATGGATTCTTTAAGCCACGCTTCTATGGATCTGATGTAGTCGGTGGTGTCTTCGCCAATAATAAACCTGACACGCGGATCATTAAAACACGCACGCAGATCCCTCTGCCCCATGAGTTGATTAAAAAGCAGGGTGCTGGGTTCAAAGACAAGAATGTCGCACGCAAACTCACTTGCCCGTACACGATCCAGAAAATGACCATCCCCCACGCCATACAAAACATAGAGTTTTTTTTTGGCGCACATGGTGTCAAGACCAGACACGCTCTTTCGTGCAAATTCCCCGGAAGATTCCCCAAGAGACCAGACAGACCTGTCAGCGCCGTAGTTGATTTGGACCTTCAAGTGCGTCACTTGTGTTTCGGAAACCGATGCTGCCTTTTTTGCCTGTGAGGGGTTTGTGTTTTTGAAGCATTCGAAATTGGATTGAAACATATATATATGGATATGGAGGTCAGAGGTCCCCTGCACTCATGGGGGGCTGCCAACCTTTTTGCATTTGCAGTTGACTGACTGTCTGGCGGCATATGCCCTATTCTCAATCCTTTGCCGCTGTTGCTTCTCCTTCTGCGGGATGGGCATTGATTTCTTCGATCACTTTGAGCGCGGCCTCGTCGTCCGGGTATTTTTTAAGATACTCCTTAATCACCTCTTTGCACTCATCTATTCTACCAAGTTTTTGCAGCAGCAACGCCCTGACATACAGCATTCCCGCGTATTCGGGGTAGAAATCCTGCGTTCTTTGAATAAAATCATTCATCACCTGTGCCTCGCCAAGTTCGATACCCGCTTTTAAAAAATTATCCTGCAGAGTGGCATCAAAGGGATTTCTGATAAAGGCCTCGCAGAAAAGGTTAAAGCCCTTCTTTTTTGATTCGGTGTTCCACACCAGCGCACCCATGTTGGAATAGGGTTCTGCGTACTGGGGCTCTTTTTCTGTGGCGTTGACAAAATATGTTGAGGCCTTGCCGATCTCGCCTTTTTCAATATACAGTTTTCCGATGTAATTGTGCAGTATTGCCATGTTGGGATATTTGTCGAGTTCCGCGATAAATGCCTCAACATCCGGTTGCGTTGCCTCCTGCGCAGGGGCAAAGACAGAATGTTCGCGTATGAGAATTTCGGGATAAATAAAAGATTTGTTTTCGATAAAGAAACTTTCGATAAATCCCGATTGCAGAAAATACATGATGTGAAGGATCTGCTCGTATTCGTCAAAAGGGACCATGAAACGGTAAAGGTCATAGCCCGCTGTGCCTGCTTCCATCTTGTTTTGCGGGTTTTGAAAATAAGGACTGGCGCTGTAGGCAGTGAGGTATTGTTCCGCCGCGTCAGTGGGCAGATACCAGTCAACACTGTCCCTCTTGAGAACACAAAAAGATCTTCCCGGTTCAATCCGGGTGATAAAAGAGGCAAGGTTGAGTTCCATGGCGAGCTGAAAACCAAAATTGGCAAGAAGTTTTTTAAATAGTAAATAGAGCACGGTACCTCCCTGTGATTGAATCACAGCAAATTTGCGGCCATGATTAACCTGCCATCATCTGTGTTATCCTCTGCAGACCTTCTTGATCCCCTCTCTGTTGATACAACTGACAAATTCTCGTCACGGCTTCTTTAAAAGCGGCATTTTTTGGACAAGCAAAGAGCTTGTTTTCAAAATCAATAACCATCTGTGTTTTATTCAAACAATGGGCCGTGATGATGATTTGCGCTTTCACAGCACAACTTTGTTCGTCCCTTTGATGAGCCGCCATAAAGGCATCAAGGGCCATCTCTTTTTTTTCTGCATTAAAATAAGTCTCTCCCAAATACTTGTGGGCCAGAAAATCGGAGCCATCGAGATTGAGTGCCCGGTTCAAATACCTGATTGCCGTTTCAAAGTCACCCATTCTTTGGGAGACAATCCCGAGGTTGATGAGCAGCGGCCCGTATTCGGGATTGATAGCGCAGGCCTCCAGGTAGCACTGTCTGGCCTTTTCGTGTTCCTTAAGATTAAGATACACAACCCCCTCGTTCATCCTGAGGGTCACCTCGTTTTTAAACCCGAGTTCCCGTGCCTTTGCAATCATCTGTAAGGCCATGTCGTATTTTTTTGCCTCAATGAGTACAGAGCTTAAAAAAAGATGGGCGTCGGCATTATGCGGGTTTTTTTTGATCACTTTAACAAACTGATCAATGGAATCAGCCAGTCTTCCTTTAAAATGCAGAAAGCAGGCATAAGCGGCCCCCGCCATTTCGTAGTTGGGGTCAAGTTCCAAAGCCTTGAGGAGATATGCTTCAACCGCTTCTGTTTCTTCCATCTCCCAGAGCTGAATGGCCATTTCGTAAAAGGCGTGGGCCTCGCGCGGCATCTCGGACAGTTTTTTTATGCCAATCTTGTGATAGAGTGCGGATTTATCCTTCATGCGGGCAGCATCACGCCACTTGCCATAGTGATGAATGCGGATATCGCTCATCAATGGCACAATGCGGGGGTCCTCATGAAAGGCGTGCTCATGCACGGCCCCTCTAAAACGGATACGGCCCGTGTTTTTAAAAAGCCGCACAAGGGGGGATTCAAAATATCCCCTGAAGCCCGCGGCCTCCGGAACCTTGAGTTCATTGGCCTTCCAGTTAAATATGGCGGACTGGTTTGAATAGGTTGTCTGAAGCAGGTAAATCTCGATGGCCTGTGTCGAATTGATCAGGGCCTTTAATTTAACCCAGTCTTCATCACTTAAGACCTCATCCGCATCAAGCACAAGCACCCATTCGCTGGTTGCGTGCTTTAAACTCTGGTTTCTCGCCCACGCAAAATCATCGCGCCAAGCGGCCTCGCACACAAAAGCCCCGTTTTGTTTTGCAATTTCTTTTGTCCCGTCCGTTGATCCGGTATCGACAACAATGATTTCGTGAGCGTGTGACTTGACGTTTTGCAGAGTTTTGGGGAGACAGTCGGCCTCATTTTTTGTGATGTAACAGACCGTGAGTGTTGGCTCCCACTCCGGTGTTTTTATGCGCAAGGCGGTATAACAATCCCCAAGCCAGATCCTGGTGTCGGCGAGATCCGGATTTATTTTAATTTGTTGTTTGTATTCTGAAAGTGCCTCTTTGAGTGTTCTCTGCTCAAAAAAAACACGACCCAGCGCCGCATGAACAGATGAATGAGAAAAATCAATGGTAAGCGCCTCTTTAAGATATGTTTCGGCGGCATCATATTTTTTGAGGATTTGATTAATTGTGCCCAAGGCGATCAGATTGACCACGTTTGTTCCGTTAAGATTGTAACTTTTTTTAAAATATTCCCCGGCCTTCTCATGATCTCCCAGTTCCCAGCACGCGATCCCTGCCTCGTGACAGGCCTTGTAATCCAGAGGGTTTAAATTCACTTTTTTTTCACCAAGCCTTAAATAATGCTTTTTCTTTTGCAAAAGCCTGTCTTGCGCCAAGGCCTGACCGTGATGGTGAATGTAGACAGGAAGACGGCGTCCAAAAACGATCCTGTCACAGAGTGTCAGGTGCTCGTGCACAACACCCGAGAACCTGAAAGGCGCTTCCCTGTTGAACAGGCGGGTGAGCCACGAAACCGTGTAACCCCTGTACCGATTAAAACCATCTACCTGAAAATCATTTTCCTTAAAATCGACGACGTTGGTCTGGTTTGTGTAATTGATCTGGCAAAGGTCAAAACAGGTCTCGGTGGTGTTTTGAATGCTTTCGACAAGGGTCTGCCAGTCATTGGCGGCCAACCTCTCATCGGCATCCAGCATGAGAATCCAGTCCCCTGTCGACTGTGAGCATGCAAAATTTCTTGCGGCCGCAAAATCGTCTGTCCATTGAAAATCAAGGACGAGCGCCCCACAGTCTGCTGCAATGGCCTTTGTCCTGTCTGTTGAGCCTGTATCGACAACAATCATTTCGGGGCAGTATTTCTGGGCATGAAGAAGGCAGTCGCGAAGCAGAACCTCTTCATCTTTGACTATCATGCAGAGACTTAGCATCTTGTTTGTTTAGGCTGTTTGTTCATTGATGCCGCCGTTTCTGGGTTTAAACGTACTGGACTCTTTTTCGGAGGCGTCGTGCGAGTTTTTCCATAATCTCGTTGTGAATCTGACAAATTCGCGACTCTGTCTTGTTGAGCACCTCTCCGATCTCCTTGAGCGTCAGTTCGTCGTAGTAGTAAAGGGAGAGGACAAGCCTCTGGGTCTTGCTGAGATTTTCTATCTCCTCGGCCATGAGCTTTTTGACCTGATCAATCCATACCTTTTTTTCGGGCTCGCTCATCTGGTCGTCAAGCTGTTGCCCCCCCATGTCGCGTCTGGAAACAACATCTTCCAAACTCAAGAAAACCCCGGTCTTGGCATCGTTGAGAAAATCAAAGTAATCGTCCATCTTCATGCCCAGGGCCTTGGCGATTTCGTCCGAACTGACTTCACGATTGTGTTCTTTTTCGAGTTTGGAGATGGTGGACTCAAGCAGTTTGTATTTTTCGCGCCCGGTGCGGGTCATCCAGTCATTTTTTCTTAGGTCATCAAGAATAGAACCGCGGATCCTGTGTTCGGCGTAGGTCTTAAACTGGTTGCTTTGCGTTTCGTCGTAACGACAGACGGCCTCCATAAGCCCCAGCACACCGGCATGTTCGAGGTCCTCGATTTGAATATGACCTGGCAGACGATCCTTGATGCGCTGGGCAATAAACTTAACCAGGGGCATGTATTCGACCACAATGGTTTTTTGTTCTTCGTCCAGACGCAGGGAGGTCTTTGTGTATTCTTGATAGGTCATAGAACAACCATCATCCCATCTGTCCATCGTCCTGCAAACCAAAGAGAACGGACACCAGACGCTCACCGCTCGCCGTTTCTATGTCTTCGTCTATTTTTGTGCCGATCCCAAAATAAGCCACGGGGAGTCTTGCTTTATGCAGTAGGTTGTACACTATACCCGCCGTGTAAAGCTCGTCAATCCTCGTAAAATTAAGACCCAGCACCTCAAAGTTTTTAAAAAGTTTTACGGTTCTTTCGTTGTCGATATCGCGGGCGGAAAGAACAACAAACGACGGTGCCTCCATCTGGACAAGCCGCTTTTGCAGGGCCTCTATCTCTTGTGTCTCTTTGGCCGAGACAGAGGCCGTGTCGATAAGTATGTGATCGTAATCGCCATACTCTTTAAGGGCATTTTGGAAAGACCTGATTTGATAGATCACACAGAGGGGGCAATCCATTTTTGACGCAGCCTGTTTCATTTGCTCGATGACACCAAGATTGCCGTCCAGGGTAAATATGGCTACTTTTTTCTTTTGTTTTTTTATGAGAAAGGCCAGTTTTAAGACCAGTGATGTCTTGCCGGAGCCCGCCGGACCTCCAAAACTCGCTATTTTGGGGAGGTTTGTTTCAAACGGAATAAAACGATCCAGAAAAAAACCAACACATTCGTTAAGCAGATCATCCTGAGACAAACCCTGAGACATTTTTTTAAAATGATGATGCCAGAGGGCTATCAGATCATCTGCAATCCCCTGCTCCTTAAGCAGGGCATCGATACCGGCAAGGATCTCTTGTGTTTCTTCCTGCACGGGTTTGTCCTTGACAGGCGGGGGTTGTGCTGTTGTTTCCGCTTGTGGTTCTGGCGTGTTGTTTGCAATTTCTGCTGCTTCTTTTTCTATCTCCTTTTTAAAATGATCTGCCCTTTCTATTTGTTCCTGCTGTTGCGCTTTGTGGGCCTGTTCACGGGCTTCTTTGGACAAACTCACCCGGACGCCGTCTGAAGGGTCTGGCATTTTTTTCTCTCCCACCAGATCCACCTCTGCCCCAAGCATCACCAGTTGTTCCCGGGTAAGGTATGATTCATCGACCTTTGCAGTGACTTCGATGCATTTTTTTGCGGAACGCAAAAACCCCTTTTTGACTTTTAGGGTTCGCGTAGCCGTAATCGATGCCTTTTGTCCCATTTCTTTCTTGATGGTTTCAATCGCCTCGGAAAGGGATTCGGACAGGTATTTTTTGGTAATCATATTCTGGTGGGGCTATACCACCAACCGCTTAAAAATTCTAAGATTTTTTATTGCCGGTCAGATGCTACCTTAACACAGGCCATTGCTGTGCCGGATTCGTTGGGGGGGTGATCTTATGGTTGAGGGTGACGGGGGAGAAATTACCCCCCTTTTCCAAGGATCTCGTCAATCTCTTTAAAGAGTTCCAAAATCACATCCCTGATGCGCTCGTAGTTTCTGCTGCTGACCTTGTTTTCCAACACATGGGCGAGGCGGGAGCGGACACCTTTTAAAAAAAGCAGGGATTTAGGATTGGGGCTCGCCCGGCACTGATCTACAAACGCATGGATGTTCATCGAGTTGATGATGAGCTGTGCATTCTCGTCAAAGACAAGGTTGATCCCGTCTTTGGTCTCATCGTACCTTTTTTTGATAAGATCGCTGATTTTTTTTATGTAGGCATCACTGAGCGCAAAGATGACCGCGAGTTCGTCTTCGTCGTAGCCTTCAGGGTTGGTGCTTAAAATACCCAAAAGACCCCGCTTGTTTTTTTTATTTTTTCTTTTTTTAAGGCACGCCTCTTTAAAGGCTTCCAGCTCTGCCGCCATTTGCGACAGGTGATGAGGGGTATTTTGCATGCATGCGTTGATGGCCTCTCCCATCTCTTTTCCCTCAAAGTAAAGCCTGTGATTGACAAAGGCGACAGTCTGTCTGTTTGAGCTGGTCAGTGGCGTATTAAAGGGGATGCGTTTGAGATAGTTGTCCGGAGAAATCCGCTCCTGCCCGACTGATTTTATTTTTTTGATGGGTTTGATTTCCATGCGGGGCAGAATTAATTGGCACGACAGAGACTTGAAATAACGGCATCAAATGGTTTGACAAATTTTTCTGTCTTGGAATTTTCTATCAGACATTTTTTAAATTTTGACAAGTAGAGTTCGAGGTCAGGGTGCTGGTTTAGCGAAACAATCTTGTGGCCCTTTAAGAAAAGGCTGTTCTTGACACTGTCGTAGTGCAGGACAACGACCTCTTCATTATCAACAAAGGTGTAGGTGACCTTGTCAAACGAGAAAAATATCTTGCCATCGTAATACCCGTCTTTTTGATGGATGTAATCGAGGTCGACGGGCTTGATCATCTTTGGTCTTCGACCGCGTTTACGAAACGATTTGAATATGTATTCCTGTTTATCCACGATTGTGTTATCGCACCATGAAAGAAAGTGTCTCTGACCCCCCTGCATGGTTTGCGCTCATTATTATTTAAAACCAGCTGACCATCCACATCATCTCATACATATTTCTACTTACATATTTCTACTGTAGCAGAATTCGTGCCAAATCAGAAAAAACAATATTTTTCTAACGTCATGATATTATTCGTTTTGTTAATTATGAGAATTGCGACCCGCCGGCAGTTTTTTCTCATTTCGTAACTTTTTATCTAAATGATAAGTTCGTTTTTACCATTTTGAAAATCATCTGTAATATCAAACAGATAAAACAGATTGCCGTGTTAATAGATTTTTCATCCTGTTGTGTGTTGTGAAAGCGACGATTGATGGGATGTTATGAATTTATGAAAACTAGCGCGGGCCGGGGGGGGGTCTTGTGGCTGTATCGGGGGTCCTGCGCCTTTTAACCAGGGGCTTTCTAAATCCATACTGCGTGGCCCTGCCACCTCGTGCCTCGGCATTAGATTGAACCGCAGCAATCCTTCTGCCAGTTTGCATCTCCCACTTTTTGAGCCCTTTTTCGAGCAGGGGTTGATTGACTGTCCAGAGCATTTCGTCAGAACCCTTTAAGGTGCTTGAACTGAACAGGTTGTAACTGATTGAAAAGTTCTGAAACCCGGTCTCATCGGGACCGCCCCAGGCGATAAAGGCACTGGGCTCCTGTATCTGTACACGGATTGGGTTGTCGGGGTCGTAGTGACTGCGGATAAATCCAACAATGTTTAAGTTGAGTCGGAACGTCCAGATGGGTTCTTTTAAGCCCTTCATGACAAGCATGAGTTCATCCAGAAAGGTCTGTTGATCCAGCCCCTGTTTTTTGATGTGTTTGTTTGCGTTGTAGGTGATGACTTCCATATTGTCAGGCATCACCAGTCCAAAAAAAGCCCTCAGAAAATTAAAGACCTGTTCGAAAAACCACACGTTGGTTTCTTCCGAACTTGTCCTTGAAAAATCCATGTTGGAGTTAAAGCCCCAGGTCCCGACAACCTGTTTCTTTGCCTTGACCTCGTTCATGTAATCCATGGGACTGGTAATCATTGTGGGCTCCGTTTTTTCCTACACTAATCTTTTAAAGGGAGATGGTCAATCCGGACTTGAATTTCCTTGTTGGGGGAATGCGACAATCTTGTCGTTTGACGAAGATGTGACCGTGAGATATTCAAACCGCTCGATATGGGGACCTCCACACATATTAAGAGTACCGCCGCACTTGTTGCGCTCCTCAAAAAAGAAGACGAACTCCTCGAGATCGATGAAGAGATAGACCCCTACCTCGAACTTGCCGAGATTCAGAGACGCGTTGTTGCCCAAAATGGCAAGGCATTGCTCTTTAATCGCGTCAAGGGGACCAATTTTAAAGTCGCTACCAATTTGTTTGGTTCGCGCAAAAGGATTGAGCTTGCCTTTTCAACGAGGCCTGTTGATTTACTTAACACCCTTAAACAGACGATAGACACACTCTTCCCGATGTCGATCGGAAAAATGTGGCGTGCCAGAAACCTCGCTGTAGAGGCCCTTAAGGTTGGCTGTAAAAATGTGCGCAGCGCAGATGTCCTGTCCAGCGAGATCACAAATGCCGACTTAACAAAACTGCCTCAAATACATTGCTGGCCAAATGATGGCGGCGCCTTTATCACACTGCCGCTTGTTTACACACAAAGCCCGGTTACAGGCAGGGCCAACCTTGGCATGTACCGCATCCAGATCTTTAACAGCCACGAATGCGGCATGCACATTCAAATCCATCGCGGCGGGGGCTTTCATTACTACGAGGCCGAACAAAAAAGTCAGCCCCTCCCTGTTCACATATATATTGGAGGACCGCCATCGCTGATCCTTGCGGCCATAGCCCCTTTGCCGGAGGGGGTGAGCGAATTGCTCCTGGCCTCCTTTATTTCGGGTAGTCGCATCAGGCAGTGCAGGGACAACAACTTAAGCCCGCTCCCCATCCTCGCAGATGCCGATTTTATGATCACGGGCGAGATACCGCCATACGACCGGAGGGCAGAGGGGCCCTTTGGGGATCATTACGGGTATTACTCGCAAAGGCACGATTACCCGTTTGTCAGGGTGAAACAAATTTTTCACAGAAAAAATGCTATTTACCCTGCAACTGTTGTTGGCAGGCCCCCGCAGGAAGATCACTACATCACTTGTTATCTTCAGGATCTTTTAAAACCGCTCATTCACATGGTGATGCCGCAGGTCAAGGACCTCTGGGCCTTCGAAGAATCAGGGGTACACTCACTGGCAGTTGCCGTTGTTAATGATCGTTATCCCAGGGAGGCCCTTTCCACCGCTTTAAGGATACTGGGCGAAGGGCAGCTTGGCCTGTCCAAGGTGCTGATGGTCACAGATCAGCCCTGTGATGTCAGGGATTTTAAATCTTTCTTTCAAATCATTTTAGAGCGCATCGATTTTTCAACAGACTTATTTGTGTTATCAAACATATCGCAGGATTCCCTGGATTACACGGGCCCAAAAGTAAACGAGGGGTCAAAGGCCATTTTTCTGGGACTCGGCGCACCGGCACGCACACTCCCCCGTGAGTTTCAAGGTGCCCTGGAGACACCCCACATTACAGACATCCATGTTTTTTGCGCAGGGGCCCTTGTGGTCTCGGGAAAAAAATTTGAAAAAAACGACGGTATTCCCGAAATGCTTGCCAAAGAAAAGGCCTTGAGCGACTGGCCCATTGTTTTTCTTGTCGATTCTGCAAAGGCAGCCGCTCTGTCCACACAGGATTTTTTATGGCATATTTTTACAAGGTTTGAGCCCGCGGCAGATATCTACGCAAAAAAAACGATTGTGCACCGTTTTCATATCGGTCTTAAAACACCGATCGTCATTGATTGTCGCATGAAACCATGGTATCCGGCCCCCCTCGAACCTGATCCCACGATCATAAAAAAATTGGGGTCGGTGCTTGGTAAATACGGACTTTAAAAGGCTGTCAGTCATTGAAGGGCAGGGACTTGACACACAGAGCCCCTGTCTTTTGAAAACTGCCTGCTTTAACGACGATGCCAGAAATATCACCAACCATCATTTGGGCCTGCGTGGGGATCGCCCTTATTGTCATCGAAGTTTTTACCACAACTTTTTTTCTGTTGTTCTTTGGTGTAGCCGCTCTCATTGTGTCGGTCATAAAAGTATTTGGACTTGCAGACCTACCAACAGAGCTGATTATTTTTGCGATCGCAGGCCTTGCCGGTACGCTTATCTTTAGAAAAAAAATAGTGAGGAGTCTTGCCTCAAAGACAGAGCTCGAAATCGACAAGGACCAGGTGATTACTGTGACCGCAGACATCCCTGCAGGAGAAACCGGCTCTGTCATGTACAGGGGAAGCCCCTGGAAGGCGTTTAACGATTCCCCTGTAGACCTTAAAAAAGGTGATGATGCGGTGATAAAAAAGGTGGAAGGTATTCGATTAATTCTGGTCCCAAAATAACACAGCAGGTTTCTGCGTGTGATTTTTAACAACCACTGGTTTAAATGGGGCTGACTGCATGTCTCCCTTAAAACCAGAACATCAACAGAGGAGTGTCTTATGTTGTATCTTGCCCCGTTTATAGTGATTTTCTGTATCATTGTGGTCTTTAAAACCATCAGGATTGTCCCCCAGCAACACGCGTTTGTTGTCGAACGCCTCGGAAAGTATCACACGACGCTGCATGCCGGTCTGCACATCGTGATCCCGTTTTTGGACAAAATTCAATACAGGCACAGCCTTAAGGAAATTGTCATGGATATTGCCGAACAGATCTGCATTACAAAAGACAACGTTCAGGTGGGGGTTGACGGCGTTGTTTTTTACAGGGTGATGGATCCCAAGGATGCGTCATATGGGGTCAACAATTATTACACTGCCATTATCCAACTGGCGCAGACAACCATGCGTTCCGAGATTGGCAAGATCGAACTTGACCGCACTTTTCTGGAGCGTTCGCAGATTAACAACGCCGTGGTTGAGGCCATTGATCAGGCGACCGAGGCCTGGGGCGTCAAGGTGTTGAGGTACGAGATCAAATCCATTACGCCTCCCAAGGATGTGACCGAGGCCATGGAAAAACAGATGAGGGCAGAGCGCGAAAAACGCGCGCAGATTCTGGTCTCCGAGGGTGACCGCGATGCCAAGATCAATCGCGCAGATGGACAAAAACAAGAGGTCATCAAAAACTCCGAGGCAGAAAAACAAAAAAAGATCAACGAGGCCGAGGGTCAGGCCGAGGCTATCCTTGCAGTCGCGACAGCCACTGCCAACGGGATCAAGCAGATTGCCGTATCCATCAGTCTCCCCGGTGGGCAGGAGGCGGTCAAGCTCAGGGTTGCCGAAGAATATATAAAGGAGTTTGGCAGCATGGCCAGGTCAAGCAACACAATGATTATTCCCGCGAGCACCAGCAACTTAAGCGGCATGATCGCCACAGCGATGTCGGTGTTTGACACGGTCAAACCAGATAGAACGGCGACAGCGGGTTGATTTGTTTCATGCAACTCTTAAGAGCAGAAGGTCAAAAGGATCTGATTCTTTTGACCTTCTTTTTTTATGCACAGATTACTTTTTTTTACTCTTTCTGTTTTGTTTATAAGTCTTGCCCTGCATGGCGGGGTTTACGCCAAAAAGAAGCCGGTAGAATTTTTTGAGGCACAAAAAATAATTTTGGAGAGGGATTATGTTCTCAATGACAGTATTGAATTTGCACTCTTTGATCTCTCCGAACTCAAGCTCCTCAACGGTTCAAAGGAAATTGACCTGACCCCTGATGAAGAAACAGAGGGCCAAGACAAAGAAAAAAATAAAACCAAAGAAAAGGCACAATCAAAGGAGGGCGCCAAGGCAAAGACAGCAGCAAAAGATAAAATCAAGGCAGAAAATTCTGTCCCCCAGCCACCGCCGGAGCCACTCACAGCGCTTGACGACACACTGGCGGAGCTCGCCAATCTCCCCGCCTATTTTTATAAGGCACTTGATAAGCAGATACTGGGGCAGGGCGTTCCTGTCACCCTGTATGCTGCAAACTCCCCCTCCTATTCAAAACCGCTGCAGCTTTTTGTCAAGGTTAAAAGGATCCATCTGGGACCGAGTTACCCCTCTGCAGATGGTATTTCCCGCGTGCAGCCGATCGACATGCGTATCTATGGTCAGTTG
>JADGCS010000119.1 GCA_015228875.1 Deltaproteobacteria bacterium | reverse complement strand
CACCCTTTCAGGGTGCAAATCACTTTCCTGCAATAAACCGTAGGCTGAAGCCTACGGCTAGGCTCCTGTGTCGCATCCGCGACACCGCGAATATCAAGGTTTAGAGACCGTTAAAATCTTATGATAAGAGGTTTTCGAATAAGCTCTTAGTACCCACGACCGCTGCACTCTGTAGTTTCTAAAAAACGAAAACAGCACCTCCGTCATACTTTTTTATAACCCTTTCGATTAACAAACAAAGTATGACGGAGGTGTGTTTTTACTGGACGAGTTTCGAACTGGGTGTGTAGAAATGGCGAAGGCGGCTTAGTTGAATAAACTATCTTAGTATCTTGCAACCAAATTTACAAACACTATAAGCGATGTGATATCAACTTGTTGTATTGTTTATTGTAAAGCATTGTAAAGTTGTGTAAAATAACGTAAACAAGCCACATGTTATATTAGGGTAAAAATATGGTTCGGTTTTTTACAGACACAATCTCCCTTCAAGAGGCATGTTCATTATTAAGGGTATCTAGGCCCACTTTTAATAAATATCGAAAAAAATATAAGCTCAAAGAATTTTGCAGAGGGAGACATGTGTTTTTTTTTAGAATGGAATTAGTGAAAAAAATCTTAATTCCAGAAAACACTATTGTTGAGTCTTCAAATCTCATTTTTGATGATTGTAATGTCGATCATTTAGAAGCCAGTTCAAACATCTTTGATCTTCGAGGCATTAGTAACGTTGATGAATTTGGTGCCATGAGCTTAATATGTCTTTTTAAAAAAAGATTATATTTTGCAGAACAAAAGGTTTTAATTCTAGTCAAAAACTCTATTTCATGTCGCTATTTAAAATCTATTGGTTTTTTTGATGAATTAAAACGAGGTAGCTCTAATTTATTTATTAACGATGAGGAAATTGAAGGGGGGACGTTATTGCCCCCAGAAAACATTTTGCGGCTCACATCACTTGGATATAAAGGTGCAGAAAAAAAAATTCTAGAACAGTTATATAGCAACTTGCAAGATCAAGGTTTTTCAGAAAACTTATGTAGCCGTTTAGGTTGGGCTCTTGGGGAACTAGCTGATAATGCACATACTCATGCGGGAAGTCCTTGCTTTATGACTATTGTTGGTCGACCTGCAAAGCCAAAAGAGCCAAAGTTTTTGTGTATATCTATTGGTGATATTGGAGATGGAATTTCTGGCACCTTAAAAACAAACCCAAAATATCAAAATTTATCAGACCTAGAAGCCTTATGTCTGTCCTTTAAATCTACAGTAACAAGTTGGGACGATATAGCCGAAAGAGGCAAAGGATTAAATGACTTGTTAGCAATAGGAAAAGGGAATCAGGCATGGGTAAGAGTTGAGTGCAATGGCATATCTCTTTTTTTTGATTTTGGAAAAATACCTTTTGAAACCAAAGTGAGAGAAGCTTCAACTAAGACAGCTGGAACGAGATTTTCTCTAGTGCTTATTGACGCAAATTTTATTGATGTTTCCAGAGCTGAAATTGATTTAATGATAGAAAAAATTATGAGGGAGCAAATATGAGCATGATTCAAATGAATAAATTTGGAAAAACATTAACTGATAGAGAAGACGGAAAAAAAGTATTCAATACAATTATTTTAAGCAATCAAAAACCTTATATTCTAAATTTTGAAGGAGTTATCTCTTTAGGATCGTCTTTTGGAGATGAGGTTGTTATCAAATTGGCACAATTACAAGACAACAAAATTCAGCTAATCAATATCAATGATGGTATTCGATCGTGTATAAAGCGTGTTATAGAGGGGACCTCTGTTAAAGTAGAATTTGAAAAATGAAAAAAGTAAAAAAGTATCAAAAAGTATGACGGAGGTGTTGAACAACTACAGTTTTTCCAATCATTTAATAGTGGAAAGCATTGAAAATAGTGGATCTATTATACATGATTCGGATTTATCCGCTATTTTCGAATCTATGTTAACTTGCATGATCGTCAATCTGGAGGCAGGAGAATCTCAGACGCTCACCGCACCACAATGTTCACAACCTGCGAACTTGCTGCACCTGATTTTGCCATAAATGTGTGTTTGCCGGGTTTGAGTGGGTAACGGACCGTGTAGGGTGATTTTGCGCTTTGATAAAATTGATCATCTACAAACCAGTCTATCTGATCAAGGGTGCCCTTAAAGGAGATTTTGAGCGGGATGCTTTGAAACGCCGCCTGTTTTGACGGGTCAATGAGAAAGCGGCTGCCCTCATCTGGAAAAACAATCTTTATGGCCGCATCTTCTTTAATGGGACCGCACAGGGGCGAGTAATCGTGGATGCCTCTGCCGTATTCCATGGCCCAACCCTTGAATAATTCGGGATAGACAACCCCCGTCTCTTCCCTTACAAATCTTTTGGGGCAAGCGTCTGCGAGCAGTCCATTGCGTTTATCAATTTTTATTTTGTGATGATACTCGCAGGACTCTGTTATTTCGGTGCCGGGTAAAAAGTATTCGGTGATCTTATGACGGCAGTGGGGCCCCGCCATCTTGCCCGATAACGGACAGATCACGATTTGTTTGAGTCTCTGCCCGTCAAAGAGGGCGCTTCTCTCTGGATATAATGTAATCGCGTGATTGATCACATCACGCAACATGGGGCCTGCGCCCGTTGCCCCCGTTGTTCCCTGCATGGGATCGCCGCTCACATTTCCGGCCCAGACACCGACAGTGATGTCCTGCGTGTATCCCATGGCCCAGTTGTCTTTAAAATTGCTGGAGGTACCGGTCTTGACAGCCACAGGGACATCAAAATGGAACGGGTGTTTAAGTCCAAAAAAATGATTGCGTGTTTTTTCATCGGCAAGGATATCCGAAATAAGGGCCGCAACCTCGGGGGACAGGATCTCTTGAGACTTGTGATTCTCGTTGCTTGGAAACAACAGACTGTCATGATCAAGGGTCAACCGCACAGGTTGCCACACCCCGCCCCTGGCAAGCATGGCATAGGCATTGGCAAGATCAAGCAGCCTCACCTCGGCATTACCAAGCGTGATGCCCAATCCATAATGCCAGGGGGGGTCTTTTAAATGAAAGCCCATGCTGTTAAGCAGGGTGAGTATTTTTTGCGGCCCCACGATCTTCGCCATGTGAACAGCCGGTACATTGAGAGACCCGGCAAGGGCCTCGCGCAGTCTTACAGGCCCGTGATAGACCCTGTTGTAATTTCGCGGGGAGTATCTCTCACCGTCAGTCAGGGAATAATTTGTGCGGATGTCTGGCAAAATACTTGCCGGTGTCAGCCCCTGATTCAGTCCCAGCGCGTATGTGAAGGGCTTGAGTGCGCTCCCGGGTTGCCTGTAGGCCACAACCCCGTCAACCTGCCCCTGATTTTCAGATTTAAAAAACGATGGAGAACCCACCCACGCAAGGATACGACCCGAATGGTTTTCGATCACAACAACTGCGGCATTTTGAATATTGTGTCCTGCCGATTCTGCAAGATGACGCTGCACAATTTTCTCAACCTTTGACTGCAAGTCCATTTTGAGACTCGTGGTCATATTGATCGCGCCAGTTGCTGTATGGAGACGGCGGACCTGCTCGGTAAAATGAGGTGCCAAAAAGTTTCTTTTGGTCTGCGGTTTGATGGTGATTATTTCCTCCATGGCGTGCTGATACGCTTCTGTCGTGATTCTGCCGTCGTGTAAAAGCCCTGCAAGGAGCCCCTGTTTTAATTTTTGTATGACCTCAAAATTTTTTCGGGGGTTGAGTCTTTGTGGTGACCTTGGGATCACAGCCAGAAAAGCGCTTTGCGCAAGACTGAGTTTGTCCGGTGTCAGGTTAAAATAATCAAGGCCTGCCTCGTAAATACCCACATTACTGCCGCCGTAGGAGATCAGGTTTAAATACAGTTCCAGTTGTTCTGCCTTTGACATGGACAGGTCAAGCCACACAGCCTCGGCCACGGTTTTAATCTTGTCTTTAAGGTTGCGATCGCGCTTTTTGGCGATACGAATAATCTGCTGGGTGATCGTGGATGCCCCGCTGATAATTCGTCCGTGCCTTATGTTCTGCAAAGCCGCGCGGACAGTGCTTTTAAGGTCAATGCCTGCATGGGTATAAAATCTTTTATCCTCGGCATGCAGGGTCGCGAGTGTGATTTTGTCGCCCATGTTTTTCAGGTCGGCCCAGCGTTGAAAGGTCCCTGCCTTTGAGGGGATCTGTCTTAAAAGTACGCCCTCACTGGAATAAATATTGGTCGAAAGAAGGTCGCGGTAATCCGCGGGCGAAATGGGTGGTGTCGATCCAAGGACAAGAAAGACAGCCGCGCACGTCACGAGAAGAACGAACAGGGACAGGGCGCCTGTGGATTTTATTTTAGTATCTAGAAATTTCAAAGTTAACAGAGCGCGGGTGCATTCCTCGCATGACGAGGGTACTCAACCGCGTCATCATCAAGTTAGTAACTTGAGAGACATGGTTTTTTTACTCTATCTCAACATGACGCGCGGGCAAATCCCCGTACTGTGCGGGGTCGTACATGTTACCGGCGCGCATGGGCCGTGACATAAATGTCCCCGGGTAAGTGGCACGCGCGTAAAACTCAAACGAGTAAAGCCCCTTTGGCAGAAGGTCGGCAAAGAACAACAGACTGTCCCCCCTGATCTCGTTGTGAACCAGATGGCTGGCGGCCTTTTCGATCAAAAGAAACCTGCGGTCCCCGGTTGCCGTGTCGGGATCAGTGTTGTTTATTTCGTCACTTTTTACAGGGATGGTTGTATTAAGCACCGTCACACCTGCAGGAGGATTGTGTTCCATAAAAAAGCTCGTCACACCACTTTCGACCTTGACGTACAACCGCCAGTGATAAAGCTCTCCCAGTTTTAACTTGTTTTTTGCAACGAGACTACCGCTGCTGTCTTCGATGGTTTCAAAAAGCTGTATGTCTTTTCTGATCTGTTCTTTCGGGGACTGATATTTTTCCATGACGTCTGCTTCGAGTCTGAAATAAATATTCTCGTTGTTGTCCGATTTTAAAACAAGGTCTCCGTTGTCCTCAAACGGCACACTCATCTGGTATACAAATTTATTGAGCGGTTTAAGCGTGGCTGCGTCAATATTGTTTTGACCGTATTTAATATTGACCTGCGGTGGGTTAAGCCCGTCGTGATGTTTTAAAAATTGGCCCATCGCCCAGAGGGAAAAAATGGTCTCCTGTGTGTTCTGCCAGTGTCCCTGATGCTGACTGATAAATATCTGTGCGGCGAGTTTTTCGATCAGGGGATCAGAAGGTGTTGCGAGGAGGAATGTCAAAAGTGCCACTGCTTTCTCCCGTGTGCGGGAACTGAAGGAATTGCTGCCTGGGAAAAACAGCATAAATTCCCCCGTATCGTCAAACAGGGCCCTGATCATCACCAGCAGCTCTTTTGCCCTTGATGTCCTGCCGTTCTTCACATCACCCATGGCGAGAAGCCCAAGCGCAAAGGGCCCCATGGCCTTGCGTTCTTCAAACAACAGATTTCCGAGTTCCTTTTTTTCTTCGTCAAGCAGAGAAAAGGCGTAGTAGGTCATGGCGAGGGTATCTTTGTCGATCTGCAGACTGAAAACCTTACTGTCGGTAAACTGGTTAAAATATTTTTTAAGCGGTTCGAAGAGATCGTTTTTATACCCCAGCCTTTCTGCCTTTGCGAGTGCGAGGAATGTGTAGGCCGAGCCAAAGAGATGCACGGTATCCTGCCCCGGCCAGTAGCTCATGCTTCCCTGCTTTGTCTGCATGGCCTTTATACTTTTAAAGGTCCTGGCAAGATATTCTTCGATGGGTGTGTTAAAAACGGTCTCTGAGTTTATAAATTCGCCAAGTTCTTCCTTAAAACTTAGCAGCACCATCAGGCGCGAGACCTCCTGTTCAAGGCATGCGTAGGGGTAGTCCAGTAAAAAACGGGCCGATTCCGAAAAGTCGGCAAAAGGGAGCCTTGAAATATTAAGTGTGACGGCAGATTGCGGGTCCCAGTGCGCCGGTTTTTTGATATGGATGACCTGCTCTTGGTCAAAATTTCCGGAGATGACCTTTTTAAACGTTCTGGAATCGGGATACATCATGATTTCTTTTTGAATGCGGTCGAACCAGGTGCCCGCCTTAAGACTGACATCGACTGGAATCATGTCCTTTACCGTGTTTGTTGTATCAAGTACAAATTCTGCGGCCTTTGAGGACTGCGGTTCTACAGAGATGTCCTGCGTGGTTTTTTCTGGGGCCGTCACAGAGACATTGACGTTTTCTTTTTTGAGTGTCTGGTTATGCAGCATCACCCTGGCATTGAGCCTGTCACCCTTTACGAGATACGCAGGGATAATGGGGTCTGCAAAAAAGGGCAGTGCGACCTGCACGGCACTTTCCTGACTGCCAAAAAATTTACGATCCTTGTGAGCCACAGCAATGATCCTGAATTTTGATGTCGCGTCCGCGAGGGGAATATCAACATGGACCTCGCCCTTTTCGTCGGAGATCAAATCAGGATTCCAGTACAGTGTGTCCGGAAAATGGCGCCTGATCGAGAGGACCTCAAGATCAGCCCCTTCCCCATAGCCGCCGTCGCCCATGATCTGGTTTTTCTCCATCACACTCAGCCGGTAATCTGTGGTATAGACACCCGAACGGTTGTCTGCCACTTCAACAGCAAGGGCTGCGGACGGATAAAAGACGTTTAAGGGATCAGGGGATGTGTAGGCACTCATTTGCAGACTTGCCTCGTCCACCACATAAAGCGTCACGGGGCTTTGCGCGAGAGGTTGTCCCTGATGATTGCTAAGGTTCAATTTGAGTTTCATGGTCTCGCGTGGTGCGTAATTTTTTTTGTCGGTGGTGATTTTTATATTGATGCGGCGATGGGCAAGATCAACATTGAGCGGGCAATAACCAGACTTGAACACCGGCGCAGAAACATCCTGTCCTAGGGCATCGTAAAGATCACCCATCCTGCCGGAGACGACATAAACACCCGCAAAGACATTGGGGGCGTATTCGGGTTTGAGGACAATGGGCAGTTTGACAAGACCCTGCCCTATGGGAAAGGTTTGCAGAGAGAGGATCCGGTCTCGTTCGACTGTCACAAATGCAATGGCGTCTTTGGTGCTGTTTTCAAACATCACAGAGGCCGTATCATTCGCTGCGTATTTTTCCTTGTCTGCGGTGAGCTTGATCAGATGACGTTTGGATTCCTGGTCGCTGACAACACCTGGCCCCGAGACCGTGATCAACTGGCTCGATACGATTTTATCGCCGTTCTTGTCGACAGACGAAAGCTTAATGGCATAACGGCCTGGCAGGGGCTTTCCAAGGTCGCAACCCTGACGGCCCTCACCAGAAACAACCTGACACTCTGCCATCTTTTCGGGCACACTATCCTGTTCGTAATAATAGCTGTCTCTTAAACCCTCTTCCTGAAACCAGTGACTCACAAGTTTGTAAAGGGTTGCCTTGGCTGCAACACCATTAAGGATCTGGTTGTCCTGTGAGAGGACAATCCATTCAAAGTTTATATTTTGTCCGGTAACATATTCGTTCTTTGCCCTTTGACCAATGTAATAACTGTGCGGGTGGACGAGAACAGAACTTTTGTTGGCCGCAGCCGCACCCGATGAGTCCCTGACCGTTACTTTAAGTGTGAGATGAAAGGGTATTTGAGGGGCATCATTTAAAAAAAACAGGTCACGGGTCTTGATTTGTAAAGCGGTCTTTCCCGAGGGCGAGAGGTTCTGTGCATGATCACTCAGGTATTGGAGCCCCCTCTCCGGTGCGCTGTACTCGTTAATGGAGCTTGTCATGTTATCGGTAAAAATATAACCCTCGTAACCAGCAGGGGAAAGGGACTGTGCCTCCTTGTACAAGACCCAATTGAGGTTTCCCTGACTGACAGGCATACCAAAAAAATAAGCAGCCTCTGCAGAAAGCTGCCAGTCGTCATTGAGTTTTATGGTCTTGCTGTTGCCTGAAAGATTAACCGCGAACGTAGATTTTTGCGTGTCAGCAAGTACAAACGAGGCAGTGGTGATTGTCTCGTCATTTGTATTTAAGACATCAAGCCGGTATGTGCCAAAGACAGCATCATGCGGAAGCTTGTAGTCAAGATCAAACTGGCCCTGCTTATCGATCTGGACAAGCTCATTAAAGACATCATCCTGCTTTGCGTTGTTGATCTTGATTCTGACATTTTCGACATCTTCGGTGCTCGATGGATTTTCGGAGACATCCGGGGTGTCGTTGCTGCGAATGAGCCCCTTGATATAAACCGACTGCCCCGTCTTATAGACACCCCTGTCTGTAAAAACGTACCCCCTCTCGGCAGGAGCGGCCACGGTATTCTTTTGGAGGGTTGTGATCATATCCTGGGGGAGCTCAAAAAAATCGGCGCTGACCTGTTTGCTGCCGATCCACAAAAATGCAGTCTCCGGCAGATCGGGATCTGCCCTGTTTTCGGCCATGACCAGCGGGCTCAACAGGAGATTGGGGTCTGTGTTCTCAATAAAGGCCGTCCCCTTTTCATCCGTGACACCTGAACCTGTTATGATTCCATTAAAAGTGGCGACAGTGATGGCCACGTTGTGAAGCGGTTTGCCGGTCTTGAGTGAAGAGGCCATGACAAAGACGCCTTGCGGGAGCCTCTTGACGGCAAGCCCCGTGTCGGTGATCTGCACGAGTGCCTCGAGGTGTTTTGCTGTTTCGGGTGTCTGCGGGACATGGGGATTGGTCTCGTACTGGATAAAATAAATATTTTCCTCGGTCATAGATTTAAGCTTGGTCGTATCCAGAATTTTTTCCTGCCACACATCCGATTCGGGATTAAAGGCAAGGTCAAGATAGAGAGGCTTTTCTTCGGACGGCGCCTGCGGCACTGTACTGCTGCCCTCAAGGGTCCAGAGGTGTTTAACATAAGCAGGCAGACTGTCTTTGGACACCGGATAAATTTTGAGTCTCAATGTCGAGAGATTAAGGGCTTTAAGTTTCAGCGCGTTTTTTTTGCCGCTGTCAATGGTTTTAAGACCAACGGGGACCTCTATCGCAGGCAGGAGATGACTGGTCTTGATGGCGATGACGAGGTTTTTTTCTGTCGTGTGACCATACGTGCTTTTTAAACTGTTGTTGAATCTGATTTCGTACGTCTGATTGGGCTGCCACTGCCAACTGAAGTAAATATTTTTTCCTGCCACCTCGATTTTTTTCGCACCGGGATCGGGAAGGATTTGAATAGACCCTGCGGCATTCTCGTCAAGGGGATCATTAAATACAAAATCAAGAAACCCTGTTGTGTCTTCGACGAGTATTTTTTTCTCGGCCTCAAGGTCTTCTTCGCTGATGCGGCATGCCGCCCATTTTTTACAGGAGACAGCCTCCAGTTTGAGCGCGGCGGGTGTTTTGTATTGTGCCACAACCTCGTCCGCCTCTTTCAAACCATCCCTAAAGGTGACCTTGATTTCACTTGAATAGGCAAATGGTTTTTCGGGGGTCACCGAGACCACGAAGGGGCTTTCGACCTTAAAACCGTTAACGACAGGGTCTTTGGGGTGGGACAGTGTGTGGCTCAGGTAGTGAAACTCCTGTTCGTCATGGCGCTTGACCTCCATCTTGATCTTGTCCTTGACGTAACCCAGCAGGACCGGCTGATCAAAGACGAGCGTTAAACTTTCGTTTTGACCAATGGTCCCTGTCCCGATACCCGGATAGACCACCACCAGCCTAGGTTCTCCCTGATGGATATTCCAGTCCACAAGTTTGCCGGCGATTTCTACCTCGGATCTGGAATTGATGGCGATATCTCTCGTTGCGAGCAATTTGTAGCCATTGAGGCTTTTTGTCTCTGCGGGGACAATGGCCAGGACCTCTTCGTACGCCCATGGCCTGTTGGGTGTAAATGTCAGGACGTTCTCGTTAATCCATGTGTAGGTCCCCGCACGGTAGGGGACAAACGAGACAAAACTTGTTTTACTCTCCCTGCCAACCTCGTCGGTCTTGATCATCGGGTGATTAAAACGAAGCCCGATGGAATTTTTTGGGAGTGGTGTGTTATCATCATAAGGTTCAATCCCTTTTACCTCGAGGAGCGGGGTGATGAATTCTTCAAGCAGGTCATCAAGCTCGTAGGACATGCTGATCTCAGGCTTTGATTCCTCCGGAAAATAGGCGGTCTTAACATTTTTTTCTTTTGTCTGCGTTTTTTGCGCAGGTTTTTGTGTGCTCGTGGCCTTGCAGCAGGTTAATACAATAAGCGGGATAAGAAGGAGTGTTTTTTTCATACTGGATCCATAACATGATAGCGGATGAATTTCAAAACAATGGTCATCATTGATTTATGGGGCGTTCTCGTCTATAACGGGTCAGTTTAAAAACGGGTTTAAAAATAAAAAGGGGGTCAAATGAAAATCTATCAAACATTATTTGTTCTGGTTGTTTCTTTTTTTCTGGTCACATGCGGCTCGACAGCAACATCAACCACCACAAACGGTGACAGTGACGGGGCATCCGCTGGTATTGTGATTCAGGGGGTTGTCTCAACCAGTGCAACGCCGGCCAATCTTACAGCACCGTTTTTGGGCGCACCGCTCTATACCATGCCTTCTAATTGTCCCGACAACGCAGGCGGGGGCCAGTCGATCAATGTCTCACCAACCGATGCCGAAGTCATCCTCGCCACACGGTATGTCCGTCTTTTAAAAGAGGGGAGCACCACCGATTACTACGAAATCGACGGCTGCACCAACGCAACAGCGGCCGAGGCCAAGACAAACGCAGTCACCATCAGTGCCAGCGCCTCAACCATCTGCGATTTAAGCGAGGCCCTCTCGACAGACGCGGTGGGTTCCTATGATGCCATCGAGATGGCCATTTACTATGTTCAGACGACAGTCCCCTTGGTCATCCCGTCCCTAGACCCCGCGCTTGCCGACTACCCGATGCGTGTCTATTTTAATGACGATGCCACCTCCGGGGTACTGGCACGTGACATCCTGTTTTATGACGAGGCGGTGGCAAAGTGGGGGTGGTACAGTTACAACACAAACGGGCTTGTGTACCTTGACGATGCGGGCGGGCGGCCCGCAAGTGGTCTCCTCGATGCCTTTTCAAACGATGACTACTGGTGTGCCGATTGCGCTGCCAGTCCCGAGCTCTGTCCCGCAGAGGCAGACCGCAGACAGTGCTCAGCGGACAATGCAACGTTGTCCTACAAAGACCCCGTCACAATCAGCACACGTGATGATTCGGGCGGTGTCAATTTTTCCATGGACGGCGTGATCACCGTTGATTCGGTCACAGAGGCGCACACCATATTGATGACATTCGACGTGGCAGACACACTCACAGTGTGGGCGGGTCAGAGCCAGATCGATGCGGAAGAGACAGACGAGATAGACCTCACACAGAGCTGCGGCTTTCACCCCCTTTTTCCGGGGGTTGTTATTACGGATGAGAGTGAGACGGAATGATGAGTCCTCATCAGCCCCAAACCATTGGCCATCAATCATCAGCCGACTTTCTTTAACATGGGAAGCGAGTGGTTAGAGTCTGTCGGGAAACGCCACTTTCCGTCATTGCGAGGAGTAAAACGACGAAGCAATCTCCCGCAACCAATTTATTTCAGGAGATCGCCACGTGGGCGCACAGCGTTAGACATGACCCCGTCATGTCCACCGCAACGCACCGCTCGTGAAAAGGTGTGAAAAGGTGTCAAAGCTTTACAAACTACAGGTTGATAAAAAAGATCACCTTAACACCGCATGCTCGATCTCTCTAACTTTTTTGACAAACCGTTTGTCAATTTCGATTTTTTTTTTAATCCGAAATAATACTTGGGCCACTGCAAATTCATTCTCGGTTTTGAGCCATTTACCTATCTGTTTTAGACTGTATCCCAATCGATTTCTCATGAGATACACTGCCATCGATCGGGCTTCGTTTTTTTGACCTGGCTTGCAGGTTATGATTTCGGGTACTTTTATATTATAGCAAAAGGCTATGTTCTCTAAAATTTGTTCGCCTGTGATCTTTGGCCTTAATATTTTGTCTTTGATGGCGATATCCCTTGTTGCTATCGTTTTTTTATCTATAAAATTCCCGTTGATCCATTCTTTAAAAAACTGTCCCCCAATAATATTGTGGCGGGGTTTCTCGATTTCTTTAATTGTGTCGTCATTTAGTTCAAGACTCAGGGACTCAGCAAATCGTTTACGGGCATGGGTTAAAGATTTTCCGTATTCATTAAGAACATTGTCAGTACACAGCCACTCAAAGCCTTTAATAGTTTTTAAATAGTATTTATGACTTGTCCATTGATGTTGTTTTGGATTCAGGCATAACCTGGCTTTTACAGGATTTAAATGAATGTAACGAACAAGTGATGTTAAATATTCATTGCTGTCAACGAGAACAGATTTATAGCGCCCCCTAAATAAGGGGCCGTCCCTGCCATGTATGCGGTTAAATCGACGAGTATAAACAGCATCTAAAAATTGCATGGCTGTTTTTAAACCCGCAACAGGAGTATGAATCAGTAAATGATAGTGATTGGGCATCAATGAAAAAGCGTGCACTTGAATTTTATAGGTCTGAGTGACTTCTTTAAGCAGGACAAAAAAATTACGATAATCCTTGTCAACAACAAATATCCTTCGTCGTGCAAGCCCACGATTCATCACGTGATACCAGGCACCGTCATATTCTATACGTAGTGGTCTGCCCATATTTATATTTTGGGGTTTATTTCAAAACCTGTAGTTTGTAAAGCTTTGACACCTTTTTTTGATTTTCATGAATAGGTGACCATGGGCCAAAACCTCAAAACATTCGAAACACTGGTTGTGCGCTTGATAACACCCCCTGAGGTTGCTCTCTGGGAAAATCTGATGGCCCAGCATCACTACCTTGGGTATCGAGGT
>JADGCS010000118.1 GCA_015228875.1 Deltaproteobacteria bacterium | reverse complement strand
TTCAGATGAACAGCGCAATTGCGGACAAGGTTTTTGTTTTTTTTGCCTTGTTTTTGGTTGTTATGAAATTCTCGGTTTGATAAAGTTCCTATTGTTTAAGTGACGAAGCAATCCAGTGGTAACAAATACTGGATTGCCACGCCCTTCGGGCTCGCAATGACGAGTCAAGTGTTTTCGGTTGAGGAATTTAGGTAGAGAAGAGAAGCAACATTTTTGATCGATTGCCGACACCTAAGATTAAGATGTAAGTAATATCTTTTTATAAAAAAAGGATCTTAATATATTTTCCAGCGGCTTACCCACAGAGATCATTGCGACTAATGCGTTTAACATCGCCCATTTTAGCGGTCTGGTGTCACCAAATGCCACGGTATTTGAAGCAAGAGAGGCGTTACTTGATAACCCGGGAAAGGCCCTGGCAGCAAGCAATTGGGGTGACAGCCGATCGGACATTATTGATTTTCATCCGCAATTAACAGCGCGGCTTTTTAAATATGAGATCCCCGAAGAACTTACAATAGGTTATCAACGGTTGAGGTCCTCGCCCAAAAACAAAAAATATAGAGGGGCATACTTTGATGAGATCGCCAGGCTGATGAGTCTTGGCGCGGAGGCCGCCAGACCACGATTGGAGCGTTTTGCCCTATACGCATCCCCCGAGTCCTTTGGTCTAAATTTTGATCAACTTTTGAATATCACAAAAATTTGGCTCGATCGCATGTCAACACTTGTAGAAGGCAAAAAAAGTGGAGGGATAGGCTCATCAGATACAAATTATTCAGAATATCGGCGAGAGTTTTTCTCCATGGTATCGCTCGTTCTGTTGAATGCCCCGGTATGGGGGACAGATGGCCCGCCAGAAAAAAGGTCTTATCATGTTGGTAGTCTTAGAGCCCTAAGAAAGACCGAGGGCATTTGGCTGAGAGAGCTGGGCTATTGGCTGGATCCGACTCGCTTTAATATTGCCGGGATCCAAAGGGCATGTGCCGGACTGATCGAATTGTATAAGCTCGAAATTGATGTCCCCTCCGATCTCGTCGGTTATAATTTGGATCCGTGTACATCTTGGGATCCTTCTACATTAGAAAATAGGGTTACCGGCCTGAAGTTTGAATGTTTCGAAAGTCCAACCCCACGGTTATTTAAAAAACCATATTTATTTCAATCAGCAAGTCTTATGGTGGGGTTAGATCCGGCAGTAAACTCATTTTTTAATCTTGAACGATTTGCCATGGTTCATCATAATATTCATAGCTATTGAACGTTCAGCTTAGGCCATCCAAAAAATATAAGGAAGGGGCTAGGACTTTACATTTAACCTAAATACGGCGGTTGAAATACAGACTAAGACAGGAGATTCAGGATTAAATTGAGTTCGGAGAGCTAAATTCGCTAACCCAACAGGTGAAGCACGGAAGTCGCGCAGAACTCAATTTAATCCTGCATCTCCTGTCACGAGCTGGGCTTGAACTGCCGTTTCTAGGTTTAACAACAAACTTTTTTAATAAGAAAGAGTGGGCTTTGCCTACCAGTTTTTGTTATTCCAAACTTGGACTAGTTAATGACAGGGCCGCCTGCGCTTGCAAACAGCCCTTGTCATGTTATTCCCTTCACGCAAGCGTTTCTGCGAGGTCTTCCTTAACATGTCCAATCGGCCGGATCTTAAATTTTTCCACGAGAATATTAAGGATGTTTGGCGTCACAAACGCGGGCAGGCTTGGCCCGAGACGGATGTTTTTGATCCCCAGATGAAGTAGCGTCAACAGGATGGCCACTGCCTTCTGCTCGTACCAAGACAAGATCATCGAGAGAGGCAGGCTGTTCACATCGGTCTCAAAGGCCTTTGCCAGTGCCACAGCAATTTGAATAGCCGAATAAGCGTCATTGCACTGTCCAATATCCAACAGTCTGGGAATGCCGCCAATCGTGCCAAAATCGAGCTTGTTAAACCTGTATTTGCCGCAGGCCAGTGTGAGAATCACCGCATCCTTTGGAACGGACTGCGCAAACTCTGTGTAATAATTTCTGCCAGACTTGGCGCCGTCACACCCCCCAATAAGGTAAAAGTGTTTGATGACACCAGACTTCACGGCATCAATAACCTTGTCTGCCACACTCAGGACCGCATTGTGCCCAAAGCCAACCGTGATATTTTTTTCCGGCTCACTAACAGCAAAACCATCCGCACCAAGGGCCGCCTCTATGAGCGAAGAATAGTCATGCCCTGCAATATGTTTTACCCCCGGCCAGGCCACCAGGCCGCCTGTAAAGATGCGATCCTGATAAGATGAGCGCGGTTTTTGCATGCAGTTGGTCGTCATCAAAATGGCGCCCGGAAACCGTTCAAACTCTATCTGCTGGTCCTGCCACGCGCCGCCATAATTTCCAACAAGGTGTTGGTATTTTTTAAGGCCCGGGTATCCATGCGCGGGAAGCATCTCGCCATGTGTGTAAACATTGATCCCTTTACCCTGTGTTTGTTTGAGGAGTTCTTCAAGGTCCTTCATGTCATGACCAGAAACCAAAATGGCCTTGCCCTTGACGGAAGTGACGCGCACCGCGGTTGGAACAGGATGACCATAAGCGCGGGTGTGAGCCCCGTCGAGCATCTCCATGACCTTTAAGTTAACATCACCAACCTTCAATGCCTTGTTGAGCATTTCGTCTGCCGTGGGAGCAGTGGTCAAAAAATAAAGTGTCTCGTGAAAAAACGCGTACACATCATCGTCCTCAATGTTAAGGAACCGCGCATGTTGCGCGTAGGCCGCGGCCCCCTTAAGACCATATGTAATGAGTTCTTCAAGACCAGCAAGGTCCGCACCGCGTGAATTAATGCGTTTTAAAATTGAGACTGCCGTGGCCTGATGCGACATCTCCGCGACCGTGCCAGAAAAGCTCCTGAGCCCGGGCTGGATGTCATGGGCCTTGTCCCGAAGCATTTCAGACGCGCGGCTGATGAGCGTCTGTCCTTTTAAAATAAAGTCCGCCACCCTCTGGGAATCAAAATTGACATTGGTCACAGTTGTAAACAGGGCCTCGACAACAAAGTGATCAAAGTCCCTGTTTTTAATACCAAGCCTGCGCAGGTGATACGCATGTTGAGAGAGCCTCTGCGCCACATAAAAGAGACCGTCCTGAAGATTTGCCGTTGTTTCATCCTTGCCGCACACGCTCTGCGCCGTACAGCCTTTTCCCTGAGAGGTTTGTTCGCATTGATAACAAAACATGTTTTCTCCTTTTGTTAAATTTGTATAGAGTTCGCCTTTTGGCAAACCTATACTCTCAGATCTCCTGATTTCTGGCCTTGATTCAAATCAAGAAAACAGGAAAATCTCAGACGTTATAAAATTCAAGGCACCTCTAAAATCCCCTTAAGTCTTTGAGCATCAACACCCCCTTTTTTTCATCCAGAATATGATCTCTCTTAAGGACCTTGAGTGTCCTTGATAGGGTTTCGGGCGTGATACCCAGCATATTGGAGAGTTCTTTTTTGGATGTTGAAAGATTGAGCGTGATGGTTTTTTTATCCCTCTGGCCGTGCCTTTTAATATACCAGACAAGGCGTTCCTTGGGGTCTGTCAGCGCGAGCGATTCTATAGTAGCCACAAATTCCTTGAGCCGTTTTGAATATCCCGCCATAAGTTTAAAACTCAATCCCGGATCTTTGAGTATCAGGTCAACTAAGGATTTTTTAGGAATACTAACCACCAGTGCCTCCATAAGGGCCCTCGCATGAGCGGGATACGTATTCAAACCAAACAGGACCGCCTCGGCAACCAAGTCCCCCTGCGCCTGAATATGGAGCGTCTGTTCATCCCCATTTTTTGAAAGCTTGAAAACCTTGATTTGCCCATAGACCACAGCAAAAAAAGCCAGGGCCTCATCACCTTCGGAAAATAGTATCTGATTTTTTTTAAGCCTCTTGGTGTTGCAAATAGAGGCAAGCACGCCCAACTCTGACGGCGTCAGTTGTTGAAAAAGAAATGTCGTGGATAGAAACTTTTTAATATCCATATAAAGTACCGCAGACAACCCCATAGCGCCTTGCGTGTCAAGCACACATTGCCATAGCAGGAACTTTATTAATATGAGAATTTTGTTAAAAAGCATCCCTGACGGAGTCAGCAGAAGCATCCTTGGTGATTCTCCGTCTTGGTGATTCATTGGTGATGGTCTTGGTGATTGGTGATGTTGTGCTCAGCGGGCCACAGGTTTGGGTTTTCTGCGATAAAGGTGGACCGCGTCTAAGTTACTTCCCCAGTTTGGAATTTCAACAAGGTCCACTTCCACCCAATCTTTTTCGATGATCTTCCAAAATTCAGTGTCTCCGTTGAGATTCGAATCAATATCGCCATATCCTTGTTGCCCAACAAAAACCAGCTTATCTCCACCCTTGTTTTCAAAATCCCTCAAGGCCTCTGCCGCCATGGGTTTGTCTGACGGTGGCCAAACCATCATCAAAGTATCAGCTTCGGCCCCGTGTTGTTCAATAGCTTCGCGATGGGACAACGGTTGCACATCAATATAGGTCTGCGGTCCTCCTTCCCTCTGTTGCAGTTCTGGTATTTTTTCTGAACCTTCACTCGAAAAATTGTCTGTGGCCAACACGTCAACCCCTGTTGCCTGCAACTCAGCTTCCCATAAACCCCTTCCGGAGCCAACACCCAAAACAAGTCCGCCCTGAGTAAAATCGTTAATGGCCTCTATGGCATCGGGAGTGGGTGCCGCCCATCCGTATCTTGCCACAAATAAATTTTTTGCTGCGAGAGAGGCAAATTGTTTTCCATCACCTCCATTCGGCCCCTCGTCGTTAAGAGTTTGCCATGAAGGGATAGGTCTGACTGAAGTTTTTGTTTGGTCAAACCCTTTAAGGTCTGGCACTCCCCCCGCAAACGTCATCCCGCTGGCCAAGAGCGCTTGAGTGCCGCCTTCGCCCTGAGAATTTGAACCATCAGAAGTGGCAACATGACCCGCCTGTTGTCTTAAATCGGTGTGCGAGCCCGATAATTTGGATACTGCAACCATCACCCTCACAATCTCAAGCATCAGCGTGTAGATGTTTGTATTCTCGAAAGTGTTGCGATCAATCAGTATAACATTTTCTTCTTTCTTATAAACAAAACCGTTACCCTGAGGCGCCAAGCCGGTTTCAACAATTCTAAACTTGACATCACGATCGATACAAAATTCCCTTCCATCAGCAAACTCGGGATGAACACTGTCAGCCTGCACAAGATCAGGTATGGCGAGGATAAACTCCTTTGTGGTGTAGTCGTGATTGACTTCAAGATTTTCAAGTGTCCTGCGTGTCAAGCCATCTATTCCATCATAATTAATATTAATGGCCGCTGGGTCTTGCTGACGGGCATCGTCTTCACCTTTTATTTCCTGCACACGCCTTTTGATCTGTCCTGCATCCTCAAATTGCCAGAAATAACCATCATTAAAACTCCAACTCATGCGCCGCGTCCCCTGCCCTGGATGATAAGGATCAGAATACGTAAACCCGTTACTATCCACGTGGTCAACATAATAAACATGACCAACAGTCGAAAACAAAAAGATTTTGTCAGGATCATTTCCAATGCTTTTAAAATAATCTTTGCCTATAGTCCCTGCATGGATTCCAAGTTCTGCATACTGCTCCGCCGCATTAACCCGCCAATCCTTGTTAAGACGGGCCGCCATTGTTTGATAAAAGTCAATCATCTCTGCGACTGTCATCCGATGCGCTGGATTTTGTTGTATGGCATTGATGAGCGAATAAAGCGAACACCACCGATCCTGCCTTTGTTCGAAGTACGGCACACCATCTTTACCAACATAAATATTGGCACGCGCATCAACAGGCATGTGCAGGGTCACACGAACATCCGGTGAGTCTTTTATGGTTCGACGGGCAACAGCTTCAGCAACCATACTACTCAATTGATCATGATTTATCTCAGAACCAGCGGGTAAATGAATCTCCAAATCAATAATGCGGACATCCGAATCACTTGAGACCTGCGCAGACAGAACCTTATCAAGGGCCGCATTGAATTCGTCAATATTCCATGCCTGCGCCTGGTATTTAAGATTTGTAATTCTAGCAAATTCGCCATCTTTAACCACCACCTCCCCGTTCTTTTCGGGATCAAAACCAAGGCCGTATTTTACCGAAGCCTGTGTGCCTAGCTGTTGAGGTGTCGCGCTACCAACAATCTCTGGCTTTGGCACATCTGCGGGTTCTGCCTGGTGTTCTCTCGCCTGTTCTGTCCCTGCGTTAGATCGTGCAATACTATCTGCAAAGGCACTAAAACTGCCATGTGGAAACTGCTCCGTAAAGCCTGCATCCCAATCGATCACACCCGATACATCCCAAACGGTCCCTGGCTTGAGTGTCACTGTCCTTTGATTTTCGAGCGGCATCTCCCCATGTTCTCTGGTATAGTTTGCAACGTCTGAGTATCCATTTAACAACTGTCTCAGATTGCCATACAGGACTATATCCCCGTGAGCTTCATCAAAATGAAGCTTATTGTCCCTAAATGTCCCAATGTGTCTAAGTCCATAACCTTCGAGTGGCAAATCATAATTAGGAGTGATCGAGGGCGAAAAAAATTCGCCGTCTCTGCCCATCACCTTTCCCAGATCTTTCATGGGAACATCGATGGCCCAGACGTCTTCAATTCCCGGATGTCTTAAAACACCACCATAGCTTAATGCCTCTTCTAATGAGGCGCTGTGTTCAGCGACCATTTGATTTCCAACATGATAAAAAGTCACGACCTCACGATGAGGGTCTTTAACACCAACCAACTCATGTAAGGGCTGGTCTCCCGTTTGTTTTAAATAAACCTCTCTCTTTGCCTCCCAGTAAAGTTTGTTCCACCTTGCATAAGCGAGAGTGCAAAGTGCATCGTGTTCCGGTGGTAAATCATCATCCTTACCTAACATCGCTCTATCATTGGCCACCATGATTGCTATGGCAGTTTCCTCGTTGCCCCAAAAATAGGCAGCCCATTCGCTGTCGTGCAATACGGGCCGTCCTGCCTCATCAAGATCAAAACTCCCCATGGTAACATTCTCAAGAATAGCCAGCCTTTCTTCGGGGGTTCTGCTTTGTCTTAGCTGTTGATCGATGACATCCCATGCGGCCCTGATTTCTGCCTTGGTGGCTGTCAACTGATAAGGAAACGGGGCTGGCTCAAAACGAAAGACGCGTTTACCTATACGCAAAACGGTCCCCGAGGTCACTAATACGGGTCTCTCAATCTGCACGAATTGCCCGCTTTGAGGGTTAAACTTTTCAACAACAGCACCCTCCTCGGGATAAATTCCCCATTTACCATGCTCTTTTATCAACGTGCAGTGCCGAGACAAAACCCCCTCATCGCCCCCGAACGCAATATCAACGTCAGGCCCGCTCCCAATCACAACATGCCTGTCATCCAAATCCGTTTGTAAGACAGGCAATTGTGCAACATCAAAACCTGCATCAGCGCTGTCTGTCTTTTGCACCTCAGTAGCAGAAGTTACATCACCAGCATCAACTTGAGAAACGGACCCCTCCTGCCCATCACCACCCAACACAGACACATCCTGCGTCAGCGCGCCACCAACCGCAGGTTCAGGCTTTACAGCACTTCTCTGCAAGGCTTGTTCAGCAAGATACCTCTTAAACTCATCTGCACGGGGATTTGGTCTGCCAGCAACCACTTCTTGAGGGGTCTCTTTGCTGTAATATGTCCCATAGTGAATGAGATATATATTGGCTTCACCACTGTCTGCCACCGATTTATAAACGCCCCGATTGAGTTGACTGCCCAATGGCTCATTGACCTTAAGTTGTGTAGTTGGAATGCCAATATCCTGAATAGGCTCGCGACGACGGCTTGCTGGCACATCCGCATAGAGGGCCACGGCCTCAACAGCCACTCCAGGATAATACGAACTGATGTAATCAGCCCCAATTGCAAGTCCCGCGCCACTGGTTGTGTAATCAATGACAACAACCTTTCGCCCTTTAAGCTCACCCGATGGCGGCAAATGTTCTGCAAGATACCGTCTGGTGTTTTCTTGTGCTGACGAATCAAGATTTTTATACAAGAGAGGATCAACAGACCCTTTGGCGTCAGCAGGGATTTGTTCCCACACACTCGTCATGGGCAAAGTAACAACTGTTGCTCTCTCGTTTTGTGCAATGGTTGCGGCAATTGCCGCAGGGCTTCGACCCAGTGAGACATAAACACAGTCTTCGGGTGGGTACCTGTTAAGGATCTCTCTCGCAACACGATCTGTTTCTTCGGCCACCCCTGCAATTTCAAATTCGCGTTGAACATAACTGAGAGGCGCGCTGTCCTTCATCAGCATTTGCCTGCCATCAAACACAAACTCGCTTTTCATTAAAAACAGCAGTTCGTTAACTTTGATGATATCTTCATCACTGTTCTTTTGTTCCCTTATCGCCTTAAGGGCCTGTTCTATATCGTTAAGAGTAATCTCGTTTTTTTGCAGCTGACTAAAGAGGGATCTCTCGAGTTCGTAACGCACCAAAGGACCTTTAGAATAAGATTCATGAGTTTTAGAAAGCAGATCAACAACAGCATTTGCAAACACCCCAACGGCCTCACGATGTTTATTGTCGACCTTTTTCACATCCACAGGATGCTTTCTATCTATGAAATTTCGAGAAACCGCTTCAAAATCTTCAGGAGATTGTTTTTTGCTTAATGTTTTTCCTGCAAACGCAGCAAGAGCAAGGCCTCCCGCCACCAGACCGGCAACAACAAGTGGCGTCTGATACTCAGCGGCAATGGTCAGGGCCTGCCCCAGCAGACCCACACCCGGAGCGGCTTGTGCGACGGTGGCACCAAGCAGGGTTAAGCCGCCCGCAACAAACCCTGCACCAGTTGTTGACAATGGGGGCGTTGATGGTGTGTCTGTTGTTGTTTGATCTGTTGTTGCTTGATCGGTCGTCGTCTGATCTGTTGTATCCGAAGAAACAGTGCCGCGCGATGCCTTTCCCTCAATAATCGCCTTGACCTCACCCACCTTTAAACTGCCAAGGAGACAGAGTTTCCAAATCTCATCAAACTCGTTTGCGGTCATGGCATTGATGTTGCCATCGAGGGCTTGTCGCGCATACGCGTCCACCATCTCTTCGACAATCTCCATGAATGAATCGGTCCCCATGCGTAACATGCCAGATAGTCTTGCGGGGTTGTAACGATCGATAAACCGCTTGAGTGCTGTCTTTCCGAGAGACCCAGACCCCGGAGCCAGTGCCGTAAATACCATCGAAAAACCTGTGGCCATGGCATCCTTAAACCAGTTGAGGACCTTTTCGGAACCCTGCCTTACCTCGCCGGACTTAAGTGCCAGCGTGTTGTGCACAAGCTGATTGTTTGCGCCTATTTTAAAGGCCTCCCATGCCTCTTTTGTTTTTTTGCCAACAACCCTTGATGCCTTTGCCATCCTTGATAAATTTTTTGCAGCAAGCACAGCCGCCCTTGCACCCTTGGCCAATCTCATTATCGCACCAACACCTGCCAGGGCATAACTCGTCACCACAATCTCAAGAATCGTCTGGACCATTCCCATCGCCATCTCAACACCGTCATTTTCTGCGGCTTGAAGGGCCCGTGTCAGAACCCCCTCTGGCCCAAGGAGTTCGTAGAGCTCTTTGATACAGGGCTCTAATTCTTCTTTTGATTTTGCGCCGGCAATTTTCCAGATCAGCGCATCAATTTTAAGATTTGCTGTTTCTATATCACGCACATCATTGCCAACACTCTCGTTCTCGGCCCATTGAGTCAGCATGCGCGACAACGCCGGATGCTGTTTGTAGGCATACCAGAGACTTCTCTTTGTTTTTGATAACGCCTGAATAAGATTATTTACATCACCCGCCATTTTTTGATCAGGGACTTTGGATTTTGCAGGGCAGAGAATTGTCTCGCCCATGTCTTTGGCGTGTTTTATTTCGTCCGAATACTGCACAAGATTGTCGTACTGTTGACGTAAAAGATCGGGGGCCTCTTTAAAAAAACTTTCGAGCCCTGTATTCGACATCGCGTGCTCTGCAAAGGCCATCAAACCACCACCATCAAGATACATCGACCCCTTTAAAAACTCCTGCAGTTCATTATTGAGCGCCACCATCCCCTGCTCTGTCTTGACTGACTTTGCAAATCCGATAAGGCGCTCTGTTTCGTTTAAGATAAACTGCCTGGCCCCAGTAACCTTACCCCTTTCAAAGTGCCCACCCTGCCAGTTTTCATCGTGCGCGGCAAGGAGCCAGAGGTCCGCCAACTGCGCCTGAATCTGGCTTTGCGGATCGGCCCTGGTTTGCTTTAATTCGGAGAGGCTGACAAAATGCTTAACCTGATTTTGTTTTACCCCTGCAAACAAACCCGTTTCTGTTGTGCCGTAGCTTTTTTCTTTTTTTTCATTCTGCGCATAAACCTGCTCAGCCGATTTAAGCATATTAAGCGCCGCAGTGGTGGCGCGGTCCATATTTTCATCGGTGATATAAAGATTCCACCAGTCCTGCACAGAAAAAA
Organism: Deltaproteobacteria bacterium; assembly: GCA_015228875.1. GTDB lineage: Bacteria > UBA10199 > UBA10199 > UBA10199 > JADGCS01 > JADGCS01. Next base: position 2,606 of record JADGCS010000118.1, on the reverse strand, counting down.
CACCAAGATCGATATCGAGTTCTGATTCTAAAAATGTTTCAACGACTCCTTCTCCCAACACACCAACAGCGGCCTTTTCAAAACCTTTAAGCAGTTCGGCCCGCACTGCTTTGTCATAATATTCCTTTCCCCTCAAAACACCGGCAATCCTCATTCGCCCGTCTTTGGTAGAAAAATGGCGTCTTGCAAAACTCTCGCCGTCGATTTTGATCAACTCACCCTGAAGTGATTTGGCAAGGGCATCGGCCTGCCACGGAGTGACGGCACATTTAAATTGGGGATTTACTGCCTGATAAAGAAATTGAAAAAGTGGAAAGTATTTTGGTTCTGATAAAAGTTTTTTGTAAGGATCGCTAAAACTTTTTTTATCGTCTACGCCAGCCTGACTAACAATCCAATCTTGAAACGAATAAACATCCTTTGACGGAACGCGATCGAGTCTCAGCGCACCCGCACTATCCCGCGCGAGCGAGTTTACAAGAGGTCCAAGCAAGGATCGAATCTCATCAACCAGGCGATCACCCGCTGACTTAAACGAATCGGCACTTTGCGGCTCATGTTCGGCAGTTATGGCTCTTCCCTCTTGTGGGGCTGGCCCTTGAGGCGCAATCTGCACATCAACTAACACACCTTGTGAACCCTGCGTATCGGGCCTTAGAGGATCGTTGGGCATCGATTGATCAGCGGGGGTTGATGTTTTATCTCCGACCTTTGTCATACAAAAAACCAACGTCCTGGCAAGCCAACAAACACCTATACAACAAGACAACGCCGTCCAACAGAGTACAGTAGCAATTTCTATGCCTTAACCTGTTAAAATCGTTGTTTTTTTTGCTTTGTAGTCTGTTGTTATTGATGTGATTTTTTAAGCCTGTCACAACAATGACAATGGATGTATAGGGGTGAGGAATTTTTTGCCTATTGTTATGAGAAATTTATCATTATGAAAATTTTTTTACTGACATCTCCGGTGTCATTTTATCTTTGACAGCCCCAATTTTTTTTGATCCCCTGATCTGTGTTTTTTCACTGAACTGATATATTTGCCTGTTAGCTGAAAAAATTCTGTTGCTGTTTTTTTTCAGCTAATGCCCCAAAAAAATAGTTAAATAAAAAAAACAATCAATCGAAAAGGTTCTGATCACAGCCAGCCCCCCAACAAAGGCACTTTGCGAACGACATTATTTTAACAGGGTGATTTTGATTGAGGAGTTTTTGCAGGTTTGAGATGGGGTTTTGTGTTGTGAAATAAATTACAGGCACTTGATATTGGCACATCGCTAGTGAGCCCCTACCCCGACTTCTTCCTCTTCAGCAACATAAAATCTTAAAGATCTGATTAAAGCTGGCACTGTATTCAAATCAACATTGTCAGGTCTTGTCACATCACTTCCAGTTATCCGGTTATAAGCCTTTTTCACCTCTGTCTCTAATCTGTTTAAATATCTCACACCGTATTCATCATAACCAAAATCAAAGTTAATGATTAATCCACTGTCATCAAACTGGGCAGGTTTATGCACCATGCCACCGTACCCTTCACGAATTTTATCTGGAATCTGTTCATCAAGAACACCTACATTTGCAAAAATCATTGCAGGTCCTTTAACCTCACCATCATAAGGTACTACCTCCTGCAAAACCTGTCGCCCTCCTCTAATAGCTAAGTTCATTTCTGCGGTATTCCACATCTGAAATTGATAGGGTTCTCTTGTTTCTCCGTCCTTCAAAACACCCTTATAGACCTCAACCGCTCTTTGAAACTCGGGAGCTGACCTCAATCTTTCGATATCCTCAGGGTCTTTACCAACCTTGGAATAATCTACATCTAAAAAGCCCATCGCATCATTAAGTGCAATTACGTGATTGAGATACCCCTGGTGGGCATCAGGATACCTCGCTGTTCTGTTTCTGTTGTTTGACACAACTAGATTATATGTCCCATCAACAACAATTATCACCGGCTGTTCATTAGAAATTTCAGTTCGATTCCCCTTAAAAAGCCTACTATTCATGACCTCCCTGTTATTATGACTCTCGGTTGAGCCAACCTTAACTCCAATAATCGATCCAATCCCTAAAGCCTGTAATTCATCAATAATCGCTACTACTGGCAAATACCCATAGCTTAAGTTAGGTACCACCACAACCTCTCTTTTTTGCCTGCTCTGCAACCTTGACAATATAATCTCTTAACAATTTTGCTTCATAAGCCACGCAGTCGATTTCAAACTGATCATATTTATCAACACTCTTCTCATCTAGAGATTTATCAAAAACAGCCAAGTATTCTTCAAAAGTCGCACCTTCTTTCACGTGCTTTTTCATCATGTTATGAGTGACAATTCTCCTGAATCGCGTGTATTCTAAGTTGCGGTGAAGCTCATTTTTTACATCAAATTCTCCATTCTCAAAACGCGCAAGCTCTGCCTTCCAACCGGTCATCACTTTCTCTGGGTCAGTTGCAAAATCTAGCTCCTTGAAAAGCATCTCAGTTGGAAAAATTTCATACTTAGCAAAAGTACTCATTAAACTTTCTAATCTCTCATAACTCAGCGCTCCCTGTCTCACCTTCTCTAACATTTTGACAGCAAACCCTGCATCCT
>JADGCS010000117.1 GCA_015228875.1 Deltaproteobacteria bacterium | reverse complement strand
TCTTCGATCTGGTCGATTGAAACAGGCCTTTTTGCTGTATTCATAAATACCTCCGGTTAATGGTTTAACTGGAGATATAGCAGACTGGGGTTGGGGATTCACGCAGGGTCACCGGAAGGACACGATAAGGCGGCAAAGAAAGAAAAAGATAAATCACCACCACCAAAAGAATTTAACAGAAAAGAAAATCTGCAGAAAGAAAGGGAATTAAGAAAAGAGATTGAGAAAGTGAAAGAGGAAAAATTCAAAAAATCGGAAGACGCTTTTAGAGGATTATTGAATAAACAACTTGGGGATTTTGTTGTAGACGCATACAAGGCCAACAAATTAGAGTATAAAGAATTTAAGATGGAAAACCAAGCTGATAGGCTTAAAAACGAAAGGCACAGCGAAGATGAAAAGAGAGTCAAAGAGATAGAAAAACAAGAAAAAAAAGAAAAGACCGAAACAAGCGCGCCGAGCAAAGATGTACCCAAGGGCAGTAATTAAGCCCTTAAAAGATAATTATGGCATTGGCAATGATTGTAAAGATCCCCGCCCATAAGGGCGGGGATTCCATTAATAACTTAAATAAAGGACTGATGAAATGTCATCAGTTCGTGGAGAAAAAATATGTTTAATAATGCTACCCAAAAAAAACAGACGGCCATAATATCCATTGTTCTCTTGCTTGAGATCGTTTTTTATAATTTAACAATGCCCATGGTGGAGGGACTGGGAGAAAATATTGACGTTCACTTTAATTTAAAAACAGTTCTCACCGGATCGTTATCGATTCTTTTACAAATTACTTTGCTGGGTATTTTATTTGTGGGTTTGGTTAAGGTTTTTAAAGGAAAACAGGCCATCAAGGACTATGTTTTTTTAATAACAAGAACCATGCTCGTTCCACATTTATCATTAGCAGCGCTTTTCCTGTTGATCGCAATCTTTTATAATTATTCGAGCGCAGCAATTAATTACAGTGTGCTGGCATTAGACATAACTCTATTGTATGGCTTGTTTGTTGTCATTTTTTCCTCAATCTATACAGCAAAGGAGCTTAAAAGGCTGGAGGGTTACAATGCTTTTAAATCAGGCCTGATAACATTTTGCACCTTTGCGGCCTTTGCGATTTGCAACACTTTATTGTTGCATGGGGTTGGGAGTATTTTAAACAAGTTTTAAGACCACAAAGCACCACCCCGATTCTTTGAGCTTATCAGTGGTCCTATTAACAGAAAAGCTGAAAAATGACGGAGGTCAATCCCGCTGTTTCTTCCCATCACTCCCCAAACATCACCGTTTCCAGCAAATCATTGTCAAAGATAACTTCCAAAAATCCTTAACCATCCCCTTAACTTGCTAATATTGATTGTGATTTTACCACGCTGCGACTATTAAAAAAACGTCGCTTCATCACAACTTATTTTTAATTTGTGCGATATGGTGGATAAGAACAGCCCTATCGGCGGTTTTTTTAAACGCCATCTAACAAAAGGGCAGTTTGTTTTAGAAAAATATTTTTAATAACACTATATGGGACTTCCATTACTCTTAGGTGGTCTGGCCGCTGCCGCTACATTATTGCCTGACTGCAAACTATTTGGCGGCGGTGATGACGACGATGACAACACCACCCCGCCAAGTGCCGACCCTAAAGATACCGACAGCGATGGTGCGTTTAGTTGCGACTCTTACAGCGACGATCCCTCTCTATCTGCACAATGCCAGGATATGCTCAACGGTCGGCCGCAGGACTGCAATGACGATGATGCCTCCGTAAACCCCAATGCCTCCGAGACCTGTGATAACAAAGACAATAACTGCAATGGCGAGACCGATGAGGGTGTCAAACAAATGTTCTTTGCCGATGCGGACGGCGATGGCTTTGGCAACCCCCTTGATTTTGTAGAGGCCTGCGCTTGCCCTGATGGCTATGTTGAAAACGATTTAGACGAACACGATGACGATGCAACCATTTACCCCGAGGCGCCTGAACTTTGTGACGGTAAAGATAATAACATGGATGGCACTATTGATGAAGGCGTTGCCAATGTTTATTACGCAGATGCAGACGGCGACAACTACGGCGATCCTGCATCAAGCACAACCACATGCGCAAGCACGCCTCCAGCGAGCTTTGTGCCTAACGATAACGACTGCGACGATACAAATTCCTCAATCAACCCAGAGGCCACTGAGACCTGCGATAATATTGACAACAACTGCAACGACGAGATTGACGAAGGTGCCACCCAAACATTTTATGCCGATGTTGATAATGATGGATTTGGCAACCCTCTAACCGCCGTCGCTGACTGCTCTCAGCCCGATGGTTATGTTGCAAATAATTTGGACGAGACAAACGAAGACCCCACAGTTTACCCCGATGCCCCTGAACTTTGCGACGGCAAAGATAATAACATGGATGGCATGGTTGACGAGGGCGTTAAGACAACCGCGTATGTTGATGCGGACAACGATGGCTATGGCTCGGCCGCCCTACCCTCTGAAGCAGTCTGCAACCTTGGTGGGTACGCGCTTAATAACAATGACTGCGACGACGCCAATCTTCTAATAAGCCCATCAGCCAGAGAGGGTTGTGATGGTGTTGACAATAATTGCAACGACCTTATTGACGAAGCCATTGCAGACAGGCCCTCAATCAACACAGAGGGACTCTGTGAAAACAACGTGCGCATATGCAGTGACGGGAGATTTGTAGAATCAGCAGAAAATTATGTCCCTCAACCAGAGACTTGTGATGGCCTAGACAATGATTGTGCAAACGGCGCGGACGATGGCCTAACCGACCGCCCTGCAAGCAATACACAGGGCCTATGCGCGGGTAATACAGAATTTTGTAACGGTACAAATGGATGGCAGACCTCTGCTACAAACTACACACCCGCTACAGAACAATGCGATGGCTTAGACAATGATTGCGCAGGTGGTATTGACAACGGCCTGCCCTTACACACATGGTACGCCGACACAGACAGCGATAATTATGGCGACCCCGCAACATCAACAACCAACTGCCATGCATCCTATCCGGCTCATGTATCCAATTTCACCGATTGCAATGACGCTGACAGAAACATCAACCCAACCGCAGCAGAAGTGCCTTACGACGGTATTGATAACGACTGTACAAATGGTGATTTAACTGATGCAGATGGCGATGGCCTTGATGCCCAAATTGTTGGTGGGACAGACTGCAATGACAATGACCCATTAATATCAGGTCCTGCCTTGTGGTTTAGTGACGCAGATCAAGATGGTTTTGGTAATCCCACAGATTCAATTTTAAGCTGTGATCAACCGCTAGGCTATATTACAGACTCATCAGACGAACCCAACGAAGACCCCACAATTTACCCAAATGCCCCAGAACTGTGTGATGGCAAAGACAACAACATGAACGGTACAACAGACGAAGGAGTAACCAACGCCTGCGGTCAATGTGGCCCCACACCAACAGAGGTCTGTGACGGCCAAGATAATGATTGCGATGGTTCAACTGATGAGGACCTGCCACAATACACATGGTACGCCGACGCCGACAACGACACCTATGGCGACCCCAACGCATCGACATCCAACTGCAATGAAACTTACCCGTCCTATGTATCCAACACCATCGATTGCAATGACTCAAACAGAGACATCAACCCTGCCGCAACAGAAGTACCTTACGACGGTATTGATAACGACTGTGCAAATGGTGATTTGACTGATACAGATGGCGATGGCCTTGATGCCCAAATTGTTGGCGGGACTGACTGCAATGACAATGCACCTTTAATATTGGGTCCTACTTTGTGGTACAGAGATGCTGATCAGGACACATTTGGAGATCCGCTAGATTTTGTAGAGGCGTGTGTACAACCCGCTGGTTATGTTGCAAATAATTTAGACATACTCGACGATGACTCTACTATTTACCCCAATGCCCCGGAACTGTGCGACGGCAAAGATAACAACATGAATGGCAATACAGACGAAGGAGTAACCCAAACATTTTATGCCGATGTTGATAGTGATGGTTATGGCAACCCGCTAAGCACCGTCACTGCCTGCTCTCAGCCGGATGGGTACGTTGCTGATAATTCAGATGACACAAACGAGGACCCCACAATTTACCCCAACGCCCCTGAGGTTTGTGATAACAAAGACAACAACATGAATGGGCTTAACGATGATGGCATTGCAAATATCCTCGCCACAAACACTCAAGGTCTTTGTGTTAATAATGAAATGGTGTGTGTAGAGGGTGAATATGTAGAGGCAGAGACCAACTACACACCCTCTGCAGAAACATGCGACGGCCTAGATAACGATTGTGAAAACGGCATTGATGACGACCTAGCCGATCGCCCTGCAAGCAACACACAGGGCGAGTGTGCGAGCAACTTAGAATCATGCGAGGGTACAGCAGGTTATCAACCCAAGGCAACAAACCACACTCCAACCGATGAAATATGTGATGGTTATGACAACAACTGCAATAACGAAACCGATGAGGGTGTACAAACAACATATTACATAGATAACGATGGTGATTTACACGGCGACGCCCAAGACACAACCGGTGCCCCCTATTGCGCCGATCCGGGGGTTGGATATTCGCTGGTTAATGATGATTGTAATGATGCCAATGCTTCAATTAGCCCAAGTGCATCTGAGGACCGCGCCAATCTTGGGGATGAGGATTGTGATGGGCAGAGTGTGGGGAGTGTAGAAAATAACGAATTTAGTTGGTATTCAACTGTAGCACAAAGCTGGCAGGGATACTCGATGTCTGCCGCAGGCGACATGGATAAAGATGGATTTGATGATTACCTTTCGTGCAAACCCGATGGTACCCTCACAACACAAGGAGCGTGTTATCTTTTATTCGGTGGTCAACACACACTTATTGGTAGCGAATATGTAGACGGTTATTCAAATCGAAACTTCAAATTAACTGGCGAAACCAATGGTGATTTTTTTGGCTACGCTGTTGCAGGCAACGGTGACTTAGATGGCGATGGCAATAATGATGTTGTGGTTACGTCGCGTTACAATAATTCAAGCCGCGGGGCCGCGTATATATTTTATGGCCCTATAACTGGCAATATGTCTGCATCGGCGGCCAGTGCCAAAATATCGGGGATAAGCACAACTGATCAGATAGGGCATTCTGTTGTAGTGGGAGATATAAACTGCGATTATATAGATGATATTGTTATTGGGGCACACTTCTATGGGGCAACGGGAGCCGCGTTTGTCTTTTTTGGCCAAACAACAAGGTATTCTGGCATGCTGACTGTTGCAAATTCCAACACTACAATCATAGGGAACACAGAAAACGACCTGACAGGTTACGCGCTGGCTACAGGCGGGGACGTTAATAACGATAATTGCGAAGATTTAATGGTTAGTGCTGTCAATAATCAGGATAACGGCGCAGCACCCGATCCAACAACTGGTGTGCCCACAGGTTCTGGTAAAGCTGGTTTGTTTTTTGGTAGTCCTGCTACTTTTACAAACGGGGCTACTTTAAATTTAGATGATAACGCAAATATGATCTTTAAGGGGAGCGCGGGCCTTGATTTGCTTTCAGCGGACATGACACTCTCCGGGGACGTTGAAGGCGATGGCTATTCTGATATTGCCTTGAGTGCGCTATACCAATCCACATCAATATCTCTGGCAGGTGCGGTTTATGTGATTGCGGGCTCAACTGTCATGGATAATTTTGTGCATGATAATAGGGTCATTGATTTTGCACAAACAGCGCCAACTACTAAGATATCAGGAACACATACAGGACAATTAACAGGCTCTGCTATTGTACTTACAGATCTGAATAGCGATGGCCTTGCGGAACTTATAGTTGGTGCAAATTCGAGTTCTAATAATTTTTTGCTTGGCGCGGTTAATATATTCAAAAATCCATTTTCAAGGTCTGCGTGGCTATTAACAGACGCAGATATAATTATAGAAGACATTGCCTACGGCTACCACGCGGGAAATGCCGTCTGTAACATTGGTGATGCCGATAATGACGGATTGGTTGATTTGTTAATTGGTGCGGATCTGAGCGATCGCCCAAACAACGAAAGCGGTAATGTCTATCTGTTTACAGGGGCTTCTTTACAATCCTCTTTTTAATCCAAACTTTCATTGTTATTGCAATTGTCTTTATACGCTCCATCTGTCTCACCGTCACAGTCATTATCTATACCATCACCACAAATCTCAGGCACATAAGAATTTACAGCACTATTATTGTCATTACAATCGCCACCACCATAAAATTTATTAGGATCACCATCACCATCCAAATCATTATCTTCATCCGCAAGTTCAGCCTCGACAATATTGTCCTTGTCAACAAACACCAAGGACTTTAGCGCCTCGGACGCAACTACGATCTGATTTTTTTCGATAACCATGGCCTTTGGTGCAATATCAAGCGTCTTGCCACTCAAGGCATCTTTTAAATTTTTGGTTGCAACAACCTCCGGTTTGACCCTGACAGAATTATCAGAATTTTTTAAGTTGATTACATCAACCGTCTCGTCAGTTTCGTTAAGCACATACGCCCGACTCATGTCGCTGTTAAATTGCATCGAAACAGGTTTTTTACCCACAGCCACGCCATTAACAGCACTGTTTAATACATGTGTCACTGTCTCATTATTTTCGTCTATTTCGATCTGCCAGACTTTGTTATTGGTGCCGTCGAGCATAAGTGCCTTTGTATCAGAGATGAGCTTAATGTCCTTAACATCAATACTTGCAACGCCCGTAAATTCAGTTTTACCGCCGAATCTGTTGAGTCCATCGCTAAAACGTATCCTTATTTTATTATCTGCGTCCTTGAACACAAAAATACCTTTGTTGTTTTTGTTTATGTCAAAGGCAATAGTCTCACGAAAAGATAGCCCATCACTATCCGTAATGTAATCAAAATCATTACGTGTATTAATATCATTATGCCCACACAAGCCGATTCCCTCGCAAACATCAAATACTGAGGCCGCATTTGTTGCGCTACCTTCTTGTACCCTTACCCCCACATATCCAATGCCATTTGCATATTTTAAAACACTGTATTTCTCAGCACCATCCACTGTTTTTATAGTCTCACTCGTGCAATTTTCTGTGCCTGTGCTAGTCTTTGCGTTTAAACAAATACCGCCTGTCTCATTTCTAACAGCCAGCACATCCTGTGTTGCGTTGGGATAATATACAATCTGCGTCCCCACCGTCTCAGCTTCTTTATAGCCCGTATCCTTATCCCCCGCCGTCTTAAAATTCTCAGTCGTGCTGTCGTACCCAACCCTAACAATCTTCCCATCGGTCACAGTATAAACATCATCCCCCACAACTGCCACGTCGGTGGGTTTCTCTCTAACGTATTTGAGATTTCCCCGAACCTGCTCAATAACCGGATTGCTTACATTGCCAAAATCGTCAATCAGAGCTACATAAACTTCGCTGACACTCTCGTTTACTAACGACAAAAAACATTCGTACGAACCGTCTGGGTTTACATCACAACAGCCCACCCCATCGCTTTCACACACAGACTGCGCCTCACTTTGCGCGTAGGCCCGTGGCATTAACATCTCTTTAGCCTTTTCAAAAATTGTCGGCTCGTTGCACGAAACAACAGGCTCAATTGCTGTTGTGCTTACGGCGATCTTGTAACCAGCCTTGTATTCGGCAGCGCCTTCGAAACCTACAACAGCCATGCTGTCATTTTGATCTGGCGAAACAGCTACTTGCTTGCGAGCCTCAGGCAGAGGTAGCGATGCTGCAGGTGTAACTTTTGGATCTATGATACTGATTGGCGGTGTGCTCGGACCTGCTGATGGGCTGTTTGAAAATGTGGATGGAATTTCCTGATCGGGTTCCGACGTGGGCGGGGTATTTTCATCTATTTCTGTGACACCGATCTGTGATGTATCCGTAGCCTGCGAATTTATAGTCTGTATGATATGATCAGATGACGGGGCTGAACAGGCGGTGAACAAAAATAACAGTGATATTATGTACAGCACCAGCGTAGAGTTTCGCATGCCAAACCAATGTGCAAGTTTAATGCCAAAACATCAATCTTTTATGTTTATAACCAATTGAATACTTTAATGTTTTTTAGTCCTTCCTCTTTGACAATTGTCAAAATTGTCATATTTCTCATAATGAAAGGCCGAGTTTTATCAATTTGATAATTCAGAGATTGTGTGCGCTTTTCCAAAATTCATAATCATTGTTATTAAACCACTGCTGATTTTTTATTTTTTCTAGCTGTGCTGCCGCCTTTTTGTGTTCATCTGATTTATTTTGGTCTAAACAATTTAACACAAGCTCCTGCAAATAATATTGCTCGTAATGTTTGAGGTGTTCTTTGTCCTTAAAATAAGTAACGGCCTTTTCAAGAATTTGACCGCCCTTATCATACTCCCCTTCCCTTCTTAAAATACCGGCCATTTCTATGTGAGAAGCTATGAGTATAAAATCCCTGTTAATATTTTTTTCGTCTTTAAGATTTTCAATATTGTTTATAATGTATTCAAAATGTTTTTTTGCCTCGCTCAGGTTGTTAATGGCCGAGAGGGTTCTGGCCAGATTAAAAGCGGATATAAAGACATTAATTTTTACACTGACTGTCTTTTGAGCAAGCTCAAGGCTGTGCTGATAATATTCGGCCGCTTTTTGATAATCTCTTTTTCTCTCTGCCAAAACACCAAGCTCGTTATAAACACCATAAATCCAGTATGGAACTTTATGTTCCTTCACTAATCTTAAACAGTCCTCCAAGAGTCTTTGCCCTTCATCAATATGGCCCACCTTAACATTAAAAATGCCCAGCCTGTAAATAATGCTCGGATACAATTCCAAATGTTTTTTGTCTTCTAAACTTTTTAATTGCTGTTCGAGCAGTACAATGGCCCTTTGATATTCACCCTTGTTGTATAAAATAATATCGCTTTCACCAAGCGATAAATCCATCAGCTTTTCTCTGCCTGCAAATTCATTCCAAATATTTAACGCCTCCAGGGCAAGCTGATTAGACTGTTCGATATTGCCTACAGAAATTTTGTTGAGCGCCATCCGGTTTTTTATGCCAACCACCATCAGTGCGTGTTTTTGAGGATCACTCAAAAAAGTCAGGGCTTTGAGATAAGAAATTGTCGATTCTTCGTAATTTTTTTTTCTGTACCAGCACAGCCCTTTTTGCTCGTAGGCCTTGGCCATGGTCAATTCCCGCTTTATGCCTTCGAGACTAACTATTTTATCAAGATAGAAATTTGCCCTCTCACAATCTCCCTGTTCTATATAAATGTCCCCCAAGAGAAGATATACATCTGCCAAAAAATCTTTATCTTCCACATCATTTTTTAAAATCTCCATTAAATTTTCGATGGATTCATCATGGTTATGATTGGCGCGCTTTAATGAGGCAAGCCGAAAGAGTTGGTTCAACCTTTCATTGCCACTGCCCCTGCCGCGAAAGTATAAAATTTCTTCTGCGCTCCCGCCATTTGCCTCCAAGTGATCCGCAATCCTGTCGCAATATTCTTTTTTTAGCCCTTCGGGCATCATGCCAATAAAAATCTCTTTATAAAGGGGATTTGAAAAAACAAAATTAAGTTCGGGGTCTGTTCTTAATATGCCCTGTTCGACAAAAAAGCCTAGTTGGTCCTCGATAAGGTGGCCGCATGTAATTTCTCTAAGGTCTGTCAGCGTTGGTTTGTTGGTCAGCGCCATGGTGTACATGAGATCAAGCTGGTCTTCGGTAAAATTAAAATCCTCCAATTTTTTGACAAGGTCTTGTTTTATAAAATCGGTAAATCCCTTTGTCTTGAGTTCGCTGACCAGATCATTAAAGATATTGGCAGACCATCTTCCGTGTGAGTCGATCAAATAATTATTTGCAAAAGCCGCCTTTAAAAATTGAACCAGATACAAAGGACAGCCATGATTTGTGTATTTATAAAGATCATTAACAATGCTTTCAGGAATATCCTTTATTCCAAGCGTGCTGTCTAAATATGCGGCAACTTCTTCTTTGGTAAAATAACTGAGACGAATAATATTTTCTTCGTCGCAGGGGATTTCTTTTTGAGAGGTTGTTAAGATTGTCAAAATTCGTGTGTTATTAAAAGCAATATTGAGCTTGGATATGTATATTTTTTTTATCTCGACGTCGTCCCCAATGACAAGACACGGGGTTTTTAGGTCCTCTGGCAGGGTTTTGTTGAATTCAGTCCATGTGATGACATCGGTGCCAAAATCCCTCTGCACCTCATACTTGCACTCCTGCAAAAATCTTGACTTGCCACAACCGCTTTGACCGGTCACAATCAGGAAAGGCTTGTATTTATAATCTTCAAGATGAATTCTTTTAAAATAACAGTCCCTAAATTTTGCCAGCTCCTTATGCCTGCCTACGAGCCTCCCCTGTCCCAACAAATAACTCATCCTTGTTGCCGTGGTCTCAACATCATAGGGGGTCGCCTTGTGAAGATTTATCTCCTTAATGACTTCCTGAGCATTGATAAACCTGTCCTCAGGGGCCTTGTTCATCATTTTAAGCAGGATGTCGTTGAGGTATGGTGGAATTTTATTATTGATCTCTGTTAAAGGCACCGGTGGGTAATTTAAGTGCTTAAAATGGACCTCTCTGGGGTCCCCATGGTCAGACCTGAAGGGCAGTTTTCTTGTCAGGGCTTCGTAAAAAACACAGGCCAAAGAATAAAGATCGGTCCTGCCGTCGTGTTTATTGCCGCTGATGATTTCTGGCGCCGTATAGGCCGGCGTCCCTATGATAATGACATTATCACTGTTGGCGGCCTTTTGTCTCTGAACAAAATCGTTATCAAAATAATTTGCAAAACCAAAATCAATGATCTTGGCCGTGTGTGTTCCATCGTCGTTATGCGCAACAAGGATATTTTGCGGTTTGATGTCGAGGTGAAATATCTCTTTGATGTGGAGATAATTTAAGGCCCTGAGTGTTTGTACAAAAATTTCTTCGGTGTGCTCTATATCAAGATTTTCGGTGGCCTTGTAAAGATCAATGCCGGAGCAATATTCGGTTGAAATATAAAATCTTTCGGCCGCCGAATCGTAGCCCGCGTCATAGACTCTGGCAATGTGGGGATGACTTAACTCTTTGAGGATCTCAAATTCACGCTGAAACCCCTCAAGTGTTGCCGTTTTGCCCGTCCTGCGGGACAGCCTCAGCAGTTTAAGCGCGCATTTTCTGCCCGTTTTGCTGTCACTGACAAGCTCAACACTGCCCGTAGCACCGTGCCCAAGAGGACGGACGTGCTCGTAACGATTTGCATAAAGCATTATTTTAAGATCACCCAGATGTTGTTTGGTCTCTGTGTGATCAAAAGTTAAAAATCAAATGATCTTTCTTAATCTTTTTTTAAGTTCGTCCTCATCAATATTCCACTGCTTTGCCACAACTTCGTAATTGTTCATGGTGACATCCAATGCGGCCTGCAACAACATCATCCTCTCCCCGTATTTTGCAAAAGTTTCACCCTCCCGTTTGGATATCACCTTTTCATACAGGGTGTTTTGCAGGTAGTAACATTCGTTGGTTAAGGCGGTCAGGTATTCGGGTTCAAACCTAAAGTCGCTAGCCTCGTATGCGCCATGATATATTTTGATGATGCCCCCGTGCCTGACCTCGGTGCTTTTATCGGTAAAGGTCTTGATCTTTTCGGTTGTGACACTTGAGGCCTGTCTGCTCTTGACATCTATAAAGCTGGACGATGCGCGAATCATCTCATCTTTAAGGGTCTCCATGGCACAAACAACCTTGAAAACATCTTCAATGTTCATGGTTGTATTTTCATACTCTGCAAGGACACATTCGACATCTTCCCTTGTATCTAACTTGAAGTCGCAATCAACAAACTTGTTTATCATCTTTAAAATGACGCATTCACGAGACAAGCCGCTAAAATTTATATTATGGTGATCAAGGAGCAGTTTGACCACATCATCCCCAAAGCCCCAATTGGCGGCCAGTTCGGCGCTCACTACGGGGTGGTAATAATAATTGATAAGGTCCAGCGTCTCGTCACTTAGGTTGTAACACAGGCGTTTTTCTTTGCCTGCCCCAACGCTTGGCACTTCTTCTTCTTTTTTTGAAGGAGACAGAATCACATACAGGACATAGGTTCCAATGCCCTGCATGGCAAGGCCCTGTTGCAACAGTTCATAATTAATCCCTGCCGGCAAATGGGGTCTTAACAGTTTGGCCATTCTCATGCCTAAAGTATGGAACTCGTGAAATTTTTGCAGCGGCCTTAAATCCTGCGCAAATTCATAAATGCCGATTTTGTTCAGCATAATATAAAGGAGCAGCGAAAATCTTTCGACCGTCATGGTTTTAAAACAATCCCTGAAGTTTGTTTTTGGATGATCGCTGTCAAACAGCTTGTTGGACGCATAGAGTAAAAACGAGGCAAAGTGTGGACAATGCTCTATATAATCACTCAAGTTTTCATCCTGACCGCTAAAGACATTGATTTTGTCAATATCATCAAATTTATCCAGATTTTCTAACAGGGCGTTGAGAACAATAAACAGCGGCTGCGGCAAGGACGGCAGTTTTGTGATGCGATGTGTGTATTTGTCTATGTTATTGAGCGTGAGAATTATTTTGTCATCAACATCGGTTTTTTTAAAATAATTTTTGTATGCCGCTATAAATTCTTCTCTGGTGTTTTCTTTGGCATCCGTGATTAATTTATTTGCGGCATGGGTTCCCTCGATGCTGCAGGCGTTTTTGAGTTTTCTCTTGATTCTTTCTTGTGAAAACGTGACCCATTTAAATAATTTGTCAAAATCCATCTCCAAGAACTCTGCCATCCTGCTGATTTTTTCAGGATCATTTAATATTTCTCTGATTCGCTTGCCTTCTTTGTTTGTCAGTCCGCTTTTTCTCCTCTCGATACCAATGTAGTCGTCAACGTCAATCCCGATATACTTGGCCGCTTCCTCAGCACTCTTACTGCCCTGAGACACCCTTTTTTTCTTAAGATGCTGTCTTCTCATGTAGATTTTATAGCCAAGGCCAAAGTCATCATAAACCGGGGCCTCCTTATCTTTACCCTTTGGTATTGCCGAGTTTTCAAAGGTTACTTCGAATGTCATAGTGATCTCCTAAATATATTAAAATTACTTCTCACCTGCTCCTTTGCAATAACCTAAAACCACAAACTTGTCACCCGCCGACTCTTATGCATTACCGTGCCACAAAGCACCACGCCTTGTGCAGGACCTTGGTCCTTAAGCGGCTGAGTTTAAGCGGGGTTTCAAAACTCTTTGTTGCGTGGAGTGAAAATGAGGTTTTGTCTTCGATAACAATGCGCCGCAAAAGTACGGATTCGTTGTGTTTCACAATCACGTGATCGCGGTTTT
>JADGCS010000116.1 GCA_015228875.1 Deltaproteobacteria bacterium | reverse complement strand
AAAGATTTTGTAAAGTAAGCTTATTGGGTACAGAAAGCAGCAGACCAAGGGGATGCTGAGGCACAAAATGGGATTGGTGGATTGTATTATAAAGGTGAGGGTGTGACGAGGGACATGGAAAAAGCTGTGTATTGGTTTCAAAAAGCGGCAGATCAGGGACTTACAAAGGCACAAATCAATCTTGGTGTGATGTATTTAAGCGGCAAGGGTGTTACTAAGGACCGTACGCAGGCCCTTCGCTGGATTCAAAAAGTAGTGGCCAGCGCGTCGCCTCCTAGTGAATCTACAATCGGTTATGTTTTATCACCAAAAGAATCAAACCTTATTTCCTATATGATTAATGAGGAGGTCTCGGGACTTGCAAGAGGGGCCGACACCTTGTACGAAGAGATGATAGAAGATACAATTCGTTTCGTAACATCAGTTGATGTCGCCAAAGAATATGAAAAAAACCAAGTTGCCGCAGATCAAAAATATTTTAAAAAACGGTTGATTGTTTCGGGAAAAATAAAAAGTATTAATAGTGGTCTTGATAATAGCCCATATGTCCTGTTGCAGGGCAACCACTCACTTATGGATCCACAAGCACATTTTGATGATTCACAAACCCAAAAGGTTGCCTTGCTAAAAAAGGGGGAGGATTTAGTGCTAGCCTGCGAAGGTAATGGCGCTGTTATTGGGGTTCCGATGTTTGCGAATTGTATTTTTAAGGATAAGTTTATACAACAATTGAAAAAAGAAGTTTCTTTAAAAATTGGAGATTTCTTTAATGGACGACTTGTAGAAGATTACTATCAAATGTCTGCGCTGTGTGGTCTTTTATTTGCTCGCTGGTTGCCTGATAATTCACCATGTCTAATGAGTTTAGGCGATAGTAATCAAAAAGTCTGTGAGGGTGAAGTGCACAAAATGTTAGAACAACGTAAAGTATTGGTTTCTGAAGGTGAATTTGTGAGTGATGTTATTTCTTTACTTGCCATACTTTCAAGCAAAGGGGTTAAAGTTCAAACTGAAAAACTAGTCGATCGGCTTCTAGCCAAAGAAAGTTCTGAAGAAAAAGATAATCAAAAGGGGAGTGATGCAGTCAAATAGAATATGGTGAAGCGTCCACAAAAAACAGATGGGGTTGTTTACTGGTGAAAACTGTCTTAATGCAGGGGGAATGCTCATGAAAGAAAATAACATTTGCATCAAAAAAAACATTGTCTCGTTTTTAATACTGGTCCTACTTGGCTTTCTCGCCGTTGGAAGCGTTGACACGGACACTTCTACTCAAAATGTTCAATCACAAACCCCAAGTTACACGCTGACAGCGAGACAACTCTATCACGAATACGATAGTAACGAGGTTGCCGCAGACGCAAAATACAAGGGTCAGGTTGTTGTCGTTTCAGGAAAAATACAAGCTATCGGCAAGGACATCATGGATGACGCGTATGTGGTGCTTGGTGGTGGTGATTATTTCGATGGTGTTCAATGCACATTTACTGAGGGGCAAAAATCGTCGGTTGCTGGTTTATCTAAAGGACAACAAGTTGCGATAAAGGGTGAGGTTGCAGGAAAGATGATGAATGTTTTGGTAAACAAGGCCAGTCTGCAATAATGTACCATGTATGCTTGGCTTGATCGGCATGTGGGTGAAACTATGAGAAAGTTCATAATAGCGATGATGGCGATGTTATTCGGAGGCGCAATATACATACTATGGAGAAGCGATACTCTGCTCATGTTTACATGGTTTGATGTAATGGGTATTCGTGACCATGTTTTATCGTTACAAAGTTTCGCAAAACCTTGCTATGCTGTTTTGCCCCACTGGGTACTTTACTCACTTCCTCAGGCACTCTGGCTTTTTAGTGGGATCGTGGCATTCAGTTGCATTTGGGGTAAAGAGGATGCCTTAAATAGAAGTTTGTGGTCGACAATATTTGCCGTGACCGCGCTTGGGTTTGAGCTTGGTCAATTTTTGGACATTATACCCGGACATTTTGATAAGTGGGATATGGTCTCGATGTTTCTGGCATTAGCTGTTGCCTGCTTTGTTTGTGCGCTAGAAAATCGTTGTGAAAGGTGCAAATGCAAATAAAATGTATGTTGGCAATAAAACATTTCTTGTCTCTCATTCTTTTTTTGGCGTTGTTGTTGCTGGCTAGTGGAAGCACTGACGAAACTAATGATTCCAATGGTTCTGGTGATTGTAATGAGATTTCAGCCAACGCAGACACAATAGAAGTTACCTTTGACACGCAGGATGTTTTTAACGGCAAGCAAAAGACTGTTGTGTGGACACAGAACAATTCTAAAAATGTATTCAACGGTGACCTGTCTGTGATCGCTAAAGAATACGATGGCTCTATGCTGGGTAGTGATGTTGTTTTTGTTGAAAAGCTCCAGCCCGGACAAAAAACGTATGCGATTATCTGGCATGAGCCGTCGAATCTTCCTTCTTACAAACAGAAATGGTTATCAGCTTGTTTTAAAGCAGCCTCTCCCCGCGCAAATATTCAGCCAGAAAATGCGCCATATAAATTATTGAAGCAGAAACAAGAGCAAGGAGGCACGCTTGTACCACAGATAGAATTTTATCTGGCCACGGACAGAAACTACGATAGGATGTACAAATTTCTAAAAAGCAAGCAATTCAACGAGGGGATCTTTTATCACGCCGTATTCGTGGATAATGCGAAATACGCGGAATTTTCAAAATATCCAATCAGTGCGATGTATTTTGAAGAGACTCAAAGCAAGCACATCGTTGCGACATACTGGTACGCAAATGGAAATCGCGAGTTTACTTACTACGAGAAGAACAGTTGGGAGAGCAGACCAAAGACGAGGAATGAGTAGATAAAATGATGTGACAGAGGTTAATACTCTGAAATGATTCAAGGTGATATTTTCGTGCGCATTATCATCTGGTTCAAAAAAAATATTTTGTTGATTTGCTTTGTGATCATGGTTTTCATAAGGCCTAATTTTCATAAATCGTAATAGGAGCGTTATTATGAGAAAAGCAGGTGGTATCATCGCATTAATAGCAGGAATTTTCGGCGTGGTCGCAGCAGGGGCAACACTCTTTGTGGGCGGTATTGCTGGTGCCTTTGATGCAGAAGGTGCTAATACGGTTGTTTGGCTAGGTTGGGGCGGCGTTCTGTTCTCATTTTTAACGATAGTATTTGGTGCTGTTTGCATGGGGGCTAAGTCAAAAATGCCAGGAGTGTTCCTTATAATTTCTGCAATATCAGGTGCGGTCTTGGGGGGTACACTGGTAGCCATATTTATGGCTCTCGCCCTGCTTGGTGGTGTTTTGGCACTATTTGGTGACAAAAAGTCAAAGGCAGAGCAGTAATAGCTCAGACTTGATCTGACAGCTACTTGGTTTCAAAAAATTGGAAGCCCATCTTCTAACAACATCTTTTAATAAAAAAGCGGTGTTTTAAAAAATGGATTGTGACAACACCCCCGCGGCGCCGCCTTACGGCGGCGGGGTTGCTTGTATTAACATCAACAAAATAACAGCTTTACACTGTAAGCCACAGACAACAACAATCTGTTAAGCCTACCTTACAGTTTTTGTTGCCTTTAAAATTTCATTGAAATAAGAGCATGTTGCCGGTGTCGTTTTTTTGGTATGGATATTGCTTAAATGTCTCATTTTAGGAGTCTTATGCGCAGTCATGTTCTTTGTATTGATGACGACAAAAAATTTTTGGCCTCGATTAAAGTATTGCTTTCAAATAATCTTGAAGTCAGCACCGCCGAAAATTTTAAGGTGGGCCGGCAACTCCTTAGAGAGAGTGACGTTGATCTTGTATTTTTGGACCTTGATCTTGGTGGCAGTAGCGGCCTTGATGTGTTGACCAACATCAAAAAAGAGTTTCCCCGCGTGCCTGTGGTGATGTTGTCGGGGCACAAAAAACTTAAAGATGTTGTTAAGGCCATTAAACGCGGTGCCGATGATTATCTGGCCAAAGACGCCAGTTTCGATGAGCTTGAAGGCTGTATCATCAAGGCCATCAAGTCCAAAAACATGCAGGACAAATGTGCATCGCTGATTAGGGGATACACCAGCCATACTGATCGCAAGGATTTTATAGGGAGCGCCCCGTGTTTTAAAGAAATTATTTCTCATGCGTCAAAACTTAAAGGATTTGGTGCAAACATATTAATCGAGGGCGAGACCGGTACTGGCAAGGAACTGTTGGCCACATTTATTAACGCAAACGAAAATCAGACAGCACGTCCTTATATTGATATCAACTGCGCCGCTATTCCGGATGGTCTTTTAGAGTCAGAGCTTTTTGGCCACGAGAAGGGGGCCTTTTCGGGCGCGACAGAAAAAATGATTGGCAAGATGGAGCTGGCTGATGGTGGTGACCTTATTTTGGACGAGATTTGTTCGATGGACCCAAGGCTTCAGGCCAAGATGCTCAGGGCCGTGCAGGAAAAGGTCATCTATCGCGTGGGGGGGAACAGGCCCATTAAAATTAATGTGCGTCTTATCTCTATTTCTAATCACGATCTTGGCAGTATGGTCAATTTGGGCAAGTTTAGAAAAGACCTTTATCACCGCCTTAAGGTTGTGTCGCTTGTAATGCCGTCGCTCAGGGAGCGCAAGGGTGATATCCCCGAGCTTGCCAGCTTTTTTTTAAAACGCTACGGCCGCAACAACCCCAAAAGACTGACCAAGCAGGCCCTGCAGGTTTTGCAGGAATATTCTTGGCCCGGAAACGTCAGGGAACTTGAAAATGTCATACAAGGAATGATTATTAATGTAGCGAGCGATGTGATTGGTGTTGAAAATCTTCCAAGGCATATTTTGGGCTTGCCCACAACGGTTGCCGGCGATGAAGATAACAAGGAGACAGCCAGGTATCGTGGGTCTTTTTTTGTGGATCCCCAAATTCCATTGCTCATGTTTAGAAAAGAGGCCGAAAAAAACTATATCAAATGGGTGATAGACAGGCATGCCGGCAACAAAACGGCGGCCGCACGGACATTAAAAATATCGCGCGTGACCCTGCACCAAATGATTAAAGAAGGAGGGCTTCAGTGAGACAGACAGGTGATTCAGACACAACAACATCCGGCGGGCTTTCTGCGGATAAGATCATCCATGATATGCGAAACAAGATTGCAAACATTGGGGCCTACCTGCGTGCCTCGCGTGATCTTGAAAAGGATGCGACGGTGCAGACAATCTATCGCAACGCCGTCGATGAGCACAAGGAACTCAACGGGTTGTTAAATGACCTTGATGATTTTTTGGCTAAGGATTGTATGGCTGTGACCCACAACGAATAAACAATGAGATTTATATGATACAGACAGCTTATAGAGACACTTTATTGATGAATAGTTTAAATCGCCCTGCGATTTGGGAATCGTTTGCAAGTCCGGACCATCCTCTTTACCAACAATATAGCCTGTCGCGCTTGTCGGGGACTCTTGAGGACTGCTTTTTAAAAGAAGTCCCCGAGAGCGGCTCTCTTGGTGTCTTTGTCCCGCGATTGGCCTCGCAGAGGGCAGGGGATCGTAAAATAAAGTTTTGCTCTGTTTTTTCGGGTTATACCGGAGACGCCTTTACGCATCAGGAATTTATAGCCCAAGCCCTGCAAAGGGAGATTGGTGTTGTCTGTGTGAGGCCCAAATACAGTGATTCTGTTGGGGCCATGCTGGGGGCAACGGCAAATCTTTATTCGGCGCTGGTATCGGGGATGTTTCCAATGGACAGGATTGTTTTTGTGCGGGCCATTAGTTTTGGGGCACAACTTGCCTTTGTGTGGATTGAACAGCTTAAATGCGGTTTAGAAAAGGTGGCGTTTTTTGCCCCGTGTTCGGCGCGCCAGCTCCCCGAAGCCGTTGGTCCGTTTGGAATGACTGTAAGGTGTGACAAAACCTTGGATATAGACATTGCAAACACTCGTGCAGAGGCAAGGGTTTATTATCTGGCGCGCGATAATGTTGTCAAAGGGAGGGACCCCATTTTTGCAAGCTTTGCGAATCATGTCCGTGAATACCAGATTGAGCAGGGAGAACACTTTACCGTTGATGCGACTCTTGAGGCCACAACTGAGTCTGCGCGGTGGTTTTTGGGAGAGGGTGCATGAACTCTATCTTTTCACAATCAGGGTCCCCAAAATATAAGGGCTTGTCGCAAAGTATCTTGGACCTTGTGACCGGCGGGGTAAAAATTTCACTGGTCAGGATTTTTGTCTCTGTCATTGTTGTTTTAACAATCACCATCACCCTCTTTGTCTATTTTGTTGTTGTTCCATTTGCATCGGACGTTGAAAACCTGCAGGAGCGCACACAGGCCTCGCTCTTGTTGCGCAATAAGGCTATCATGCGCTCATCAGTCTCGCTGGGGGTATCAAATATTGAACAGCTCTTGACGGCCACCGAGTCGGCGGTGAGTCAGATGATTTCAAGTGTTCGCACACCACAAAAACGAGGGGGTGCAACAACTGTAATTCCACTTGAAAAAGAGTTGCTTACAGATGGCCCCATAAAGCAATCCCTTAAAAATGATCCCCTTTATCCGGGGAGGCTCATTACTACACAATACCCACAAATATATTATCCGTTTGGCGGTACCAAGGGTGAACACAAGACCGAACTCGTCAGCCTGCGCTTCTATTGGCCCTCATTTTTACAGGTGACGCAGAGGCTACACGCCCTTACCAGTGAACTCAAATGGCTCTATCTTTCATCGTCTACGGGGTTGTTTATGGTCTTTCCTGCCAGCCCCACGATTCCTGCAGGGTACGACCCAAGGGTGCGTCCTTGGTATACCGAGGCCATCAAACAAAATGAGGGCTACTGGACGCCTCCTTATTATACCGCTGGTGGCAACGATATTGTCTTAACTTTTTCTCAGGCGGTTGGCGAGCACCCCGTCTTTAACAAGGCCGTAGTGGGGGCCGATCTGGCCTTGTCGGCCATGATCAGTCATGTGTTGTCATTGCCTATGTGTGACGATTGCAAACTGTTTTTGATCAATGAAAAAAACGAGGTCATCGCGCAAAAGGACCAAACCTCTATTGGTGATTCGTGGCAAAACACGCCGCCTGTTTACCTGATTGATGATGTTGTTGCCAGACTGCTTGGCAACGGGGTGGCCAGAGACCAGATCAAAACAGCGCTTGATCAGGTTTTATCGCAGGACACGGGGATTTTGGAATCGTCAACAAATATCCCGCATGTTAAAGAAATTACCCTGACCGGAACGGTAGAGGGCGATAATACAATACAGAAACACGCCGTGTTTAGTGCCTCTATTGACAGGCTCAATTGGCACCTGCTGGGGATTATTGTAAACAACTCGCCCGGTAATGACGGTTTGCAGATTGTTTCAAAGATATCGGATCATTCAAAAAAAATAATGTCCAACTTTACAACAACGGTTGTCATGGTCCTTGTGCTGGTTTTTCTTGTGATCATTCTTGTTTATTTGATTTTTAAAAAAACAATGCAAAACAAAATGCAGCCAGCCCTTTTACAATTTAAAAATCTGGCAGACTCTCTGGATGCGGTCTCGCTCGAACAAAGCATGACCAAGGCCGTAGAGGGAGTGATCGATCAAAATGGGAGCATGACGCACGAACATCAGGTTGTGGTGGATGCTATTAAACGACTTGGGGATAAACTCATCAGCGCTGAAAAACAAATTGAGAAGAAATCAAAACTTGAGGCGATAGGAAAACTGGCCTCACAAGTAGCCCACGACATACAATCCCCGCTGGTTGCCCTTAATATGGTCATACGCAGTCTTAAGGATGTCTCTGAAGAAAATCGTATTCAGATTCGCAGTGCCATCCAAAGGATTGATGACATTGCCAACGACCTTGCCAGCAAAAAAACAGACAATATATCTGCAAAAGACGAGACGGATGAACAACACAAGGTGTATCTCCTCTCTGGCCTGATAGAGATGCTGATCTCAGAAAAACGCATGCAACATCGTTTGTCGCGCGGACTTTTGATCGAATCAGCACTTAATAAGTCCTCATACGGCCTGTTTGCAAAGATCAAGGCCGAGGAGTTTAAACGCGTTCTTTCAAATATCATCAACAACGCCGTTGAGTCTATGCACAACAAGGAGGGCAGGGTAACAGTTGGCATGACGAGGGCCGCTGATCAACAGAGGCAGGGGTACGACCAAGACAATATCCAAATTGTTATTTCTGACAACGGGCGCGGTATTCCTAAAAACGTATTGCCCAAACTCATGCGGCACGGTGCGAGTTTTAATAAAGAGCAGGGTACGGGGCTTGGCCTGCACCACGCATTAGAGACAGTTAAAGGTTTTAACGGTGATATTAAAATAGAGTCGGAAGAGGGCAAGGGGACCGATGTGATCATTACACTCCCGCAGGCCGAGGCCCCCGACTGGTTTTTGCCTGAGATCAGGATAAATACATTAACAAGGATTGTGGTGCTTGACGATGATGATACTATTCATCAGGTATGGCAAAGCCGTTTTGTTGACGCGGGTATTGATCGAGACAGACTTATTCACTTTACCTCTGCCGAGGACCTGATTTGCTGGTTTGGGAAAGAAGAAAGCAGGACAGCGCCAAATCTCTTTTTGTGTGATTTTGAACTCTTGGGTCAAGAGACAAACGGCCTTAAGGTTATAGAAAAACTGGGTGTCGCCAGTGATGCCGTTTTGGTGACAAGCCGGTTTGAAGAACGGGCCGTGCGCGCCGATTGCGCGCGGCTTAAAATAAAACTATTACCAAAAAACCTGGCCGGTTTTGTGCCTATTATTTGTGACGCTGTTGACATCAAATCCAGTACTGATGCGGTTTTGATAGATGATGATAAATTGATACAGTCCGCCTGGGTATTAGAAGGAAAAAGGCAGAATATGCAGATTGAGGCATTTACAACGCCCGAAGAGTTTTTTAAACAAATGGATCGTTTTAATAAAAATACAAATATCTATGTGGATCAAAACTTGGGTGGTGACATAAAGGGTGTAGATGTGAGCAAAGAGATTCACAAAAAAGGATTTAAGCGCGTCTATCTTGCAACGGGCTACCGAAAAGAAAAATTTCCCCCCATGCCTTGGCTTAAAGGGATTACCGGCAAGGAGTTTCCTTTTGGGACAGATGAGGAATAATATTTTCAGGATTTTAGTTTGACCCGGCCACAGATGGGGGAATTTTTTAAATTCGAGTCACAGGTGAACTTGAAAACTCAAGACTTCATTTTTGAAAGATCGTTGATTTAACAACAAAAAATTTCAATGATAAAAAAATTCTGAGCACAATCTAGGGGGTTTGAGGAACTTTTTGGTCAAGCTCCTGTCCCCTTGTCTTCTGATTATTGTAACTGTGGACTAAGTGAAGAGTTTGTAAACGCTCCTTCAGAATGAGATCATAGTTCATTGAGATAACTCAGTCGTTACTCATTAGCAGAGCTACTCAACTACCAGGCGATAATGGGTCGTCACCAAATCTATTGGGCCCATTAGTACCCTTTAAGAAGCCCAATTCAATTATTGTCAAAATTCCCCCGATTATGGGTATGAGTGCTAACAAAACCCACCACCCACTTTTGTTTCTATCATGCCATCTCCGTATGTTAACTGTAATCCAAAATATTGTTAACAAAATTAGCATTGGAGACAAAATAAAATCTAGAGATTTTGTACTTATATTGAGTTGTGCTAAACAAGCCACCCCAATATAGCCAAAGATGTAGGATAGGAAATACGTACAGCCCATATACTTCCAAAAATCTGATCTTTTTAAGCGTCCTTTTTTGGTAAAAAGAAACTTCAAATTTAATTTAGTCCCGTTAGCCATAAAATTTATTTTACGACACGTCTTAACATCTCACCAACTTTCCAATTTGTTGAAATCGATTGGGCCTCAGATCTCTCTTGGGCTGTAAGCTGGGGCTCCAAAAGATCACGATTTTTTTTTGATTCCTCCCCAACCTCTCCATCATCTATTGCTGCCAAGTTATACCATGCGTATGCTAAGACGATATCCTTTGGTACACCAAAACCATTTTCATACATCACACCATAACCATATTGTACCCTAGAATCTCTCTTGTCTGCTGACTGCTGATACCTCTGATACCAGTAAGTGGCTTTTTTCACATCCTTTGGGATCCCATCACCTCTCTCATGTATCAAACCAATAATAAATTGAGCACCAATGCTCCCTAATTTTGCAGCTTTTTCGTACCAATACGCAGATTTTGTGAGATCCTTTGCAACCCCCTCACCATCTCTATACAAACCACCAAGCTTAGCTTGGGCATCGGCATCATCTTGACTCGCTGCCTTTTGTAACCAGTATACGGTCCTTTCAAGATTCCTTTGTACTCCATTACCGAGGTAGTACATCACAGCAAGATTATGTTGTGCATCGACATGATCCTGCTCCGCTGCCTTTTTATACCAGTGCACAGATTTTTTTAAATCTTCTTGTATACCTTTGCCACCTTCATACATTCCCCCAAGTAGAAATTGTGCTTCAGCATCACCTTGATTCGCTGCTTTCTGGTACCAAGATACAGCTTTTTCTAAGTCCTTCGGTATTCCCTCACCTGTTTCGTACACCCATCCCATGGCACGTTGCGCATCAGAGTACCCTTGGTTTGCTGCTTTATGAAGCCAAGACACTGCCTTCTCCAATTTTTTTGGAGTACCTTCTCCCATTACATACATCCAGCCAATATTATATTGTGCCTCCGCATGTCCTTGCTCTGCTGCTTTTTGGTACCAATATGTAGCTTTTTCCAAGTCTTTTGAAGTTGCTTCACCATTATAGTGTATTCGTCCGAGGCTATATTGCGCGTCAGCGTTTCCATGTTCTGCTGCTTTTTGGTACCAATATAGGGCTTTCTCAGAATCCCTTGGTAATCCATCACCATAAATGTAGATGGTGCCAAGATGGTATTGGGCCAGAGCATAGCCTTGCTCAGCTGATTTATTGTACCAGTACATTGCCTTATCCATATCTAAGGGCACCTCCTCACCAATGTGGAACATTTCTCCAAGGTGACACTGTGCTCTAGCATCGCCCTGCTCAGCTTCTTTCTGGATTCTCTCATGAAGGCTCTCATTTTCAGAATTGTCTATTTTATTCTTCCAAAGATTATTTCTCATTCCTAGCCAAATGACCACTAATCCACACACAATGACAAGCAAGACCACAAGGACACGCACCCTACGTCTACTCACTTTTGGTTGAGTGGCCGACTCATCGCGGGTGATCTCCTCAAGCGCCACGAGAAAATCCTTGAGGCTAGCGTATCTTTTATTTTTATCAAGATGAATGGCCTTGAGAATTATTCGCTCAAGGGGTCTTGCCATCCGTGGGTCATAAAAACTGGGTTTGATCTGCCTGCCGCCCTTGACACTGGTGACCACATCCAGCACACCCTGTCCCTTGTAGGGCAGGTTGCTGGTTACCATCTCATAAAAGGTGACCCCCAGAGAATAGACATCTGACTGTGCATCCACCTCATCTTGCCTGCCAAAGAGTTGCTCGGGTGCTGAATAGACGGGCGTCCCCAGGTAATCACCGGTTTGGGTCATCCCCATCTCGCTGAAATCTCGGCTTAAGCCAAAATCAATAAGAACAGGCTCACCGCTGGGCTTGAGAATAATGTTTGATGGCTTGATATCGCGATGGATAATGCCTTTGTTGTGCGCGTAGTCAAGGGCAATGGCTATTTTTTTGATAACATAAAGCGCAAAGCTAAAATAATCAGTGTGTTTTTCGCAAATGCTGATGGGTGTTGCAACACATTCATTTGTAAAAAGGGCATTTATTTCCTGCAGTGTGGGCGGGGTCTTTTTTGTTTTGTATAAACCAATAATCTTGTCGAGTGACACACCGCGCACATGACTTGTAATTACAAAATAATGCCCATTTTCTACGCCCACCTCGTACACGGGCAAGATGTTTTCGTGTTCGAGCTTGGCGATATTTTTGCTTTCCCTGCTAAATCTACCAAAAGAGGCATTGGCATTTGTAATATGAGTGTGCAAAACCTTTATGGCCACAGGTCTATCAAGGCTCATCTGATGGGCTAGATAAACCGTACTCATTCCGCCTTTGCCTAATACCTTTATTAATTCACAACCACCAATGTTTGTGCCATGGGGTAAATCTTTATGGACTGCAATACCATCTTGATTTACGTTTTCTACCAAAAGTCGATAGGCAGTGATCTTCTTTTTTAACTGCTGTTGATGGTCAGGATGCAGTGATAAGAGCGAGGTAAAGTCGATCTCTGTCTCATCGCTATGTTTGGCAACGTATTCCTGAAATATTTTACTTATTTCTTCGTCCATAGACGGCCCCGTTAATATGAAATTTATATCCATTTTAACTGCCTTTGTCGATAGAAAGGTCCCACCTTGGGGGTGGGGTAATTTATAGGCCGAGTCGGGGTACCGGCAGGTTTAGTTTTTCTTATCGTAGTTTATAAAGCATGTTAAACCGTCTGCAAAATCGCAGTTACATTCAAAATCATAACTATACCAAGCGGTCTCATCATACAGGTAGCAGTTGCAGACCAGTTCTTGAGTTGGCTCATTAAACTGATCGTTGTAATAAGTTACAAAATCGATGGAGTTGTCCAAAAATATTTCTCCCTGGGCAATAATAGTTCCCGTGGTTCTTTCAATATCTACAATGCCATTACATTTGTAGATTCGAATTGTGGATGGCCAATTACCGCAGTTGGTATAGCGTTTATCATAAGTACCCACAAAGGTTCTGTTTGCGCATGACATTTCAAATTCATTAGATTCGGACGCATCAGATCCTTCAATGTTATCAGCGGTATCTGTACTGGGTGCCTGTGTTGTGTTTGTAATATTTGTTGTAACCGACACTGTTGTGTCAACGGATATTCCTGTTGTGGATTGATTTACGTCATCAGATTGTATTGAATCTGCTGCATCTTCATAAGATGATACTGCTTGATCTGTATCATCAGACTGTTCTGGGTCTATTGATCCTTGGTCGTATTGCATATCGCTGTTTGTGTCGCCGTTGGTGCTGTTATTATTTTCATCTTCCAGTGCATCTGCAACCGCATCAACGTCATGATCGTCAATATCGCCCTTGACCTTGATGTCGCCGCAGGACGCACAAAATATTACCAGCAATGTTGCCATGAATGGCATGAATAGTTTTCTTTTTTTCATAAAGTTACTCCCGTTTAATTGTTAATAAACCTGACTGCCCATCGCCCTCACCAATCCTTTTGATGAATGGTGTGTCAGTTAGGGCCTATAAGGCGTAGCGGTAAAAGTGTTAGTACCGAACAAAATAATTGAAAAAATTATTTCTGTTTAAGACCAAGCGTTTACGAGGGGCTCAAATCAATCGTCTTGCATTAATAATTGTCAGGGCTGGCGTCATGGTAGAAACTTTTCAAAGTTCTTATTGCCAAAACTGCTATTTCCTGCGATCATCATAGATGATGATTAACGGTACCTATGATATTCATGAGAAAAAGGGTGA